>CAZZDB010000159.1:0-9443 GCA_964652485.1 uncultured Oleiharenicola sp.
CAAGGCGGATACCAAGGTCTATCTTATCAAGCCGAAGGTGGAGGACCGCTCCACCGAGCGCGTTTTCGCGGATGAATTCGGTTCTATCTCCTCCGACTCGGAATGGACGCCGAAGGAGATGTTCAAGGCGGCTATCCGGGATCGCTTTGGCAGCAAAATGCCCAAGGGAACAGGCTTCACCTTCACCGCCGGATCGGAGGCGCCCGACGCGAAGGCCTACGACCTGGTGATCGATATGCGAAAACTCAGGAATCTGCGAGTGCAGTAAGCGCCCCGGCCTTCGTCGTCAGCTCCAGCGGAGGTCCGTCTTCGTGATTGGCAACTGGCGGACGCGTTTGCCGCAGGCGGCGAAGATCGCGTTGCAGATCGCAGGCGGGACCACGGGGTAGGCGGGCTCGCCGAGTCCCGTGGGGGGATTGTTGCTCTGCAGGAAATTCACCGACATGGCCGGGGTCTCGGTCGAGCGCAGCAGCGGGTAGGTGTCGAAATTGTTCTGCACGGCGCGACCGCGGTCAAAGGTGAGTTCCTGCAGCCACGCGGTGCTGATGCCGTCGATGATGGAACCCTGGACCTGGTTCTCCGCGCCGCTGAGGTTGATGATCGGCCCCACGTCGACGGCGGCGGTGACCTGCCGGACCTTGAGCGTGCCGTCCTTGGCCACGACCACCTCGGCCACCATCGCGATATAGCCGGAGTGGCTGAAATGAAACGCCACGCCCATGCCTTCGCCGGGGGGGAGCTTCCGGCCCCAGCCCGACTTCTCGGCGGCAAGGCGGACGACGTTCTTCATCCGGGTGGCGTCGTAGGAGGAGCCGCGCTGGCCGGCGCTGGGTGGAACCATCCGGTCCGGGCCGAGCAGCTCGAGACGGAATTCGACCGGGTCGCGGCCGCCGGCGTGGGCCAGTTCATCGATGAAGCTCTGCATGACAAACGCGAGGGCGTTGCTGCGGGGGGCGCGCATGGGACCACTGGGGATGATCGTCGAAATGATCGACTGGTCCAACCGGTAGTTGGCGATGAACCGCGCGGGCAGTTCCTCGGGACTCAGGTCGGCGCTCGAGCCGGGCTTCTCGGTGCTTTTGTAGCCAAAGGTGACGAAATGGTTGTGCCAGGCCGAGAGCCTGCCGGAGGCGTCAACCGCCCCTTTGAGGAAATGAAACCCGCCGGGGCGGTGGAAGCAGTCGTGGTGCATGTCATCCTCACGCGTCCAGGTGAGTTTGACGGGCGCCCCTTTCGTACGGAGCGCGATGGCCGCAGCCTCGACCAGGTAGTCGTTGGCGAGGCGCCGGCCGAAGCCGCCCCCGCCGCGGACCAGGTTGATCTTCAGCCTTACCCTGGGAATGTTCAGGGTCTTTGCCACCAGTTCCTGGCCGGAGCCGGGCGTCTGCGAGGTGGTCCAGAATTCGATGCCGTCGTCGCGAGCCCATGCCGTACAGCCCTGCGGTTCGAGGGTGGCATGGTTGAGGAACGGGTAGGAATAGGCAGCCTCGACCACCTTGGCGGCGGAAGCGCAGGCCGCGGCGACGTCGCCGTCGTTGCGGACCGTGGCACCGCCGGCCTTGGCCAGTTCGGCGGCCTGGGCGGCGTAGTTGTCGGTCGAGTGGCCGGGACCGGCACTCTCGTTCCAGGCGACCTGCAGCTGGCGTTTTGCGGAAAAGGCGGCCCAGGTCGAGGTGGCAATGACGGCCACGCCGGGCGCCAGGCCGCTGACATTGTCGGTGCCCTCGATGATGAACGCGTCGATGACGCCGGGCAGGGCCTTGATGCGGTCGAGATTGGCGCTGACGACCCTGCCGCCGTAGACGGGACATTTCTCGTAGGTGGCGTGGACCATGCCGGGAAGCTTCTGGTCGATGCCAAAGAGCGGCTGGCCGGTCACGATGAGGGGATTGTCGACCCCGCCGACGCGTGAGCCGATGACCTTGAACTCGTCCTCGCTTTTCAGCTTGATGGTTTTCTCGTCGGGGACGGGCAGGGTGGCCGCCTTGGCGGCGAGTTGGCCGTAGGTGAGCACGCGACCGGTCGCGGGGTGGATGACCCGGCCCTTGTCGGTCTTCAGCTCCTCGACGCGCACATTCCAAGTCTGCGCTGCCGCGGTCAGGAGCATGGCCCGCGCCGTCGCGCCGGCCTGTCGCATCCTCATGTAATTGTCGGGCGTGGACCGGCTGCCCCCCGCAAACTGCGCCCCCACGTCCCCGCGGAGCGCGGCCTGCTCGACCACGACGGTCGCGAAGTCCACATCGAGTTCCTCGGCGACGATCATCGGCAGGGAGGTTTTGATGCCCTGCCCGGTCTCGGGATTTTTCGCGAGGATGGTGATGATGCCCTGCGGGGTGATCTTGATGAACGGACCCGGCGTAAAAACCTTGGCGGTGTCGTCGAGGGCCGGCGTGGCCTGGCCCCAGGCTTCGCCCGGGAGAGCCAGGCTCAGCGCGAAGCCGCCGCCGGCCAGCGCGGACACGCGGATGAATTCGCGGCGCGTAACGACGGCGGCGGCGGGTTTCATTTGGCGCCTCCCTTGGACATCGCCGCGGCGGCGTCCTTTACGGCGGCGTGGATGCGGGCGTAGGTGCCGCAACGGCAGAGGTTGCCGGCCATCGCACCGTCGATGTCCTCGTCAGTCGGCGCGGGGTTGTTTTTCAGGAACGCAGCGGCCGTCATGATCTGGCCTGCCTGACAGTAGCCGCACTGCGGTACGTCATGCTCGCACCAGGCTTGTTGGAGCGGGTGGCGGCCGGCCGGGTCGAGGCCCTCGATGGTGGTGATGTTGGCGCCCACGACGGTAGAAACCAGCGTCTGGCAGGAGCGCATCGGCGCGCCGTTGATGTGCACGGTGCACGCTCCGCATTGGCCGATGCCGCAGCCGTATTTCGTCCCGACCAGTTCGAGGTGATCGCGCAGGATCCACAACAGCGGGGTGTCGGCCGCCGCCTCCACTTTGCGGCTCTGCCCATTTACTTTCAGGGTATAGGATGGCATGGGCTTGCTCGGAGCCTGAAAAAATCCCTGCGACGGTCAACGCCCGTTTGGGTTACCTCGCTCCGCTCCGTTTGACGACCCAGTCGATCACCACGCTGTCCTGGTCGAGATTGCGCCAGACGAGACTGAGGAACTCCGCCGGGTGGATGTCGTGCTGTTTGAAGAAACGGCGGTCGCCGCCGCAGCAATACATGAGGCTCGCCGGCAGCTCGCCGCGCAGCTTGGCCTTCGTCTTCGGAATGATGCGCGGCAGCCACTCGATGCCCCTTACCGCATCGGTCTTCGCGGGCATCTTCGCCTCGTCGAGCACGACGGCTGAAGGTTTGCCCTGCTGGACATTCAGAAAGTAGTCGCGGCGGACCGTCTCGATGGCGAGAGCCCGGTCGTAGCCGGGCTCGCCGCCGTTGTTGTGGTCCTCGGCATAGTCGTACAGGGCCTGCACGCTGATGCCATTGGCGGCCAGGAAAGCCTTTTCCTCGGCGGTGCAGTAGGCCGCTTGGTCGCGTTGCCCGGCAGCGTAAAGCTTGACGGCCTTGTCGTAGAGGAGGCGAAATTTATCCGCAAAGTCGTAGTGTTTCATGGAGGTGAAAGGTTAAGCCGATGAGCTGGAATTGCAAATCCCCGGGGACGTCTCGTCAGGGCACGGTGAAGTCGATCAGGCGCTTCTGGCGGTCGACCTTGTCCACCACGACCGACACCTTGTGGCCGAGCTCAAACCTGCGCTTGGTCTTGCGCCCGATGAAGGCCGTGCCGGCGGCGTTGAGCACGTAGAAGTCGTCCTTGAGTGACGACACCGGCACCATGCCGAACGCGCCCGCCTCGGCGACCTCGATGAAGAAACCGTGGTTGCGGACGTCGGTGATGATGGCGGTGAAGACCGTCTTCTTCTTCTTTTCAGCCTCGCGCTCGAAATACTCCATGAGCTTCACCTTTACGGAATCGCGCTCGGCCTCCGTGCTGTTGATCTCGGTGAGGCTGAGGTGCTCGGCGAGGTTGTCCACCTGCGCGATGCGGTAGCTGGTCTGGCTGCCATGGCCGCCCTGGTGCTTGGCGAGGTAGGCGTCGAACACCCGGTGCACGACGAGATCGGAATAGCGCCGGATGGGCGAGGTGAAGTGCGTGTAATCCTTCTTGTTCAGTCCGTAGTGGCCGTCGGGTGACGCACGGTAGCAGGCCTTGCGCATCGAGCGGAGCAGTTGCGTGCGCAGGATGTAGCCCTGCGGGTGGTCCTTGAGGAGGGCGAGGAGTCGGACCACCTCGTCGCGGTTGGCCAGATTGCCGACCTTGATGTCGAAGGTGGTCAGGAACTGCCGGAATTCGTTCAGCTTGGCCTCGTCGGGATCATCGTGGACGCGGTAGAGCGAGGGCAGGTGATGCGAGCGGGTGAGATGCGCGACGGCCTCGTTGGCCATCAGCATGTATTCTTCGATGAGCTGGTGGCTCTCGTCGTTATGGATCAGTTCGATGCGGTCGGCATAGCCCGCGGCGTCGACGAAGATCTTGGTCTCGGGCATGTCGAGGTCGAGGCTGCCGGCTTTCATGCGTTCGCGGCGGAGTTTGCCGCCGATGGTCCAGAGCTGGCGCACCCACTTCTGCAGGGCGGCAAGTTCGACGTCGGGAAACTCGCTGAGGACACGGCCGGTCGATCCCGTCTGATGCGCGGCGGGCAGGGGAAGCTGGCGGATCTTGGCGAGATCGTCCTCGAACATCAGGGCGAATGCCTGCTTGTAGGTCATGCGCTTGGCGCTGCGGATGACGGTGTTGGCGAACTCGGTCTGCTTGAGCCGGCCGCCCGCGGTGAAGGTAAACAGCGCGGCCTTGGTCAGGCGGTCCTGCGCCTCGACGAGGGAGCAGAGACCGTTGGAGAGCTTTTCGGGCAGCATCGGCACGACGGTGCCGACGAGGTAGGTGGAGTTGCCGCGTTGCTGCGCCTCACGGTCGAGGGCCGTGCCCGGCTTCACGTAATGGCTGACGTCGGCGATGTGCACGCCAATGCGGATGTCGCCGTGGTCGAGATACTCGATGGACAGGGCGTCGTCGAAGTCCTTGGCGTCGTCCGGATCGATGGTGAAGGTGGGAATCTTCCGGTAATCGCGCCGGCCGGCCAGGTCGGCGGGCCCGACCTCACCGGGCAGGGCCGCCGCCTCGCGGACCACCGCGTCGGGGAAGACCGGCGTGAGATTGTACTTGTGGTAGATCGCGGCGAGCTCGGCGCGCGGCTCGAACGTGCGGCCGAGCCGCTCGACGATGACGCCGTCGGGATTCTGCTGGCGGTCACGCCACTCGTTGAGCCGGACCACGACCTTGTCGCCGACCGTGGCGGGCGGACGCAATGGTGCCTTCGCGGGATCCTGCACGATGATGTTGTGCCCCATGCGCGGGTCGTCGGACACGACATAGAAATACGTGGGGGCGCGCTGGAGTGTGCCGGTGAGAGTGGCCGTGCCACGGGCGAGGATCTCGATGACGGTGCCGGCCTGTTCGCCGGGCTTAAGGAAGTGAGGGAAGTCGCGCTCCTTGGGCGAGCGCAGGCGCACGACCACGGTGTCACCCTGCAGGGCCACACCGGTGTCCTCGGCGGCGATGAAGATGGCGGGCTGGCGCGGTTCGGTGACCTTCACCTCGGGGAAGACCATGGCCGAGCCCTTCTGGCGGAAGTTGATCCTGCCGGTCACGAGGTCGGCCACCTTGGGCACGCAGAGGCGGTCGCCCTTGATGATCGCGACGCGGCCGGTGCGGACGAGGTCCTCGACCTGCTGCGCGAATTTGCGCCGGTCCTTGGGAGAGAGCCGCCACTCGCGGGCAATGGCGTCGGCGGGCGCCGGGACGTAGCCGCGGCGCTGGAGATGGGACAGGAGACGATCAGAATAACTCATGCGTGAAGCTGCAGGGCGGACCGGATTAAAGACACGGCGTGACGGGGGCCCGAGATTTTCGGATGGAACCGTGCGACCGAGTCGGTAGTGTTGCAACATGCGAATTGCCCACGCGGCCAGCGAACTGTTTCCCTATCTGAAGACCGGCGGCCTTGCCGATGCGGTCGCCGCACTTACCGGAACGCTGGCCGACCGGGGTCACGAGCTGACGGTCTTCATGCCCGGCTATCGATCCGTGCTCGACGGCCCGTATGCGGCCGGGGCGAAACCGAGCCACAAGCTGAAGATCGAGATGGGCGACACTTTTCTGGCGGGTGATGTCTACACGCTCAACCCGCGCCCGGGCCTGACGCTTTACCTCATCTGCCGCGAGGAATTCTTCGACCGCAAGCTGCCCTATTGGACCGGCGAGCGCGATTACGATGACAACGACGCGCGCTTCATCTTCTTCCAGAAGGCTGTCGTCGAGTTGCTGCGCCTGACCGACTTCAAGGCCGACATCGTGCACTGCCACGACTGGCAGACGGGCCTGCTGCCGTGTTTCCTCCGCGATGCCGAGCGCCGCTATGAGGTCACGCTCGCGCTCAAGACCGTGTTCACCATCCACAACATCGCCTACCAGGGCGTGTTTCCGCGGAAATCCTACGCGCTGACCAACCTGCCCGAGGACCTCATGACCATCGACGGCCTCGAGTATTATGACCAGATGTGCATGCTCAAGGGTGGGATCGTCTTTGCGGACCGGGTGACCACTGTCAGCCCGCAATACGCGAAGGAAATCCAGACACCGGAATTCGGCAACGGAATGGACGGGGTCATCGGCACGCGCCTCGATGACCTGTCCGGCCTCCTCAACGGCATCGACACTGCGGTCTGGAACCCTGTGACCGACCCCAGCCTGCCCGCGCGCTACACCGTCGACGACCTGACCGGGAAAGCCGCCTGCCGGACGAAGCTCATGAAGGAGTTCGGCTGGAGCAACAAGTTCAAGGGGCCGCTTTTCGGGATGGTTTGCCGGTTCACGCCCGGCAAGGGGCTCGACCTCATCCTTGGGGCGAAAGAATTCTTCGAGAACGAGAACTGCCGGCTCGTGATCCTCGGTGGCGGGGAGAAGAAATACGAGGTGCTGGTCAAGGAATTTGCCGCGGCCTTGCCCGCGAAGGTCGGAGTTTGCGTGCGGCATGACGAGGCGATGAGCCATCTGGTCGAGGCCGGCGCGGACTTCTTCCTGATGCCTTCGCTTTTCGAGCCATGCGGCCTCAACCAGATGTACAGCCAGGCGTATGGCACCGTGCCGCTCGTCAGCAACGTCGGCGGGCTCGTCGACACTGTCACCGACATCGGCCTCAGCCCGGAAGACGGGACGGGCATCGTTTTCGTGCCGAGGCAGGAGGAGTTCATCGCCGGACTGCGGCGGGCGATTGCGCTCTACGCGGACAAGCCGCGTTATCTGGCGGCGCAGCGGCACGCGATGCAGAAGGATTTTTCATGGACGAAGGCGGTGGCGGCCTACGAGCAGCTTTATCACGACGCGCTCTGAACCGAACTGCGCATGGCTGTGACGATCGTCTGGTTCCGGCAGGATCTGCGCTTGGAGGACAATTTCGCGCTGGCGGCCGCCCGACTGAAGGGAGGGGCGATCTTGCCGGTCTACATCTGGGATGAAACGGGCGAGGGGGCGTGGCCGCCGGGCGCCGCGTCGCGCTGGTGGCTGCATCATTCACTGCAACGGCTGGACGAGAGCCTACGAGGGCGTGGCTCGCGGCTGGTGCTCGCCCGAGGAAAGACCGCCGAGGTGCTGGCGGCATTGATCGCGCAATCCCGGGCCACCGCGGTCTATTGGAACCGCCGCTATGAGCCGGCCGCCATCGCGCGCGACAAGAAACTGAAGGCTGGGCTGGTCGCGGCGGGAGTGGAGGCAAAGAGCTTCAATTCGGCGCTGCTGTTCGAGCCGCACGTGGTGCAGAACAAATCCGGCCAGCCGTTCCAGGTGTTCACTCCCTTCTGGAGATTCTGCCAGGCACTTCCCGTCGAGGAGCCCGTCAGGCTGCCGGCCGGCCATTTGCCGGCGATCGACCGGTGGCCGGCATCCCTCGAGTTGGCGGAATTAGAGCTGCTCCCGCGGGTGAATTGGGGCGCGGGCCTCATGACCGCGTGGCAGCCTGGCGAGAACGCGGCGATGCAACGCCTGAAGAGGTTCATCGCCGGTGCGCTGAAGGACTACGCGGAGCAACGCAATCGGCCGGATACCGCGGGCACGTCGATCCTCTCGCCGAGCCTGCATTTTGGCGAAATCGGTCCGCGGCAGATCTGGGCGGCGGTCCGGGAATTGTCGAAGGACAGCGGCGTGTTTCCGGTGAACCGTGGCGCGGGGGTCTTTCTAACCGAGCTGGGCTGGCGGGAGTTCGCCTGTCATCTGCTGTTTCATTTTCCCCGAACACCGGCGGAGCCCTTGCGCCGGGAGTTCGCGGCGTTCCCGTGGCGGAAGGATGCGACGCAGTTGCAGGCGTGGCAGCAAGGTCGGACCGGTTATCCGATCGTTGATGCCGGCATGCGGCAGCTCTGGCAGACCGGCTGGATGCATAATCGGGTGCGGATGATCGTGGCGTCATTCCTCGTGAAGCACCTGCGCCTTTCGTGGCAGGAAGGCGCGGCATGGTTTTGGGACACGCTGGTCGATGCCGACCTCGCCAGCAACACGCTCGGCTGGCAGTGGAGCGCGGGCTGCGGGGCCGAAGCGGCGCCGTACTTCAGGATCTTCAACCCCATCCTTCAGGGCGGGAAATTCGACAGCTCGGGGTCTTATGTCCGGCGGTGGATGCCGGAACTGGCCGGGCTCCCGGCGGAGTTCGTGCACCAACCATGGGCGGCGCCGGCCGGGATCTTGGCGGCGGCGGGATTGAGGTTGGGAAAGAATTATCCGCAACCCATGGTTGATCATGGGGAAGCGCGGAAGGCGGCGCTGGCAGCCCTGCAGGCGATGCGTGGGGCGAGACCCTGAAAGATTCCTGAAATCGGGGCTTTTCAAACGAATCTCCAAAAGTATGGTGGACCGCTTATATGCAGAGAACATTCATCATCTTTAAGCCGGACTGCATGGCCCAGCGCCATGTGGGTAACGTGCTCAATCGCTTTGAAAGCGCCGGCTTTGTCGTGGTCGGCTGCAAGATGATGCGCCTGACCCCGGCCTTGCTCCGGGAGCACTACGCGCATGTGGCCGACAAACCGTTTTACCCCGAGATCGAGGCGTTCATGAGTTCCCGGCCGGTCATCGCCATGGCGTTGCAGGGTGAAGGCATCGTGCAGAAAGTGCGCGACCTGCTCGGCCCCACCGACTCTCGCAAGGCCGCCAAAGGCACGATCCGTGGCGACTTCGGCACGGAGATGATGAAGAACGTGGTGCACGCCTCCGACAGCGTCGATAATGCCAAGCTCGAACTGGCCCGCTTCTTCAAGCCCGAGGAGCTGTTCAGCGTTTGACGATTATGCGCTCTTGACGCCCGCGGGGCGGGTGCGTTTTTCTGCTCTTTCAGTTTTTCGCCCTCATCGTCTATCGGTTAGGACAGGAGATTCTCAATCTTCAAAGCG
>CAZZDB010000160.1:0-9384 GCA_964652485.1 uncultured Oleiharenicola sp.
CTCGGTCAGGCGCAGGGCCTCGGCGGTGGTCACGCCGTTCTCGATCAGCACGGCAAGTGTGTGGGTGAAACTGAGCACGGCGGCCTGCACGACGAAGTCGCGGACAACCGGCACGCGCAGCAGCCAGGCATCGGATTGCCTGAGGCCGTCCGGCGTCTGCCGCCAGCGGAGAGACATATAGATGGCGATCCCGAGGCCGATCGCGATGAAAGGCCCCGCAAAGAGGATGAAGTGTGAGCCACCCACCAGCAGCCGCGTCGCAAAGGGCAGGCGTCCACCGAGCGAACCGAGCAGCGTCTGCAACCGTGGCACGAGGAAGAACAGGAGGAACAGCACGACGCCGCCGCCGAGGGCGCAGATGAACGCGGGGTAAGCGAGCGTCGCGAGGAATTTCTCCCGGAGGTCGCGCTGTTCGCGGAAGTGCTGGATGAGCCGCGCGAGCACCTCGCGCAGGTTGCCCGTGGCTTCGCCCGCAGCGACGAGGTTGACCGTCTGCCGGTCGAAGACGGCCGGATGCTCGCCCATCGCGACCGAGAGCGTACTGCCCTCACCCAGCCGGGCCCAGAGCGCGGCGCACAACGATTTCAACCGCGGCTCCGACAGGCGCAGGGCGAGCAGGCGCACGGCCTCGCCGGCGGACATGCCGGAATTCACCAGGTCGACCAGCGCCTCGAGGAACGGCAGCCGCAGCTTGGCGGTGAAGGCCTTGGGCGGGGCGGAAGGGCGGGTGTCGGCCGTGGGCCGGACCGGGCCGCCTTCCTCGTCGAGCCGCACGACCTGCAGGCCGCGGACCTTCAGCAGGTGCAGCGCCTCGCGACGGGAAAACGCGTCGACCGTCCCGTCGGTGGACGCGGCCTCGCCGGCGGCTCGGGCACTGTAGGTGAATCGCGGCATGCTGGAGCTAGGAGCGGAGAGCAGGGAGCTGAGAGCCAGAGCTCCGAAGGCTTGGTAGGGGCGCAGGCTTGCTGCGCCCATCGTCGATGGCGGCACGTTCAAGGGCGCAGCAAGCCTGCGCCCCTACCTGCTCCCATACGGAATCGTTCGGACGCCTCATGGTCGTCTCACTCTCCGCTCGTGCTGATGGTGCGCAGCAGCTCGTCGAGCGAGGTCTGGCCGGCCTTCACGCGTTCCCAGCCGGACTGCGAGAGGGTGCGCATGCCGTGTTGGCGGGCGAGGGCGCCGAGTGCCTTGCTGGATTCGCGGCGCACGATGAGGTCATGCAGCGGCTTGGGCTGCAGGATTTCAAACAGGCCGATGCGCCCGCGGAAGCCGGTCTGGCGGCAGGCCCGGCAGCCGACGGGATGGGCGAGGGTCTTGATGCCGTCGGCCTCGGACGCCGGGATCTGCATGCTCGCGAGCGTGAGGCGCAGCGCGGTCTGGTCGACGGGCTGGTGCTTCGCACAGTCCGGGCAGAGCCGGCGGACGAGACGCTGGGCGATGACGAGTTCGACGGCCGAAGCCACGAGGAACGGCTCGACCCCCATGTCAGTGAGGCGGGTCAGCGCACCCGGGGCGTCGTTGGTGTGGAGCGTGGAGAAAACCAGGTGGCCGGTCAGCGAGGCGCGGATGGCAATCTCGGCCGTCTCAAGGTCGCGGATTTCCCCGACCATGATGATGTCGGGATCCTGACGCAGGACGTGGCGCAGCGCGCTGGCGAAGGTCAGGCCGATCTCGGAATGCGTCTGCATCTGGTTCGCGCCGGGGACCTCGTACTCGATGGGATCCTCGATCGTGACGATCCGGAGGTCGGGGGAATTGATCTTGCGGAGGAAGGCGTTGAGTGAGGTGGATTTGCCGGAGCCGGTCGGGCCGGTGACGAGGATGATCCCGTGCGGATAGCCGAGAACCTTGTCGATCGCCGCCTGCTCGATCGGCGTGAGGCCGATGCCCTCCATCGAGTAGGCCTGCTTGCGCTGGGTCAGCAGGCGCAGGCTGACGCTCTCGGCGTAGATGGTCGGGATGGTGGAGACGCGGATGTCGAGCGACGTGCCGTTGCTGCGGAAATCGATGCGACCGTCCTGCGGCAGCCGGCGTTCGGAAATGTTCATGCGCGCCATGATCTTCAGGCGCGAGATGATGGCGTCCTGAAAGCGCAGCAGGTTCTCCGGCACGGGCACGGGGACGAGCAGGCCGTCCACGCGGTAGCGGATGCACAGCTCGCCCTCCTGCGGCTCGAAGTGGATGTCCGTCGCGTTCTCCTCGACGGCCTGGGAGATGACCTCGGTGACGAAGCGCACCACGGCCGCGTCGGCGTCGGCCTCGAGATCGGTGGTGGCGTTTGCGCTCGTGAGGCCGGATTCATCGGCGTCGTCGAGGCTGCCGGATCCGACGCCGTAATTCTCGTTGATGAGCAGCTGCACGCGGTCGGGCGGGGCGAGATGCCAGGCGAGCGGGCGCGGCGTAAAGGTGGCGATCCAGTCCGCGATGGTGGCATTGGGCAGCCAGGCCGAGGCGAGATGCAACGGCCCGGTGGCCGGCAACCGGTCGCCGGTCGCCGGGGCGGATGCCAGCACGGGCACGACCTGGAACTCGTGGGCAAGGCGCGCGGGCAGCGCGGCCAGGGCTTCCGGGTCCACCTGCGGCGACTCGATCACGGTCAGACCGGTGGCGCGGGCCAGGAGGTCGAGGGCGCCCGACTCGTTGAGGGCCAGGCCGGCCGCAAGGAGCGCGAGGCGTTTCTCGCGCACGCTTTCCTGCAGGGCCTTGCGCGCCGCCTCGGAAAGACGGTCGGACAGGGAGGCGGGCAAAAGATCGTCCATCATCGGCGGAAGTCCGCGGACTAGCGTTTGACGGGCAGCACGCCCTTGAGCGCGGACTGGACGTCGTCATGCTGGGGGCTGTGCTTCAGGCGCTCCATGGCCTCGGCGTTGTCGGCCGGCGTGTTGGTCAGCACATAGGGTCGCAGGAAGAAGACGAGGTCGGTGCGTGTGTCGTCGCGCGAGCGTTTGCCAAAGAGGTCGCCGAGGAAGGGAATGGGGCCGAGGCGGCTCGTGCTGTTCGTGTGCAGTTTACGCTGCAGGCCGCCGAGGACGATGATCTCGCCGCTGTTGACATTGACAAACGACTCGGTGGTGCGGCTGCCGATCACGGGCTGGGAGTTGCCGTCGAGGAGGACCTCGCCGAGAATGTCATTCACCTCCTGCTTGATGTCGAGTTGCACGGAACCGTCGTTGCCGATGAGCGGCTTGACGGTAAGCCGGATGCCGATGTCGCGGTAGGTCACGCTGCTGGTGTAGCCGGCGCCGACGCTGCCGGTGGTGGTGCCGGTGTTCTGGTAGCTGGTGATGGTGGGCCGCGACTCGCCGACGAAGATGGACGCCTCCTTGTTGTGGGTGGTGACGATGTTCGGGACAGAGAGGATGTTGGTGTTCGATTTGCGGGGCGTCGTGCTGAGGCTCAGTGTGGCGGCCAGATCCCGGGCCCCCGAGGTGGCGTCGAAGAGGGTGGCGTAGGTCCCGCTCACCCCGCTGGTGGCATTGGGCGCACCCGAGATGCTGCCGCCTGCGCCGGAAGCATTGAAGGCGACCAGCTTGTTGCCCGAGACCACGAGACCGAGCGAGTCGAGCCCGGTGGTCGCGGCATCGTCGAGAGTGATCTCCGCGATGACGACCTCGATGCGGACCTGGGCCAGCAGGATATCGAGCTGGCTGACGATGTCCTTGATGAGGCGCAGGTCATCGACCGTGCCGGAGATGACGAGGGAGTTGCTGCGTTCGTCGGGCACGATGGTGAGGATGGCGCTGAACTGCTGCGGCGCGGCGGTTGCGCCGCCGTTCAGGCCGGGAAGAACGATGCCGGCCGCCGCAGCGGCGTTGCGGGCGGCCTGCTGGGCGGCGGTCTGTTGCGCGGCCTGGGCCCCGGCGGCGCCCGGCTGGTTGGTCGCCGGGCGGTTGGTGGTGGCGGCCAGCGCGCCGGCGGCGGTGCGGGCGGCGGCCTGGTTCTGGTTGGCGGTGCGGGCGGCGGAATTCTGGCCGGTGACGAGCGAGCTGAGCACTGTGGCGACATCGCTGGCGGTGGCATGCTTCAGCTGGATGACCTCCTGCCGGGTGCTGGATTCGCCGGCGGTATCGAGCTTGGCGATGAGATCGTCGAAGAAAGGCAGCTGCCGCGGGTCGGAGATGAGGATGATCTGGTTGGTACGGTCGTCGGCCTGGAAGGACGTGCCGGTGCCGAGCTGGGTCGCGCTGGCGCCGGTGAGGAGGCTTTGGAGCTTGGTGACAAGCTCGCTGGCGGTGGTGTTGACGACCTTGTAGAACTTTGGGGTTAGGCCCTGCAGCGTGGGCTGGTCGAGGCGGGCGACGAGAGTCTCGATGCGCTGGAGGTTGCTGACGGTGTCGGTGATGAGGGCGGCATTGGCCTTCTCAAATTGCACGGGGGGGCTGGCGGCGCCGGGATTGAGCAGGCCGGCGATCTGCGGCATGAATTCGGCGACACGGAGGAACTGCAGTTGGTAGAGCTTGGTGGCGAGGTGGCCGCTCGGGGCCAGGCCGAGCGTCGAGCCCTCGATGAAATCGGGCGCCTCGGTGCGGGCGGTGTTGAGCGGGGTGACTTTCAGGAACTTGGTGCCCAGCGGCGAGACGGCGACGCCGTTCAGGGTGAGGAGGGTCTCGAGGGCCTGCCGCGCCTCGTCCTTGGTCACCTTTTGGTTGAGGGAGAACGACAGCGAGGTGGCCGGCAGGCCGGCGGGGCGGAGGACAGAGCGGCCGGACCAGCGTTCGAGCATCTCCAACGCGGAGTCGATGGTGATGTCGCCGAACTTGATCGGCCCGATCATGCCGTCGGCGGAGGGGGCGGGGATCTGGACGGCCACCGGGGGGGTGGCCGCAGTCGCGCCGGCCGGCGGTGGCGTGGCGGGCGCAGCGGCGGGCGGGGTGGGCTGCGCCGAGGCGGTCACCGCGGCCAGGAAAACGGCCAAAATCCAGCCGGGAAGAGAAAGGGAACAACGAGGGCGATGCGGGGACATGAAGAGTGGGTCGGAATACTGCACGGGGAGGCTAGCGCGATAGCCAAGCAAACTGCCAGCGTTTCTTGCGACGGTTTGTTGACGCCTTTGGCGGGGAAAGGTTTCGGAGAAAGCGGTTAGTAGTCGTTCATCACCTGCCACATGATCCAGGTGATGCCAAGGGTGGCAAGGACCATGCCCGTCAGGCCGCAGACCAGGATGAAGGGATTGCCCCGGCCCTGCCAGGTCAGGACGGCGAGGAGCAGGTTGCTGGGCACGATCAGGAGCCAATAGTCGCGTTTGCGGCGGGACGTGGTCTTCTTGATCAAGACCTCGTTCTGTCCGTGCTTCCTTTCGATGGCCCGGTTGTGCTGGAGTAGCACGTAAACATCGTTCGGGTCACCGACCTTCGGGCCACCGGCGCCCCGCGGGGTGGGCGCAGGATTGCCCGCCAGTTGCGCCAGTTCCTTGGCGGTCGGCATGGGCGGTGCGGCGGAAGAGGGAACATTCACCCGCTCGAACTCCCGTGGCTTCGTGGTATAGTGCTTCCGCGGTGGATCGTCGGGCTCCATGGGCGGGAGCGTGCAGGCGTCCCGGGGGATTGCAGCCTCAAAAGCCGCCTTGGGCACCTATTTCAGGCCGCGCCCACCCGGCGATAGAGGGCTTCGTAGTGCGGGACAATGGTCGCGGCGGAGAATTGTGCCCGGGCGCGCGCCCGGGCCGCCTGGCCGAGAGTGGCCCGCCGGGCTGGGTCGGCCAGTAGGCCCTGCACTCCGGCGGCCAGCGCTGCAGTGTCACCGAAGGGAACGAGCAGGCCGGTTTCGTCCGCCAGGGTAACCTCGGGAATGCCGCCGACGGCGAACGCCGCACTCGGACAACCGACGCTCATCAGTTCGAGGATGCTCAGGCAGAAGCTCTCCGTCTCCGAGGTGAACAGCCCGAGATCGGCGGCTTGCAGATAATCCTCGATGGCAGTCACGCGCTCGCGCACCACCACGCGTTCGCCGAGCCCGCGGCGGCGCACCTCGTTGGTGAGCGGGCCGGAGTCGGCTCCGGCGAGGATCAGGAGCTTGCAGCCGCCCGGCGGGTGGAGGAGGGCGGCGGTGTCGAGGAGCAGGTCGATGCGCTTGAGCGGTCGCAGATTCGAAAGATGCAGCAGGAGGGCCTCGTCGCCGACCAGGCCGAGTTCGCCCCGCACCTCCGCGCGCGGGCGCGCCGCCGGATGGGGCTCAAAGAAATTGTGGATGACCTCGATGGGCCGCTGCACGCCGAGCAGACGCACGGTTTCGCGGCGCATGAATTCCGACACGGTCGTGATGGCGTCGGAATGCTCCAGGGCGTGCCGGATGGCGGGGCCGTAGCCGGGATCGCGGCCGAGCAGCGTGGTGTCGGTGCCGTGCAGTGTCGTGATGATGCGCAGCCGGTGTTCCTGGTGCAGCATCGACCGGGCGAGCACGGCGGCGGTGGCGTGCGGCACGGCATAGTGGACATGGAGCACGTCGAGCCGGTGGTCGCGGCTGACCTCGGCCATCTTCACCGAGAGCGGCAGGGTGTAATCGGGGTATTTGAACAGGTCGTAGCTGTTGACGACGACCGGATGGAAAAAGATGCGCGGCCCTTCGGGCAGCCGGAACGGGGGTTCGTAGCTGATGAAATGGATCTCATGGCCGCGCGCCGCCAGTTCCTCGCCGAGCTCGGAGGCGAGGATGCCGCTGCCGCCCACGGACGGGTAGCAGGTGATGCCAATCTTGAGCGGACGGTCCGGCATGTCAGAACCGGCGGGCGGCGCGGGACAGCCCGGCAAGCGAGTTGAACACCAGGGGGTCGTTCGGGAACAGCGCCATGGCCGCCATTGCACCGCACCGGCTGCCGTTGACGCTGGCTCGGGCTAGTTGGAGTGTCGGGTAATTGCGGGTGAGGAGCTGCGAGGCATGCGCCTCCATCGCCCTAATCCAGATGTTGACGACCTCCGGGGAAAGTTCGATCAGCACGGGTTGCACGCCCGCCGGCACAGCATCCGGCGAAAGGGCGTAGAAGAACAGCTGGCCGATGGCGTGCGGCGACCGCCGCCTGAGCTCCTTCAGGCCGCCGTAGCGGGCCAGTCGCGAGGCATCGCGCACGAGCTGGCCGAGACGCCAGTGGTCGGGATGCTGATTCTGCTCTGGGGTGGGGGCGAGCACGAGCCCCGGTTTCATCCGGCGGATGATGCCGGCGAGCTTGATTGCGTGCGCGGCCTTGACCTCGAGGTGGGCGTCGCCATCGAGTCGGACGAACTCGATGGTGGCCCCGAGGATCTTGGCGGCCCGCCTGGCCTCGGCCGTGCGCCGGGCGGGCGTGCCGTGGGTGCCGGCTTCGCCGCGCGAGCAGACGACGAGATGGACGGGCCGGCCGGCGCGGGTTTCATGCGCGATCAGTCCGCCACAGCCGAACTCGAGATCGTCGGGATGAGCGCCAAAGGCGAGCAGTGGTTCAGGCCGGGAGGTCGGTGTAGGCTTCATCGGAGCGGTCAATGGGGTTGCGGGGCACAAAGACTATCTCCGGTGCGTCGGCTTTGTTCAAGTAGGCTTGTTCGCCGGCGCCGCAGACGTAGTGCGTGCAATGAAGCACGGACTGCATCCAGCGCAACCGGCTGTCGCGGGTCGGGCTGATCTGCTCCTTCGTGTAGGCGGTGGCCGGCAGGGTGAGGTAGGCATCGCCGCCCTCGTGCAGCTTGAGCACGCCGTCGAGCAGCCGGGCCCGGACTATCTCACCCAGGTGCGGCACGTCGACGAAGCAGTCGGCGACGGCGCACGCTGCGCGGCGCACGGCGGGATCGCCCGAGCGGACGACCCGGACGCCGTCGAGCAGGCCCATGCGGCGGTACATCTCGAGGCAGAAATCGGCGCAGTTGGTGGCGGGAGTCTGCTTGAAGGCCTCGACCCAGCGCGGGTCGACGAAGTTAGGGAGCTGGCGGGCGGTGTTGGGCTGCCAGTCGGCCGGGATGCGCTTGAGGAAGAGCGGGGAGAATTTCCGCTGCACCTTGTTCACGAAGGTGAAGTTGAACGTCTGCGGCTCGCCGGTCCGGCGGTGGCGCAGCGTGGTCTGGGTCTCGCGGCAGTCGTGGTCGCTGTCGTGGCAGAAAAACACGATCTCACCGCCGATCTCCGCCTGCAGCTGCCGGGCGGTGACAAACTTGGCGTAGAGGAACCGCCGCGGAAAGAAGCCGCAGGGTTGCTGGCCGAAGCAGATGACGGGAGCGCTCATGGGACAGCGGATCCGGACGGGGGGCGCAGCACGGCCTGAAGCAGGCAGCTGAGCAACATGCACGCGGCACAGCCGATCACGTTGTACCACAGGTAGGAGATGCTGAGCGTGAAGTAGAAGATGAGCACCAGGGCCTGTGCGACGAGGGCCGACCAGAACACCGCGGTGCCACCGATCTTCCTGAGGAAGAAGGCGACGAGAAACATCCCGAGCACGACGCCATAGAAGATCGACCCGACGATGTTGGTGGCCTGGATGAGATTCTCCGCGAGCGAGGCGAAGAGCGCGAAACCGATGGCGACGAGGCCCCACAGCGCCGTGAACCACTTCGAGGCGGCCACATAGTGGGCGTCGGCGGCGTCGCGCCGGACGACGTGCCGATAGATGTCGACGACCGTGGTCGAGCCGAGGGCGTTGAGCTCGCCGGCCTTGGAGGAGAAGGACGCGGCGAAGAAGGCGGCCACGAGCAGGCCGATGACGCCGTGGGGCAGGTGGTCGAGGATGAAGGTGATGAAGACGTAGTCGGAATCATTGGCCGGCGTCTTGGGATCGGCGGCATGCAACACAGCCTTGGTCGCGGTGCGCGCGGTCTCGGCGCGGACCTGGGCGGCGAGCGCGGCGGAGCGGGCCGTCTCCGCGGCGGCGGTGGCGCCGGCGTGGCGGGCGGCGATCCAGGCCCGGATCTGTCGTTCCTTCTCGGCATGTGCCGCCGCAAAATCCACTTCCAGGGCGCGGAGCTTTTCACCCGAGCCGTGCCCGGCCTGGTAGTGCCACGCCGCCTGGTTGAAGAACACCGGCGGGCGCTCGAACTGGTAGAAGACGAACACCAGGACCCCGAGCAGCAGGATGAAGAACTGCATCGGAATCTTGAAGACGGCGTTGAACATCAGCCCCAGCCGGCTCTCGCGCAGCGACGCGCCCGTGAGGTAGCGTTGCACCTGCGACTGGTCGGTGCCGAAATAGGACAGCGCGAGAAACAGGCCGCCGAACACGCCGGTCCAGAGGGTATAGCGCCGGTCAGGGTCGAGGGAGAAGTCGACCGCCTCGAGCTTGTGGAAGCCGCCGGCGATGGTGAGGGCATCGGGGAAGGACAGGCCGGCAGGCAGCCGGGCGAGCAGCACAAAGAACGCGGTGAGCATGCCGACGAAGATGACGCCGATCTGGTATTTCTGCGTGAGGTTCACGGCGTCGCTGCCGCC
>CAZZDB010000161.1:0-9263 GCA_964652485.1 uncultured Oleiharenicola sp.
CGTTAGTCCTCTCCCGTCGTCAGGGTTAAAATGGTCGGGCTGGTGAGATTCGAACTCACGACCTCTTGCACCCCATGCAAGCGCGCTACCAGGCTACGCTACAGCCCGAAATCTTTCGGAATGACAAAAAAGCCTTACCGCGCAGGTCGAGGCAAGCCCTTTCAGAGGATATTTCTGCCGTGGCGGCGTAGGTCGCCGCCCGGGCGCTGGTTGACCGGCGAGGCAGGCCACGCGAAGACCTGTCCGCCATGGTCTTGGCGACGGCGGAAGCCCCCTGCCCCCACCCGCTGCCAGTCATATTTCCGGAGGCCCGCTCGTTGTGCCGTCTTCCTCGCCACCTCGTCCCGATTGATCTTCATCGCGCGATGGCGGAAGACTCGCGAACCGCGGGATCACGGCGATGGTCCGCGAGGTTGCACGGCAAACGTCCGGGTTTGGTCTCCGTCCTCACAGATACGGACCCTGTTTGTGCAGAGCCGCGGTTTGTTTCCGCATTGATTGACTCCACTTGCGCGCAGAAGCGCTGCATCTGTCCGCATTTGCTCTCCGTCTTCACAGATATGGAGTCTGTTTGTGCGGAAACACGGTCTGCGTCTCGTAGGGTGGACTGCATTTCTGGAGAAATGCAGTCGAGCTCCGTGCAAGCAGGCACCAAATGGCAATGTGCTTGGAGCCGAATACGCAACTTTGGCGATCAGCTTTGAGGCCACCGCCAAGACACTTTCCCAAACCTACTCCGTCGTTGATGGAACCTGGCCCTGCTCTGCCGCCACGGGGTTGACCTGCACCAGAGCTCGCCAACAACATCCGGCCATGCTGCGGGCCCAAAAACACTGGCTGCCGGTCGTCCTCTGGATGGGGTTCATCTTTGCCATGTCCACCAGCCTGGGCACGGCGGAGAACACCTCGCGCTTCATCGAGCCGCTCCTCCGGTGGCTGATGCCCCACAGCCCGCCCGAGACCATCGCATTCGCACATTTTCTCATCCGCAAATGCGGCCATTTCAGCGAATACGCCGTCCTCGCCCTGTTGTTGTGGCGGGCCGCCGGCATCACCCTGAAGCCGTCCAGCCCCACGGGAATCCTCCGCGTGGCCGGGGTCGCCCTGCTCGTGGCCACGGCCTACGCCGCCACCGACGAGTTCCACCAGTGCTTCGTGCCGGGGCGCACCCCGTCGCTGGGTGATGTGCTGATCGATGCCAGCGGAGCCTTGGCCGCACTCGCGGTGGTGACGCTATGGCGTGGCCGTCGCAGGCAGGCAGGATGCAAGGAGGATCCAGCCTGTCATGCGCCAGGATAGCGCAAGGATTGAGCCACGACCAACGCAGGATCCAAGGAGGCAGCCGGGGGCCGGGCCGTGGCCTTTGCCTGACGTTGACCTCACCCTCGCCGGCTGGTGGCTGGCTTCGGATGCGGGAACCGGTCGCGTGATCGTGTCACTTCCCAAAAAATGCCGCACCAAAGCCGATCGCCACCCATGGTGGTATCCAATACTTCGAGAAAGCGAGCAACCCCCGCATCGACGCCGGGAAATCTCCATCGGGTCGTCCCCGCGCCTCTCGATCAAAGAACCCGCGCAGCGGCGGAATGAGCCAAACGAACAAATTGACGGCAAGAAAGCCAACGGGAATTGAAGCCAGCAGCAGCGGTAGCACGATGAAAAGCTTCGTGTACTCCCCGTAGCCCGCAAATCCGTGCGTGTCTTCCCGGAGAACAGCCGCGAGCCGGCAGGCGGCCACGACAAGTCCGTAACAGCACGCCCCCATGACGCCAAAGGCGACCGGCAGCAAAAGCAGGTGCGCGGCGCTCTTCTGGGCGCGGCCCGCTTCAACCGCCCGTCCGTCACTCGGTGGGATGCTCATGGTGTTGCCCGGCGTCGAATCTGAGGTGCCTTGCCTCGACCGCCTTGCCAAACACAATCCGCCCCCGCGGACTGGCGACGGTCAGCAAGGTTTACCCGCCGCTGGCGGCGCCGGAGGCGACCGGGGGGCAGAGGTTAATCCCCTTCGCCGGGCTCATTCCTCGGTCAGCTCGAAGCCGCCGCCGGCACTGAAAATGTAGGGGCCGGGAGTGGCGGGGCCCGTCGTTGTCGTCAGCAGGATGGCGTTCGGCGCGACCTTCCTGACGTAGGCGGCCTGCGGCAGTACCCCCAACCGGTTCCCCTCCGCCAAACCGGGCGCGAGTTTCACCCGGCGCCGGCCGTCCTTCATGATCTCGGCTGGGGCCAGCCCGGCCGTGGGTTCGCCCTCCTGCTCCGGGCCGATGAAGAGGAGAACGATGGCCGGACCATGTGCGACGGGCCGCGGATCCTTCCCGTCAAACTCGAGGTAGGAGATCGTATCCTTCGCCTTGTCCTTCCTCCTGCCGCCTCCCTTGGTGATCTCGCCCATCCCCATGCTCACGAGGCCGCTGATGCTCGTGGGTATCCCGGGGCCTTCTCCGTCCCCGGCCGTCTTGATCGGTTCGGCCACAACATGAGCCTGGTTCGCCGGCAGAGGCGTCCAGCTTCCCTGGTCGAGCAGGTAGGCGCCCTCCTTCTTGGGAAAGGCCGGAAACACGCTTCCGTCGGCGGGCGGAGAATCCGGCTCCGGGGCCTCGGTCGGAACGGCCAGGAAAGCGTCGGCCATGAAACCCATCGCCCAGCGCGGATTGCCCGCGATCCGGCCCCGGACCACCTGGCCCTCGAGTGCCAGGTGCAGGGTTGACGGGGCGCGCGAGATGAGAAAAGGGATGTTCAGGTTGTAGTCCCGGTCCAGCGAGCCGAGCTCGGTGGTGTCGAGCACCACCGAATCGCCGGACGGCTCGAACGAACCGAGGAACTCCCGGTAGATGTTCACCTCGTCCAGGGAACGGATCCGCGCGGTGATGGCGCCGGTGGCCCGGTTGATCCGGACAAATTCAAAGCGGATCCGGAAGGCGTCGCCGCGCTCCTGGCGGATGAGGCCGTCGAAGACGATGCCGTGGCGGATGACGCCGGCGAGCCGGCGAGCCCGTTCGAGGCGGGCCGCCTCCAACCGTTGCAGATCGGCCGGCCCGGCCACCGCCAGCCGGTAGGTGAAGCGTTCGTCCCCGCCGACCAGCGAGCCCTGTTCGAGGCCGAGGCGGAGTTCCAGGTCGCCCGGGTCGCCGAGGACCGACCCGCCCGGGGCTCCCTCGACCGCCTCGGTCGGACCGGTCCGGAGGCGGATGGGCGCACCGCCCGAGCGCCGGACGTTGGAGAGGATGATCCCGTGCCAAGTCCGCTTCCACGCGTGGGTCGTCGCCTCGATCGACGCCTCGAGCGATTCGCCGCCGGGCGACCGCTGGGTGAAACGCAGGAGGACCGTCTCGGAGGCGCCCGAAGCCCGGGAGACGGCGTTGCCCAGATAAAGGGAGCCCGGCACCGTCGCGGCGACGGCTCCGGCAAACTCGCCTTCCAGCCGGGTCTGGACCGCGGCCGCCTGCTCGGGCGCCAAAGGCTGGAACCGGTACTGATAGTAACGGTTCTGCTCGGTGAGCTCGCCCTGGGCACCCACGGCCAGGTTGAACGTCCACGCCTGCGCGTTTTCCAGGAACGGCCCGGCGCCACGAATCGACTGGCCGGGCAACGAAGTAAGGCGCAAGACCGGTTTCTCGAACCGGTCGTCGGCACTCCAGGTTCCTTGGAAGGAGCGCGCGATATGCCAGCTGCCTTCGTTGCGCAGCACGGCCCGCACCTCGTGTTCGGGCGAGAGCCCGGTTATTTCCAGATAAAGCGGCATCTCCTGCTCCCTTCCCGTCTCCACGGCGGCTCCGCGGAAGACCCGGCCCGGGACAATCGTGGCCAGGAACGCCCGGCGCCGGCCATCAGCGGCGGCGGCGCGGGCCGAGTCGAGATCCCGGCGGATGCCAGCCACCCGGCCGGCGTAGGCGTTGAAGTCGGCGACGAGCGTACGCAGCCGGGTGTCGTCGCCGGTCTCGCCCGCCACATACGCCGACTCGCCGAGCGCCGACCGGGCCTCGCCATGAGGGTCGCCGCCCTCCAGGCCTCCGGAAGCGAGCACAAAAGCCCAGACCCCGCCGTCGCGATGGGCTTCGATGACGCCGTTGAAAGCGAAGGTGGCGTTGGCCGGCGTCGTGGTTTGCAGGATGACCGCCTTCCAAGGGTCGGCCGGGAACGGTGCGGCACCCCGGAAATCCGGATCGGGGGAAGAACCTTGGCCGGACAACAGACGGCGTGCTTCTGACGTCGCCTCGGCATCGAGCCGGAACGTCCGGTGCAGATAATCGGCCGTGTCGATCCTGGCATAGAGAGGTGCGGTCGGCCGGGCCGTCGCGACGACCGTCAATTCCTGGCCGGAGTCACCCCGCGGGTGGGCTTCCATCCGGTCGACGGAGAACCGCAACCGGCCGGCACCCCTCGTCCGGTTGAGGAAGGCGGCCACCTCGTCCGCCGCGGGGGTTCGGTCGTGACGCCAGACCAGGAGGCCGGCAACAATCAGCGCGACGATGGCGAGGCCGACGATGATCGTGCGGCGGGAACGTGGGGCGGGCGGTGGTGGCATGGTGGAACGACCGGCTCGCTCACAGGCGGGAGGTGGGATCGGCGCTACGGTTATTCGACGTTGCCGGAGGCCGTCCGGTTTCCTCGATCACACCGATTGGGGAGCATCTGGCCAGGTACATACCTGAGATTCAATAGCAGGCCATGACGTGTTCCGCAACCTGCGATCGCCGCGATGCCGCGTGAGCGGCGCGCGCGTTCCTCTTCCGTCCGGGATGCCACCAGCGGCGCCCTCTGGGTCTGCGATGGGTGGATGACGTTGGTGACCAACCGCGAGGCCGGACAGGCCGGGTTGGCGGCAAGCGGCAGGCGGTGCACGAAATCATGCCCTCCCCTTCTTGCGGGCTTCCATTTTCCCTCGTACCTCCCTCACTCGAAAAGCGACCATCCTTTCGATCAACGCGAACGGGACCGGCTGATCGAGCGGGAATTGAACCGACCCTTTTGCACTCTCATAATCCGCCAACTCGGCGCCGAACGCCCGGATTGCAGAAGGAGTCGGATAGAAACCGACGTGCCGCGGGAAGGCGGCGAAATGCACCAGGTTTTCATGCAGGACAAACGTCGGCATCCGATACTTGATCATTTCCACGGCCTCCGGTGCAGCCTTCCTGATGACCGCGCGCAATTTCTGGAGCTTCGCTTGGACGTCACGCGGGAAACCTGCGATGTAGTCTTCAATTTTCCGGGAAGGTTCATTCGTCATAACGTGATCTCCGCGGAGAAGGTGTGCCGTCTGACGTTGTCGACGTTCACGGGCGACCGTGCCTATTGACCCTCAGGCGGCTGCCAGAGCTCAACCTTGTTTCCCTCCGGGTCCATGACCCAGCCAAATTTCCCGAAATCAGACTGCTCCACCTTGTCGAGCACCTGGCAGCCCTCTTCACGAAGCAGCTTCAGGAGCCCGGGGAGATCGGCCACGCGGTAGTTGATCATGAACGAGGAATCGCTCGGGGCGAAATTGGAGCCGTCACCGACGAACCAGGCGGTTTTGCCCTTGGTGGGAACGCCCTTCGCGTCGACCCAGCGGAAGGACGTGCCACCCCACGCCTGAACGTCGATGCCGAGGTGGGTTTTATACCAGGCGCGCAGTTTGGCCGGGTCCTTGGCCTTGATGAAGACTCCACCGATACCCGTCACGCGCTTCATGACCGCCTTCTCCGTCTTGTCGACGGGTTCTGCGGCGCGGTCTGTCGGTTTCTGTACGTCGCTTTTCCCCGGCTCTTGCCCGGAGGTTTTCGCACCCGAGGCCGGCACTTGGTCCTGGGCCTGGATGCAGCAGATGGGAAAGGTGATGACCATGAAGGCCGTCAATAGTGCTTTGGTCTTGGTGTACATGAGGTGAAGCGTTGTGATTATGGGATACCGCACAGCAGCTGTCCCGAGGTCGATTCCAAAGGCAAAGTTGTTCGCGGTCATCGGACAGAGGGTAACCGCTTCATGCTTCCATGCGGGGTGTATTACGTTTCTTCATTCCAATCGGTGAGGCGACGCCATCCTCATTTCCTGTCTTCGTTGCGCGCCTTGGACTCGACGATTATCTTCCACGAGATGCCAAAGCAATCGACCACGATCCCGTATCGCTCGGCAAAAAATGTCTTCAGCAAGGGGATCTGGACCTGACCGTCTTCGCTGAGGGCCGCGAAGAAACGTTCGGCCTTCCCCGGAGACTCCACCCGGAGGGCGAGCGAGAAGCCGGCAAAATTGGTTCCGGCGGGCGGGCTTTCGCAACCGCAGTCCGACGCCATGACCTCCGTGGTACCGATGCGAAAGGTGGCGTGAAAGATCTTGTCCTCCAGCCCCGGCCTCGACTGGGAAGGATCGGGACAGTCGCGGAACCGCATCAGGAAGAGCGTCTCCGCCCCGACCGCCCGGCGATAGAACGCGACCGCCTCCTCGGTGCGTCCGTAGAAATTCAGCGTGGTTTGAACGTCCATGAGCTGTCTTGTGCGTCAGATCGCCTGAACGTTACGATGAACCACCTCGGCTTGGCGAGAGTGGTTCTGTCGCATGGTTCGGCTTCTTCAGATGGGCCTCTATCTCGCGAAAAAATGACGCGAAGTCTCCCTCCAATGGAGGGCGTTTGGTGGGCACTATGTGCGCAGAAGTCTCTGTGATATAGAGCAAATAGATGCTGCCTCTCTTCTTGATACGATGAAACCCAGACCAACGATTTATGGAGGTATTGTATTCGGTCGTCTCTTCCAAGCCTTCGTCTGTCACCCGCAACGAGTGCTCGCCAATCAACCCCTTTCCCTCAGTCGCGAGAACCTGGATCGCTGAGAAAACGACAACAGCCAGCAAACTTCCTCCCAAAATCACCAATAGCTCGATCGCGACGTAGACGGTCTGATAGGCGGCACTATACTCGCGAACTACACTGTCATGCAAACTAAGGAATACGACAAATACCGTGAGGAGCAGATAGAAGCCACGCAGCATGCGACTCGAAAAGATGGCTAACATGCGGCCTTGGAGTAGATCCATTCGCGTGACGAGGTATCGGATTCGCATAGTTGTCAGCCGAACGTTGATTTCAGCCACACCTCTGTGGGGTTGGCTGCGCGGATTGTATCGGCCTTTTCTTCATAGAGAGAACTGAATCTCGCGCGAAACGCATCATCGATTGTTCGTTTCTTTCCGGACTTTTGTCCGCCCAACTCAAAACGACTGGCGACGAAGGTGATTATGCTACCGTCGTCACTTGTGACATCGATAACCAATCGCAAATCTGAAACGGGCTGGTGATCTCCCTCGGACATCTTCTCTGCCGCGAGCGAACGGACAAAACGCTCAGCGTAGCCATCATCAGTGATTTCCATCTTGAACATTGCATTCTTCCGCACGCCTTCGGCTGTCATCGCCGTCGAAGTTGCGATACTCCAGGGGAGATGATAAATCTTCACGACTTGGATCTTTGCCCAACCGATTAGCGGCAGCAATGTCGTGAGGAAAATGAAGTGCAGCAGCTTTTTCATTCTTGGGCTAACGTTCTCAGTGAACCGCGCCCGGCGCCGGTTCCGGCGAGTGGTTAGCCTTTGTTTTCTTCGCTTCGATGACGCAGGCCTGAACGGCCGACACAAATACGGCAAATTCTGCTTTGCGCGGGCCAGCTTCAAATATCGTCAAGGCTTCAACCCCCGCGTCATTTCTGAACTGAACCGCCGGAAGTTTTCCCAAACTGAAAAGGACCATTCCGAAACCGATCAAGACGGCACCGACGGCAAACCAAGTGAGATACGGATATTGCGAGAACGGTTGCACTTCACCAAATAGGATGGTGGAAAAGCAGCCAACGCTACCGATCCAGATACCAATTTTTAGGAACGGGCGACGCAACCAAAGGCGTTCGTAATTCGGGTTTAGCGACGCAAGATCAATGCTAGCCTGAAAGTCGCCGGACGGCGTGCTCTTTCCTTCAACCTTAATAACGGGCGCTTCCAGGAGATAGGTGCGGCGACCGTAAAGTGAAGCATCGGCGTAGTTCATGTCTTAGGCTAACGTTAACGATGTGCCATGGCAGGGCGCAGCCCTGACATTGGCACTGGCATATGGTTGGGCGCGTTCTTCATTCGAGCCATTCTGGAACCTCTGGCCAATTTGGCATGTGCTCTGGAAGGAACGGAAAGTTTTGAAGCCGCCAGCCTTTCTCCTCCTTCACGAAGAATACCACGGCATTGATGTCGAAATTCCTGGCGGCCGTGCGAACAGTCCCTTGAACCGGGCAATACGCGCTTCGCGTGCCTGACTGTATCGTGCCGATGCGGGGCTTCGACAAGATCCACTCCGCATCCTTCGAGCCCCGGACAAAAACTTCCTTCGTCACGCGCCTCCGATAATCGCTACCGAGAAACTCATAAATCTTCGCGTAATCACCCGCCTGCGAAAGCGAGGCAACATCTCTAATCAACTGGCGGCGAGAATCGTCGCCGGGGAGCCCCGCATCCGATACTTGCGCGAACACATTGGCCGCGAAACAGACGAGCAGAATGGCAATGGCGGCTGTCTTCATCTTTGTATGCCCAACTATGTATATGCGACCCTGGGTTGGCTCAATCAAATCCGGATACTGTTGATGAGTGTTAACATCGGCAGAATCACCTCTGAAATCCGGCGAGGGTTAGTTCAATTCGAATTGAGCCGAACGGTTCAATCGGTCTGGTCGGTGATGGGGGCGGGTCTGGCGATCGGTCAGGCCATTTTACTGAAATCGGAGATGTGTATCGATTTTGATTCCTACCAGGTCGCGCGTAAGGCCCGAATCTCTCAACCAATCGTCAGGGATTTCTGCAATAGTCTCCGAAACAAGCGAGCAGGTCATCCCTTCCAGCCAATAAGGATCAAAGGCATCCTCCACACCTGCGAAGATGTGATCTGCCCGCAGTTGTCGCACGGCTGGAATCGACGACTGGAAAAGAAATCTACAGCTACCGTGGTCAATGATCCAGCATCGGCCATCCTTATCTTCGACGAGATTTGCGCTCCGGGGGGATCGATCAAGATTCGAAAATACAATATCAAGTGTCACCACTTGCGACACGATCTCGTGGGACAGGGAAATATAGCGAGCGGCTTCCACCGGCATTGCGCCGTCTAGCAGGTGAATCGCCAGATTGGCACCCGTGCTCTTCTGAACAAGGTCATGGAACTCGTCACTTCCGAAATCCCAAGGATGCCCAGCGGCAATATCGAGAACAAACACATCCGGCACCGCCATCCCTGCTCGCGATGCGAGGCAGATC
>CAZZDB010000162.1:0-9088 GCA_964652485.1 uncultured Oleiharenicola sp.
AATCCCGCCAGCGCCGCGATGTGCGGCTTCAAGGTCGTGCCCGTCGCCTGCGATGCCCGCGGCAACATCGACGTCGCCGACCTGAAGGCGAAGGCGGCCGAGCACGCCGCGAACCTCGCGGCCCTCATGGTCACCTACCCCTCCACGCACGGCGTGTTCGAGACCTCGATCAAGGACATCTGCAAGGCCATCCATGCGCAGGGCGGCCAGGTCTACATGGACGGCGCCAACATGAACGCGCAGGTCGGCCTGACCTCGCCGGGCTTCATCGGTGCGGACGTCTGCCACCTGAACCTGCACAAGACCTTCTGCATCCCGCACGGCGGCGGCGGCCCGGGCATGGGGCCGATCGGCGTGGCGAAGCAGCTCGTGCCTTTCCTCCCGAGCCATGCCGTGGTCCCGCTGCATGCGGGCGGCGGCCATCACATGGGCGCCGTCTCGGCGGCCCCGTGGGGCAGCGCCAGCATCCTGGTCATCACTTGGATGTATATCCGCATGATGGGACCCGACGGTCTCACCCGCGCCACGCAGTACGCCATCCTCAACGCCAACTACATCGCGAAGCGCCTCGCGCAGCATTTCCCGGTCCTCTACCAGGGCGCCTCCGGGCTCGTCGCGCACGAGTGCATCCTCGAGTTCCGCCCGTGGAAGAAACACGGCATCGAGATCGAGGACGTGGCGAAGCGCCTGATGGACTACGGCTATCATGCCCCGACCATGTCGTTTCCTGTCCCCGGCACGCTCATGATCGAGCCGACCGAGAGCGAGACAAAGACCGAGCTCGATCGTTTCTGCGCTGCGCTTATCTCGATCCACGGCGAGATGGCGGCCGTCGCCAGCGGCGAGAGCGACCGGCTCAACAACCCGCTCAAGCACGCCCCGCACACGGCGCCAGCCGTCACCGCCACGGACTGGAACCATCCCTACTCGCGCGAGACCGCGGCGTTCCCCGACAAGTGGACGCGCGCCTCGAAGTTCTGGCCGGCGACCGGCCGCGTGGACAACGTCTACGGCGACCGGAACCTGGTGTGCTCGTGCGTCGGGATGGAGGCGTATGGGGACGCGGCCAAGCCATCCTCCACGCACGCCTGAGGCATACACCGAACCGGCCAAGGCGTGGGTCTTCGGCTCGCTCCGCGCCCGCCGCTACTTTCATGGCACCGGGATTGAAAAATAGCGGGGAGCGCCAGCGACCCGACTCAGGCCGGCCTTTTCCTTTCCGCGAGCAGGCGCCGCAGCCGCCGCTCCAGGCCCAGCCAGCGGACCATGGCCGTCAGCGTCGCCCGCGCCCGCTGCGCCTGCATTCGCCCGATGAGCCGTTGCCGGGCGGGTTCCAGCGGGGGGGGCACGCGCAGGTGGTGCAGGCGGTGCACCAGCAGTGCGAGATCACCGCGGCGGCCGAGCTGCCGGGCCAGGCGCATCAGCAGCGGGTGGGCCCGGCCCGCGCCGTCCGGCCAGCGCACGGCGGCAAACGCCGCCTGGTCACGCAGGACGATCACCGCCTTGCGCCAATCGTGGACGGATTCGAGGGTCGGATTGGCCACCGTGTCGCGGTAACGCCGGATGACGCGCCCGAGGCACTGCCGGAGCAACTCCCGCAATTGCGCGGATGAAATCTCCGGTGCTGGCGCCGCGGCGAGCTCGCCCGACTCACGAAGCAGGCTCGCGCGGATTTGTTCGGCGCCCGGCGGCGCCACTCCGCACGTGCGCCCGGCCAGCAGGCGGGCGACCGCGCGTTCCCGCCCCCGCAGCCGCCGGGCGACGCGGCGGGCCAGGGATGCCGCCACCGCATTCTCCCGCACGGCCGACATCCGGGCGCCCAGTTCCGTCAGCCGGTAGCGTGGCATGATCGCCCATGCGGCGCCAGCCTTCTCGAGCAGGCGCAGGACGGAACGTCCCCGTTTCAATGCCACGCGGGCCCGATGCACCGAGCCGACCGGCTTGTCCGCCACCCCGGCCAGCCGCTCCGCCGCATCCCGCGTCAATCTCGCGGCGAGGACGGCGAGAGCCGGGCCGATGGGCTGGTTGGGTGGCAGGCTCAGTCTCATGCAAGTTCGCTTATTCTGCCCCGTCACAAAAGCGGAGTCAACGCAGGCCCATCCACCCTGTCATTGCGAACCCGGCGCAGCAGGGTGTGGCGACCGAGCTGGAATCCGATGGATTGCTTCATCGCTACCGCTTCTCGCAATGACTTATCCCGCGCCCCGAACTGTCGCGTTGCCTTGCTGCGAGGAGAAAGATTTTGTCCCGGCGTGAAACTCATCCGTCACCTCACCGCCACCGGACCGGCCTGGGCCGCGTTGCAACCCGACGGCTCCGCCCGCATGGTGGCCGGCGACATCCTGGGCGATTTCCGCGTCATCGACCAAATCGTGCAGCCGGGCAAGCGGCTGGCGCCGCTCCAGCCGACCAACCTGCTTTGTATCGGGCTCAACTACCGGAAGCATGCAGCCGAGAGCAACAATCCGCCGCCGCCGCATCCCGTGCTGTTCCTCAAGAACACCGCCAGCGTCCAGCACCCCGGCGATCCCATCGAGATTCCCCAAAAGCTCCCCAGCACGCGCGTCGACTACGAGTGTGAGCTCGCCGTCGTCATCGGCCGGCGCTGCAAGAACGTCGGCCAGGCGGAGGCGCTCGATTACGTGCTCGGTTACACCTGCGCCAATGATGTCTCCGCCCGCGACTGGCAGCGCGACGGCGGCGGCGGCCAGTGGTGCCAGGGCAAGAGCTTTGACACCTTCTGTCCGCTGGGCCCGGTGCTGGTCACGCGGGACGAGATCCCCAACCCGAACGATCTCCGCATCAAAACCATCCTCAATGGGGAGGTCATGCAGGATTGGACGACCTCCGACATGATCTTCGATGTGCCCACCCTCATCGAGTTCTTGAGCGCCAGCAAAACCCTGCTGCCCGGCACGGTCATCCTCACCGGCACACCACATGGCGTCGGCTTCGCCCGCAAGCCGCCGGTGTGGCTCAAGCCCGGCGATACCGTGAGCGTGGAGATTGAGAAGATCGGCACGCTCACCAATCCGGTGATCAACGAGCCGGCCTGAATCGGTCGGGCGCGTCATCCTCAACATGCCGCGGCGGATTACGGATAATCCGCCCGGCCGAGCGAAACACCCATCGCGCTCAGACGGACTGCCGCCGGCGACGGAGCATCACGCCGGCCAGTGCCACGGCCCCGAAGATCGCGGCATAGGTCGATGGCTCGGGAACAGCGGAGACTGCATTAATGGTGAAGAACGTGTCTGCGCTGTAGACGCCGGCAAAGTTCGCTCCATTCAATGTGCCGCTTCCTACCTTTGATAGACTACCACCAACAATTTTATCGAAATCGAGTTCCACGTTATAGCTGTTGCCAGCCAGCATTGAACCCGCGCCAATGGTAAAGGATTCAGTGGTGACGCCAAAGTCATCGACGCCCCCACTAAAATTCGTCCCGTTGACGTCTATTCCCATGTGATCGACCGTGCCGCTGATGGTGATGGTCAGGGACTGACTCGGATCCCAATTCAGGATCCCACCCGCGATAGTGCCACCACCGCTCAGGCTGGCGAGCGGCGCGGAAGGATAAAGATCACCAGTCAACGATATCGGAGAAACTGTCTGGCTATACGCCGTCAGGCCGTAATTGCCATTGCCATATGCCGCATCAAGGGCGGCTTGGCTGGCAAAGGAGGCGTTAACGCTCCATTTGGGACCGCCGGCATTGTACGTCATCGTCGTCGAACCTGTACCGGAAGGAATGGTCAGCATCGCACCAGCTCCACTCAGATCACCAGAGTTGGCCTCAACATGCGCTGAAAAGCTCCAAGGATTGGTCGCATCCACTGTGGTTGAGTTATCGGTCTGGGTGTAGCTGTGAACTTTGCTGACAACCAGAAAATTTACCGACTGGGAGAAAAGGACCGTTTGGAAAAACAGCCCGAGAAACAACACACCCAAGGCACGGGTAGTTCTCATATGCCCGCCAGAAATATTCTCCGGCAGGTCATTTGCGACAGGCTTTGCCGGGGCGAGAACGACCAGTAACCCCACTAATTCCGGACCGGAAGTCAGATTGCCACAGATTTCATAACTGCCTGTCCAGCCTATGTTTTCGATGCCGGCCTCAGTAGTTTCTCCCGCGCCACGAGGTATAGGAACCCGCAGAGGAGCACGTAGGGCACCAGCGAGAGGAGGTCGGAGTTTGCCCCGTCGAAGAAGGGGTTGTGCGCGGTGGACCACTTCTGCAGCGTGTCGTCGATCTGGTTGATGCCGGGCACGCCCGCGAGGAAGGCGATCACGATGCCGGCGATGGCCCCGCCCGCAATGTAGCCGGAGGCCAGCAGCACGCCGGGGCTCTTGTCGCTCTCGGCGTTGAACTCATCCTGCGTCATGTTCGCGCAGGCGGGCTTCTGCCGCATCTTGCGGTCCACCAGCCAGCGGATCATGCCGCCGACCCAGATGGGCAGCGAGGAGGAGATCGGCAGGTAGACTCCCACGGCGAAGGTGAGCGCCGGCACGAACGACATCTGCAGGGCCACCGTGATCATCGCGCCGAAGAGCACCAGCGCCCACGGCAGCTTGCGATCCAGGATGCCCTTGATGATATACGACATCAGGGTGGCCTTCGGCGCGTCGAACTTGCGCACCACACTGCCGTCGGGCCGCGTGCTGTAGGTGCCGTTGATGCCCGGATCGACCAGCCAGACGGCCTCGCCCCGGTCGTTCACGAGGTACTTTCCGGCGGGGCCGCCCACCGTGTCGGTCTTGTGCCAGGAATAATACCGGCCGGCGTCCTCCCTGGCCTGCGGGCCCACGAGGCTCTGCTTCACCGGGTTGAGCTTGGCCACCTCGGCGTGCAACCCGGCGGGGGCGACCTGCGCCGCGGGCACATAGACGATCGCGGATTCATTCAGCTTCATCAGGATCGGCCCGAGCAGCACCGCCGAGCCGAAGGCGCCGATGAGGATCGCGTATTGCTGCAGCTTCGGCGTCGCGCCGACCAGGAAGCCTGTCTTCAGGTCTTGTGAAGTGGTGCCACCGTTGGAGGAGGCGATGCAGACGATGCCGCCGATGGACAGCGCCGTCACATAGTAGGCGTTGCCCGTCCAGCCAATCAGCAGGAACACGAGGCAGGTGAACAGCAACGTGGCGACCGTCATGCCGGAGATAGGGTTCGACGTGGAGCCAACCTCGCCCGTCAGCCGGGAGGACACGGTCACGAACAGGAAACCGAAGGCCACGATGAGCAACGCGCCCAGCAGGTTCATGTTCAGCGAGCGCGCGAACAGGATGCCCGCCAGCAGGACGACGATGCCGACGCCGACGAATTTCAGCGAGAGATCGCGGTCGGTGCGCAGCACCTCCTTCGGACCGCCGTTGGCGCGGGCCAGCCCGATGTCGTGGAAGCCGCCCCTGATGCCGTGCCAGATGGTCGGCAGCGCCTGGATGAGGCTGATGAGGCCGCCGGCCGCCACGCAGCCCGCGCCGATGTAGAGCACATACGCGCCGCGGATCTGCCCAGGGCCCATGTCGGCGATCAGCGCCGTGCCCGGCGCCAGCGGCGACGTCAGGCCCTCGCCGAAGAACTTGATCAGCGGGATCAGCACCAGATACGAAAGCACGCCGCCCGCCGCCATGAGGCCGCCGAGATAGGGACCGATGATGTAGCCCACACCGACGAGCTCGGGCGAGATTTCACAGCTGACCGAACCGGCCTTGAATGGCGCGCCGAAGACCTTTTCTGGCACGTCCTTCCATCCCTTGAAAGCCACGTTGAGCGACTTGTAGAGCAGGCCGAGCCCGAAGCCGGTGAAAATGACCTTGGCCCCGGGCGACTTGCCGAGGCCAGCGGCTTCCGCCGCGGCCATGTCGGCCTTGGCCGAAGGGGAGGCTGCGGCGCGTGAGACATCGTCCACGCCGGCGATCAGCACCGCGGCGCAGGCCGTGCCCTCGGGATACTTGAGGACGCCGTGCTCCTTCACGATCAGCGCCCGCCGCAGCGGGATCATCATCAGGATGCCGAGCAGGCCGCCAAGGATGGCCACGAGCATCACGCGCGTCAGCTCGAGATCGAAGCCGAGGATGAGGATGGCCGGCATCGTCACGCCCAGGCCGAACGCGATGGACTCACCCGCGGAGCCGGCCGTCTGCGCGATGTTGTTTTCCAAGATGGTCGAGTCGCGCCCGCCGGCCTTGGACCAGGCACGGAAGAGCGCGAGCGAGATCACCGCCACCGGGATGGACGCGCTCACGGTCAGACCGACTTTGAGCACGAGGTAGAGCGACGAGGCCCCGAAGACCATGCCGAGGATGGCGCCGGTGAGGACCGCGCGGAAAGTGAACTCAGGCAGACGGGCCGAGGCCGGGATGAAGGGTTCGAACTTGGGCGGCGTGGATTGGGCCATGGAATGGTTTTCCGGCGAGCGTGCCGGCGGTTTGCCTTGGGGCAATGCCGGAGTTGGCCGTGGAGGGACGGTGTCCCGACCGTCCGGGTTGCGTACCTGTCGCCGTCCGCGGCCTGTCGGGGGACGGGCCCTCGAACCGTCCACCCTACCGCTTCTTCAGGCTCTTGTTCCGCGCGGCAATCATCCGCTTGATCAGCCAGTAGAGCATCTCCAGCCGTGGCACGGGCACACCAACGGACTTGGCGCGGCGCACCGGCTCGCCCCAGATCTCCTCGAGTTCCACCTCCCGCCCTTCCTTGAAGTCGATGAGGCTCGACGGCTGGTAAGCTCCCATCTTGGCCGTACGCTCGAACTGCAGGTCCACGAAGGAGCGCGGTATCTCGTGTCCGAATTTCGCCGCTGCCTCCACGACCTCCTCCATCAGGCGGCGGGCCAGGGTCTTCAGCCCCTCGTCAGCAAGCAGGACATCGGTCGTGATGCCCCCGGCGATGATGGCGAGCCCGTTGAAGGGCACGTTCCAGACGAGCTTGTGCCAGCGCTGGGCCTCGAGGTTGTCCTGCGCCTCACATTTGACCCCCGCCCGGCGCCAGAGGGTCGCGACCGCCTGCGTGCGCTCACCGGCGGGTTTGCCGAACTTGCCGATGGTCATCAACCCCGGGAATGAACACTCCACGACTCCCGGGGCGGTACGCATGCAGCCGATGTAGCAAATCGCCCCGAGCACCCGCCCGGCGCCGACGATCTCCGCCACGGGTTCCTCGACCCCTAGGCCGTTTTGCAGGGTCAGCACGGTGGTTTCGGGTCCGAGCAGCGGCGGCAGCAGGGTTTTCAGCGACTCGTTGCCTGTCGCCTTGATCGCGACGATCACCAGGTCGCACGGGCCGATCTCCGCCGGCGCGCCATACACCTGCACCTTGCGCACCGTGAAGCGTTCGGTCGGCATCTTGACCCGGATGCCGCGGGCCATGAGCGCCGCACGGCCGCTGCGCACGAGAAAATGCACGTCCTCGCCCGCCTTGGCGAGCCGCGCACCGTAGTAACAGCCAAGGGCACCGGCACCGATGATGGCAACGCGGGGTTTGGAGGGAAATGGAGCGCTCACAACACCCCAGTCGTCACAAAGATACCGGGAAAATACAACCCCGCAGTCTACGGCGGATCCATCCGAGGACCGCTTTTCTTCACACTGGCATTTAACGCCACCGTCACTCTGTAAAAGTCGGGCCTGGCTCGAAGGCTTGCCGCTGAGTTCCCCTCGAGCCGAAACCCGCTGGAATCTTCGAGATTTCCCGCTTTGAGGGAAATCCCCTCTGGCTCTTCGTTCCGGCGCACATTCTAACCACTTCTCCGCAGCGCTTTAGCAGGTAGATGCCCAACATCACAAGGCCTTATGCTGGGCGACTTCCAACATTAGCCAGGAAATGTTGAAGAACTTCCGCCGCTCCATTTGTCTCGACCGGGTCGATATTCACAGTCGGGAATCCGCGCTATCGCCGAGTAACAATCCTGCTGGACTGACAAGTTATTCACACCCCGAAACCACACTCACAAGGGCATGTTGTCCGTAAGGCGGATTTCATCCACCCAGAATGAAATCGCAAGCAGGCAATGGCCGGGCACAACCTCGCGCAGGGGCTCCATGGTGTTACGGTCCACCACCGAAATATAGATGACGCGGAGTCGGCGCTTCACCGAGATGAGGTGCGTGACCTCCGCCACGAGGCGGTCTGGGCTCTTCACGCCGGACTCGACCATTTCCTGGGCCTTGCGCAGGGCGCCATAGACCGCGAGTGCCTCCTCACGCTGGCTGGGCGTCAGGTAGGTGTTGCGTGCGCTTATGGCCAGGCCGTCGGCATCGCGCACCGTCGGACCAGCGACGATTTCCTGCGGCAGGAGGAGGTCCGCCGCAACCTTGCGCACCACGGCCACCAACTGTGCGTCCTTCTCGCCCAATACCACGACATCCGGCCGCACGATGTTGAACAGCTTGAGCCAGCAGGTCAGCGCGCCGCGGAACAGCGCCGGGCGCGCCACGCCGCAAAGCGGCTTGCTGACCGCGTCCTCCTGCAACGTGGTCGAAAATCCGCGCGGGAACATCTCCTCCGCCGTCGGCGTGAACAACAGATCCACCTTTTCCTGTTCGCACAGCGCGGCGTCCGCGGCCGGGGTGCGGGGATACCGGACCAGGTCCTCGCTCGGGCCGAACTGGAGCGGGTTCACAAAAGCAGACACCGCGACCACCTCCGCCTGGCTCCGCGCCAGACGGATCAGGCTGGTGTGGCCGGCGTGCAGCGCACCCAAGGTCGGCACGAAGGCGATCCGTTTCCCGTCCCGCCGCAAGGCTCCGGCGGCCTCCCGCATGGTGTCTATTTTTTCAATCTTTTGCATGGCCGTTCCGGGCTTGATCTATCCAGAACCCATTACCTTTATCAAGCTTCCTCGCCCCGGCTCCGCCGGGGACGAGCCGCGTCGAAGCTCGCCAGAGCGTAGACGGGGCCACTCGCTCGCCACTTTTCACGCAATGATCCGCATCAACGACAGTTTCACCAAGCTCAAGGCCTCCTATCTCTTCGCCGACATCGCCAAGCGCGTGAACGCCTACGTCGCGGCCCATCCCGACAAGCCGGTCATCCGGCTCGGCATCGGCGACGTCACCGAGCCGCTGCCGCCCGTCTGCATCGCGGCGCTGC
>CAZZDB010000163.1:0-9072 GCA_964652485.1 uncultured Oleiharenicola sp.
CGTCTACTGAGCCGCCCCGGCGGAGGATTTTCGCGCTTGCGGGGGGCGCGGCTTCTGGTCCCATAGCGGCCCACCATGAGCCTGACGTTTACGAATCGAACAGCACTTGTCACCGGCGCGGGCCGGGGCATCGGCAAGTCCATCGCGGAACAGCTCGCGCAACACGGCGTGAACGTAATCTGCGTGAGCAAGTCCGCCGACAGTTGCGGCGCGGCGGCCGCCGCCATCGTTGCGGCCGGCGGCCGGGCGAAGGCGCTCGCGGTGGACGTGGCCGACGGCGCCGCGGTGGCCAAGGCCAGCGCCGACCTGCTGGCCGAATTCGGCCAGATCGACATTCTCGTCAACAACGCCGGCATCACACGGGACGGCCTGCTGTTCCGCATGTCCGAGGAGGACTGGAACGCCGTAATCGCGACCAATCTCACCAGTTGCTACCACTGGACCAAATACATCGGCCGCTCGATGACCCAGAAGCGCTGGGGCCGCATCGTGAACATCACGTCGGTCGTCGGCCTCATGGGCAACGCCGGCCAGGCCAATTATTGCGCGGCCAAGGCGGGACTCATCGGCTTTACCAAATCCATCGCCAAGGAGTTCGCCGCCCGGAATGTCACATCCAACGCCGTCGCCCCGGGGTTCATCAAGACCGACATGACGGCCGCCCTGCCGCCCGAGGCCGCCGAGAAAATCACCTCGGTGATTCCCCTCCGTCGACTCGGTGAGGCGGTTGACATTGCCCACATGACCACCTTTCTGTGTTCGGAGGAAGCGGGTTATATCACGGGCCAAGTTTTTACCGTTGACGGCGGCATGGTGATGTGATGCCTCTTCACCAACGTTTGCGACCCAATTTATCAACATGGCTGACCAGAAAACCATCGACCAGCGCGTCAAAGAAATCATCGTTAACCAACTGAATGTTAACGAAGAACAAATCACCCCGCAGGCGTCGTTCCTCGACGACCTTGGCGCCGACTCCCTCGACACCGTCGAGCTGATCATGGCTTTCGAAGAAGAATTCAAGGACGAGATCAAGGGCGAGATTCCCGAGTCCGACGCCGAGAAACTGCAGACCGTCGGCGATGTGACTGCCTACATCGAAGCGAAGGCTGGTAAGAAATAAATTTTGGCTTTTGCGCAAAGCGTTCTACCGTCTGGCCGCGCTGGCCCGGTAGGACGCTTTTTCATTTCTACTCCTTAATCCCAGATGGAAATTGTCTCTCCCCACAAACGGGTCGTCGTGACCGGCATGGGCGTCATCGCCTCGCTCGGGCACAACGTGAACGACTTTTGGTCCGGCCTGCTGGCGGGCAAATGTGGCATCGACCGGGTCACGCTCTTCGACCCGAAGGACTACACCTGCCAGATCGGCGCCGAGGTGCGCGGCTGGGACGCGACGCAGCACATGGATCCCAAGGAGGTCCGGCGCAACGACCGTTACACGCATTTCGGCTTCTGTGCCGCCAAGCAGGCGATCGCCGACGCCCGGCTCGACATGACGAAGGAGGACGCCGACCGCGTCGGCGTCATCATCGGCTCGGGCATCGGCGGCATGCTCACCATCGAGAACCAGCACAAGGTTCTCATGGAACGCGGCCCCCGCAAGGTCTCGCCGTTCATGATTCCCGCGCTCATCAGCAACATGTGCGGCGGCCTCGTCGCCATCGAGCTTGGGGCCCGCGGCCCGAACTTCGGCGTCGTCAGCGCGTGCTCCACCGCCACGCACGCCATCGGTGAGTCGCTACGCATGGTCCGTAGCGGCGAGGCCGATGTGATGGTCTGCGGCGGCGCCGAGGCCGCCATCACGCCGCTGGCCTACGCCGGCTTCTGCTCGATGAAGGCGATGAGCACGAACAACGAGGCCCCGCAGAAGTCCAGCCGGCCCTTCGACCTGAATCGCGACGGCTTCATCATGGGCGAGGGCTCGGCCATCATCGTCATCGAGAGCCTCGAGCACGCCCTGGCGCGCAACGCGCACGTCTATTGCGAACTGGCCGGCTACGCCGCCACCTGCGACGCCTACCACATCACTTCGCCGGATCCCGACGGAAAGGGCCTGTCGTTGTCCATGACCCGCGCCCTGAGCGACGCGCGCCTGCAGCCGGAGGACATCGACTACATCAACGCCCACGGTACCTCGACGCCCTACAACGACAAGTTCGAGACCATCGCCATCAAGAAGGTCTTCGGCGACCACGCGCGCAAGGTCCTCATCAGCTCCACCAAGTCGATGACCGGCCACCTGCTGGGCGCGGCCGGCAGCATCGAGGCGGTCATCAGCGTCAAGGCCATCGAGACCGGCGAGATTCCACCGACCATCAACTACGAGACGCCCGACCCCGAGTGCGACCTCGACTACACGCCGAACGTGAAGCGCCGCGCGCGGGTGGATGCCGTGCTGACCGACAACCTCGGCTTCGGCGGGCACAACGCCTCGCTCGTCTTCCGCAAGCTTTGAGGCGGCGGCCCCGCCGGGCGGACCGGGGCGCGGGAAATAGTCAAATTCCCCGTTGACGGGTTGTTGCGCCGCCCTTTTAACTCGCCCCCTTTCGTCTTGGGCAAGTTAGCTCAGTTGGTAGAGCAGAGGACTGAAAATCCTTGTGTCCTCGGTTCGATTCCGAGACTTGCCACCATTTGGAGCCCCGCGCCAGCGGGGCTCTTTTTGTTGGAATAAACCGCGTTTGGGCAGACTCTTATCCGCACATGGCCGGTGAGATCTTCAACCAGTTGGTGGATGCGCACTACACGCCGCTCTTCCGCTTTGCCCTTAGCCTGACGAAGAACTCGTCGGACGCGGGCGACCTTACCCAGCAGACCTTCTTCATCTGGGCGAAGCAGGGCCATGCGTTGCGCGAGGCCGACAAGGCCAAATCGTGGCTCTTCACCACGCTTTACCGGGAGTTCTTGCGGGGCCGCCGCCGCGCAGGACGCATGACGGCGTTGGAGGACCTGGGGCCCGTCGAGGCCGATCCACCGGCGCCGGCCGTCGACGTCGTCGCGAGCATGGATGCGGATCTGGTGGTCGGGGCGTTGCAGGAGGTGGACGAGGTCTACCGCACGCCGCTGACGTTGTTCTACCTGCAGGAAATGTCCTACAAGGAGATTGCCGACCTGCTGGAGGTGCCGATCGGCACGGTCATGTCGCGGTTGTCGCGCGGCAAGGCGCAGCTGCGCGCGGCGCTGGCCCGCCTCGAATCCGGCGCGCCCGGCCAGGTCGTCCCCCTTTACACCCATACTACGAGGAAACTCTCATGAACAACGTGGAGGCAAAATTCATTCTGCAGGGTTACCGGCCCAACGGGGCGGACGCCGCCGATGCGATGTTCGCCTCTGCGTTGGAGCAGGCCCGGCAGGATCCTGCCCTGCACGATTGGTTCGCGCGCGAGCAGGCTTTCGATGCTGCAATCAGCGCCCGGCTCGGCCGGATCCAGGCGCCGGCCGGATTGCGCGAGGCCATCCTCGCCGGCGGCCGGGTGACGGCGGCGGATGCACCTCGGCACCGCTGGTGGCAGCATCCCGTCCTGATGGCGGCGGCCGCGGGTGTCGCCGTGATCTTTGCGCTGACCATGGCGCTGTGGCCCAAGCAGGCCGCCGCGGACGCGCCGCTGCTGAACTTCGCCCTGACCGATGCCCTGCACAGCGAGAACCATGACGGACACCATGGCGCGGAGGCCGGCGCCCTGCAGGCCGTGCTCGCTGATCCGGTGACCCGCCTGGGCGGCAACCTGCCGGTGGATTTTGCCGGCTTGCGCCGGACCGGATGCCGCACGGTGGGTTTTGAAGGGCACGAGGTGCTGGAAATCTGCTTCAAGCGCAACGGGGTCTGGTTTCACTGCTATATCGTCCAACGGGGGGATTTCCCGACGCTGGCGGCGGCCGCCACCCCGACCCTCGTCGACCGGAACGGCATGAGCCTCGCCTCGTGGGCCGATGCCACCCACCTGTTCGTCGTGGTGAGCAAGCGGGGCCATGCGGAATTGGAAAAACTGCTCTGAGCGCCGGCGGGGCGCGCCGCCGGTTTTGCCGTGCCAAGTCAGGTGCGACCTGTAGCCTCCGCCCCGTGAAGCAACCGTTGCCGCCCACCGCCGAGCATGCCCGTCTGGAGGAGGATACCGCCCGGGCGAAAAACTGGAAGCGCTGGGGACCGTATCTGGCCGAACGGCAGTGGGGCACGGTGCGCGAGGATTACTCGGCGGACGGCGACGCGTGGAATTATTTCACCTTCGACCAGTCGCACCGCCGTGCCTACCGGTGGGGCGAGGACGGGTTGCTCGGCATCACCGATCGCGAGTGCCGGCTGTGCCTGGCGCTCGCCCTGTGGAACGGACGGGACCCGATCCTGAAGGAGCGGCTGTTCGGTCTCACGGGGCCCGAGGGCAACCACGGCGAGGACGTGAAGGAGGCCTATTTCTACACGGCGAGCACGCCGACGCACAGCCATATGCGGGCCGTCTATCACTACCCGCAGGCCGGGTTTCCGTATGCGCGGTTGCGCGAGGAGAATGCGCGGCGGGGGCGGAACGAGCGGGAGTTCGAGCTGGAGGATACCGGGGTGTTTGCGGACGGCCGCTATTTCGAGGTGGCCGTGGAATACGCCAAGGCGGGCCCGGACGACATCCTCATGGAAATTTCGGCGACCAACTGTGGGCCGGAGCGGGCGACCCTGCACCTGCTGCCGACCTTGTGGTTTCGCAACACGTGGTCGTGGGGCTGCCGGCACGAGGGCTGCGAACTTAAACCGCGGGCGCAACAGGCCGGGCCCGGCCAGGTGCTGACCCACCATGCCTCGCTCGGGCGTTTCTTTTGGGAGGTCGAGCCGGCGGACGGGCGCTATGCACCGCTGCTCTTCACCGACAACGAGACCAACGTGCGGAAGCTGTTCAACGCGCCGAACCAGGGTCCGTATGTGAAGGACGCTTTTCACGACCACGTGGTCGACGGCCAGGCCGCGGCGATCAACCCGCGGCGCGCCGGCACCAAGGTCGCGGCGCACCGCGTACTGGACCTGGCGCCGGGTGAGACCGCGGTCATGCGGACGCGGCTTTATGCGGAAGGCGCGGCGCCGTCCCGGGCCTTCGGGGAAGACTTCACCGGGGTCTTGGCCCTCCGGCGGCGGGAGGCGGAGGAGTTCTACGCCGTCGTGCTGCCGGGCGGTGTGACCGAGGCGGAACGCAACGTGGCGCGGCAGGCCTTCGCCGGCCTGCTCTGGTCGAAGCAGTTTTATCATTTCATCGTGAAGGACTGGCTGGAGGGCGACGCCGACCAGCCGCCGCCGCCCGCGGCCCGGCGGCAGGGGCGCAACTACGACTGGCCGCACCTCTACAGTCGCGACGTCATCTCGATGCCGGACAAATGGGAGTATCCATGGTTTGCCGCGTGGGACGTGGCGTTCCACATGATTCCCCTGGCGCGGATCGATCCGCACTTCGCGAAGGAGCAGCTCAACCTGTTCCTACGAGAGTGGTACATGCACCCGAACGGCCAGATCCCCGCCTACGAATGGAACTTCTCCGATGTGAACCCGCCGGTGCACGCGTGGGCGTGCTGGCGCGTCTACAAGATGACCGGGCCGCGCGGCGGGCGCGACCGGCTGTTCCTCGCGCGGGTGTTCCAGAAGCTCGTGGTCAATTTCACCTGGTGGGTCAACCGGAAGGATCCCAACGGGCGGCATCTGTTTTCCGGCGGGTTCCTCGGGCTCGACAACATCGGGGTGTTCGACCGCTCCAAACCCCTGCCGACGGGCGGGCAGCTCGAGCAGGCGGACGGCACGGCGTGGATGGCGTTTTATTGCGGCACGATGCTGGCGATAGCGCTGGAACTGGCGGAGGAGGATCCGGCCTACGAGGACATCGCCTCCAAGTTTTTCGAGCACTTCGTCGCCATCGCGGATGCGATGAACCATCTCAGCGGCACGGGCCTGTGGCATGAGGAGGACGGCTTCTATTACGACCAGCTCCTGCTCGATGGGAAGCCGTTCCCGCTGCGCCTGCGCTCGATGGTGGGCGTCATCCCGCTGTTTGCCGTCGAGTTCATCGAGGAGTCGCGGCTGGACCGCCTGCCCGGTTTTGCCAAGCGCACGCGGTGGTTTCTGGAGAACCGCCCGGATCTCGCTTCGAAGATCTCCTACATGACCGAGGGAAAGTCGGCGATGGGCCGGCGGTTGCTCGCGATTCCGTCCCGCGAACGCCTGGAGCGCGTGCTGCGCTATGTGCTCGACGAACGGGAGTTTCTTTCCCCCTACGGGATCAGGTCGCTTTCGCGCATCTACCAGGACCAGCCGTTCGTGCTGACGGCCGCCGGCCAGGAATACCGCGTCCAATACGTGCCGGGCGAGTCGGACTCCGGGTTGTTCGGCGGCAACTCGAACTGGCGCGGCCCGGTGTGGTTTCCGCCCAATTTTCTGCTGATCGAGGCGCTGGAGAGGTATCACCATTTCTACGGTGAGGGCTTTACCGTGGAATTTCCGACCGGCAGCGGCCGGAGGCTTGACCTGAAGGAGGTGGCCGGCGAGTTGGCGCAGCGGCTGGTCAAACTGTTTCTGCCCGGTGACGAAGGGCGGCGGGCGTGCCATGGCAAAGAAGCTGCTGGAGACCCCGGCGGGCGTTTGCAGGACATGGTGCTGTTCCATGAATACTTCCACGGAGAAACCGGACGGGGCATGGGGGCCAGTCACCAGACTGGCTGGACGGCCTTGGTCGCCCGGCTCATCGAGGGGTTTTGCTCCGAAAAACGGGACCACTAGGGCGAAAATATTTGGGCAAGAAAGGCGCGTAAAAACACGGTTTTTTACCACTGCGCCGACCGATTTCGTAAAAGCAGCGACAGGCCGTCGCGTGCGAAATTTAGGGGATAAAATCCTGCTTGTCCGGGTCCTAGATCTAGCCTTTGTCGCGGCCAACTCGGATATGAAAATACAGTTCAAAAAGCTCCTGCTGGTGGTCAGCGCCTTTGTCTTTACAATCGGCGCGGCGGCGGCCGACCGTTGGGAAACGTTGCGCGCGATCAACTGGGTGGAGAACCCGACCAACCAGACCCATCTGGGTCGTTACGGTGAACTGGGGCCCTATCAGTTTCGACCGGCCACCTGGCGCATGCATACGGCCAAGCCTTTCAGCCTGGCAGTGCAACGGGCTGCCGCCGATGAGGTGGCTGTGAAGCACTATGAGTGGATCCGGCACGCGTTTGAACAGGCCGGGGTCGACCCCACGGCCTTCAACATCGCCCTGGCGTGGAACTGCGGCGTGGATGCCGTGCTGGGGGGCCGCGCCCCGAGCGCGAGCTACAACTACGCCGAGCGCGTCAGCAACCTGGTCGAAGTCTTCAAGCAAAATGCCCGTCCGGCGATGGTGCAGGAGAAGGAGGCGCCCGCGGCCCACAACCTCGAGTTCAACCTCGATGACAACAATGCCGCACTGCGCTTCCGGATCATGACCGACGCGCCCCGCTTTGTACTGGTCGCCGGCTAAGCGCCGCCGGCGCAGATAGAAAGCGCTTGGTTGTGGGCGGCGCAGCCGTCAAGCTGCGGCCCTTACATGACTCGCCAGCGCAGCAAGACCCTCAGGCAGATTTGGTGGGCGCCTTTGGCGTGTTTCGGGCTGGCCTGCTTTCTGAGCCGGACGGCTGCGTTGAAGCAGTTTGAGCTGCATTCCCTCGATCTTCGCACCGAGTTCCGGGTGAATCACCAGCGGCCGATCGACCCGCGGTTGACAGTGGTGCTGTTTGAGGACGACACGGAGTCGCGCCTGGGCCAGCCCTGGCCGGTCGACCGTCAATACCATGCGCAATTGACCCAGGTGCTGGCGCTGGCCGGGGCCAAAATGGTGGCGTGGGACGTGATTCTGGACGCTTCTCGCGAAGGTGACGGGGACGGCGCCATGGGGCAGATCGCGGCTGCGGCCAACGAGGCCGGGACGAAGGTGTTGTCGGCGGCCGTCACCAATCCGGAGCCGACCAGTGCGGAGCCGGGGCTGGAGGGACCGACCAAGCCTTTCCGCCAGGTCGAGGGCGACTTGAAAAAACTGGAGGGCGACGAGCACGCGTTCATTCCGTTTCCGCAGCTGCGCGCCGCCAGTCTCTACGGCTTTGCGGACACCACGCCGGGCCTGGACGGCATCAGGCGCGATATTCCCCTGGTGGTGCGCGTGGGCCGGCAGGCCTACCCGTCGCTCTCGCTCCAGATCATCCTCTCGCTCTACGACATCAAGACCGCGGATGTGCACGTGAAACTGGGTGATGGAATTTCGTTCTCCGCCGGCGGCCGCAACTTCCGGCTGCCGGTGGATGACCGGGGCTGCCTCCTGTTGAACTACCGCTACGACCAGACGAAAAAACACCCCGATGTTCCGGTCTATAGCTACGGTTCGGTGCTGGTCGGTCTCAGCGATGTCCTGCTCGAGAAGAAAAAGCCCGAGGTCGCCCCTCCGGACATGAAGGGCAGGATTGTGATCATCGGCCAGACCGTGACGGGCAAGGCCGATGCCGGGCCGAGCCCGTTGAGCGAGCTGACGCCGCTGACGTTCGTGGTCGCAAATGCGGTCAACAATGTCCTGGCCGACGATTACGCGTGGCGGGTGCCGGATTGGATCATCTGGGTGACGGCCGTCATGCTGGGTTATCTCGGGATCGTGTTCGTCGCCGATCGTTCGGTCCTGGTGCTTTGCGGGGGGGCGGTGTGCGGGCTGGCCGGCTATGCCACGTTGGCTGTCGGGATGTGGGTCTGGAAAAGCTGGTGGTTGCCGATGGTGGCGCCGTCGCTGGGATTCACCGCCTTGCAGTTCATTGTGATCGGCCGGCGCGCGCTGATGGAATACCGGGGCCGGCAGGAGATCAAAGGCATGTTTGGCTCCTATGTGTCGCCCCAGCTGGTCGACCGCCTGGTCAAGTCGGGGGTGCCGCCGCAGCTGGGCGGACACTTGGACGAAATCACGGCGTATTTCAGCGACATCCAGGGCTTCTCGTCCTTTTCCGAGGTGCTGCCGCCCGACCGGCTCGTTGAGTTGATGAACGAATACCTGACAGCCTGCACCGACATCGTGCAGGAGGAGGGCGGCACGCTCGACAAATACATCGGCG
>CAZZDB010000164.1:0-9070 GCA_964652485.1 uncultured Oleiharenicola sp.
CGGGCCCTGGTCATCGCCGGCAGCGACAAGCGCGGCACCATCTACGGCATCTACGGCCTGTCCCAGCAGATCGGCGTCTCGCCCTGGTATTGGTGGGCTGATGTCCCGCCCGCGCACCGCGATGCCCTCCTGATCAAGCCGGACCGCGTGCTGTCGGGCACCCCCGCGGTGAAATACCGCGGCATCTTCCTCAATGACGAGGCGCCCGACCTCACCAACTGGGTCCGGGCGAAGTTCGGCACCGTCACCCCGCAGGCCAACCCCCTCGCCCCGGCCAATGTGGCCAACTATGGCCACGAGTTCTACGTGCGGCTTTTCGAGGTGATGCTGCGGCTGCGGGCCAACTACCTGTGGCCGGCGATGTGGAACAACGCCTTCAACGAGGACGATCCCGCGAACGCCCGCCTGGCCGACGAATATGGCATCGTCATGGGCACGTCCCACCAGGAGCCGATGCTCCGGGCGCAGAAGGAGTGGGACTGGCGCTACCTGAAGACGATCGGCGCCTGGAACTACGCCAGCCACCCGGACGTGCTGGAGAACTTCTGGCGCGAGGGCGTCCGGCGGAACCGGAACTACGAGAGCATCATCACCATGGGCCTGCGCGGCGCGAACGACACCGAGATGGCGCCCGGCGGCCCGGCGGCGAACCGCAGCCTGCTGGAGAAGATCGTGGAGGTGCAGCGCAACATCCTGCGCGCGGAGGTGAATCCCGATCTCGCGCGGGTGCCGCAGGTCTGGTGCCTCTACAAGGAGGTGCAGGAGTTCTACGAGCAGGGGATGCGCGTGCCGGACGACATGACCCTCCTGTGGGCGGAGGACAACTGGGGCAACCTCCGCCGCCTGCCGACCGCCGCGGAGCGCCAGCGCCCGGGCGGCGCGGGCATCTACTACCATTTCGACTACCACGGCAGTCCGCGCAACTACCAGTGGCTCGACACCGACCCGCTGCCGAAGATCTGGGAGCAGATGTCCCTCGCGAAGCGTTATGGCGCCGACCGCATCTGGATCGTCAACGTCGGCCACTTCAAGGGCTACGAGTTTCCGCTCGAGTTCCTCCTCAGCTTCGGCTGGGACACGAACCGCTGGACCGGGGCGAACCTCGGGGAATTTTCCCGGCTCTGGGCGGCGCGGGAGTTCGGCCCGGAACGCGCCGTGGACATCGCCGATCTCCTGGCGAAATACGCCAAGTACAACGCGCGGCGCAAACCGGAGATGCTGGCGCCGGACACCTACAGCCTGACCGACTACCGGGAGGCCGAGACGGTCGTCGCGGATTACGAGGCCCTCGGCCGGCGGGCGGAGGAGATCTCCCGCGCGTTGCCGGCGGCGAAACGGGACGCCTTCTACCAGCTCGTGCTCTTTCCGGTGCGGGCGGGCGCGCTCCTCAACGAGCTCTACCTTGCCGCCGGCCGGAATGCGCTGTTCGCCCAGCAGGGCCGCGCCAGCGCGAACGACCAGGCCGCCGCGGTCCAGGACCTGTTCCAGCAATATCTCAAGATGGTCGGCGAATACGACGCCGCGGCGGGTGGCAAGTGGGCGCATTTCATGGACCAGCCGATCCTGGGCTACAAGACGTGGCGCGATCCGCCGGCCAACAACCTCGACCACCTCAAGCTCTCCAGCGTCACGGTCCCGCCCGCCGCCGGGCTGGGGGTCGCGGTGGAGGGCTCAGTGGCGGCGTGGCCCGGCGCCGCCGGCGAGGCGCGTCTGCCGCAGTTCGACGCGTTGAACCGCCAGGGCGGCTTCATCGATGTGTTCAACCGGGGCCGGGAGCCGTTCGCTTTCACCGCCACGGCCAGCGCGCCATGGATCGCGCTCAGCGCCACACGGGGCAACGCCGGGCCGGACCAGCGGCTGTGGGTCAGCGTCGACTGGAGCAAGGTTCCGGCCGGCCGGGTGAGCGGCTCGGTCACGCTGGCCGGCGCCGGCACCGAGGTGGCGGTGGGTGTGGACGCCTTCAATCCCGCCGAAGTCAATCGCGACACCCTGCAGGGCTTTGCCGAAGGGCAGGGGATCGTATCCATCGAGCCCGAGCACTATTCCCGGCGGACTGCCCCGGGAGCCAGGCACTGGGAGAGGATCGAGGACTACGGCCGCACCCTCTCCGGCATGCGGGCGGAAGCGCCGGTTGACACCCCCGCGGCGACGCCGGGCGGCGATTCGCCGTGCCTCGAATACCGCATGTATCTGTTCACCATCGGACCGGCCGAGGTCACGGCCATCACGGCACCGACGCTGAATTTCGTCCCGGACCGGGGGGTGCGCTATGCGGTGTCTTTCGATGACGAGACTCCGCAGGTGGTCACGCTCGTCCCGGCGGGCTATCAGGCGAGGAATGGCAACCCCGACTGGGAGAAATCCGTGGGCGACAACGCGCACCAGGGCCGGTCGACGCACCGGATCGCGCAACCGGGCTACCACACCCTCAAGGTCTGGATGGTCGACCCCGCGGTCGTCATGCAAAAGCTCGTCGTGAACCTCGGCGGGCTCAAGCCGAGCTACCTCGGCCCGCCGGAAAGCTTCCGCCGGGACGCGCCGGCCCCCGGCCGCTGACCGCGGGGGTGTCTTCCCGCTCGCCCGCCGGCGCCAACTGCTCAACAGTTGACCTGACTTTGGTTCGCCTACCCTCCAGCCACGCCCATCCTGTCTCTTCCACCATGAAACTCGGTCTCGGACTTTATCGCCACATGTTGACGCGGGAGAACTTCCTGTTCGCCCGCCAGGCCGGCGCCACGCACATCGTGGCGCACCTGGTGGACTATTTCCGGGGCGGCATGCACACGGGCGCCGACGACCAGCCCACCGGCACCGACTTCGGCTGGGGCCTGGCGGGCGATCCGGACCGGCTCTGGACGGAGGAGGAGATGGTGGCGTTGCGCCGCGACGTCGAGGCGGCCGGACTCAAGCTGGAGGCGATCGAGAACTTCGACCCGGCCCACTGGCACGACATCCTGCTGGACGGCCCGAAGCGGGCGCAACACATCGAGAACGTGAAGACGATCCTGCGCCGGATGGGGCGGGCGGGCATCCCGATCATGGGTTACAATTTCTCCATCGCGGGTGTCGCCGGCCGCACCAAGGGCAACTATGCCCGCGGCGAGGCCCCGGCCGTCGGCATGGAAGGCGCCTACGATCTCCCCATGACCAACGGCATGGTCTGGAACATGGTCTACGACCCGAAGGCTCCCCCGGGCATCGTGCCCTCGGCGACGCACGAGCAGCTGTGGAGCCGCCTGGAACGCTTTCTCAACGAGGTGCTGCCCGTCGCCGAGGAGGCGGGCGTGCGTCTCGCGCTGCACCCGGACGACCCGCCGATGCCGACCATCCGGGCCCAGCCGCGCCTCGTCTACCAGCCGCGGTTCTACCAGCAGGTCATCGACCTCAATCCCAGCCCCGCCAACCAGCTGGAGTTCTGCGTCGGCTCGCTGGCCGAGATGACCGAGGGCAACATCTACGACGTCGTCGACCAGTACAGCCGCCAGCACCGGCTCGGCTACGTGCACCTGCGCAACATCCGCGACAAGGTGCCGCATTACAAGGAGACCTTCATCGACGACGGCGAGGTCGATATCCTCCGGGTGCTCGCGATCCTGAAGCGCAACGGCTTCGAGGGAGTCATCATCCCCGACCACGCCCCGCAGATGAGCTGCGCCGCGCCCTGGCACGCGGGCATGGCCTACGCGATGGGCTACATCCGCGCCGGGATCAAGGCGCTCGAATCGCCGCAATGAGCGTCCGGCTGCACTTCAACTCCCGCACCATCGAGGCCGGGACCGGACTCTCGCTTTTCACCTGCGCGGAGTCGCTCGGCATCCCCGTCCCCACGTCCTGCAACAAGCAAGGCAAGTGCAAGGAATGCGTCGTCGAGGTCACCGAGGGGATGGACTGCCTTTCCCGGCCCGGCCCGGAGGAACGGCACCTGAAGGGCCCCTTCCGGCTTTCGTGCTGCACGCGCATCGCGAAAGAGGAGGGCATCGTGCGCTGTCACACGATGCGGCGCGGCCTGATGCGCATCGAGCGCCACGCCTTCGCGCTGCCAGTGCACGGTCCGCGGTGGAAACTCGACCCCACCGTGACCCGCGACGGCGACCGCATCCTGCTCGATGGGGAGGAAATCGACCGGGGCACGGGGCCGATCCACGGACTCGCCATCGACCTCGGCACGACGACGATCGTCATGCGGTTGCTCAATCTCGAGACCGGCGAGGTCGTGGCCGACTCCTCCTTCGAGAATCCCCAGCGCTTCGGCGGCTCCGATGTCATGGCGCGGATCCAATACGACACCGAGGACCGCACGAAGACCCTGCAGCGGACGCTGGCCGGCTACCTCAGCCGGGCCATCCAGGAATTCCCGGTGGACGCGCGCTCGATCTACGAGGTCATCATCGCCGGCAACTCGACGATGCGGGACCTGTTCTTCAAGCTCTCCGTCTACACCATCGGCCAGAGCCCCTACCAGTCGCTGACCGAGCTGGGGATGGCGGAGGGCCGGCGCCCGGACACCAGCCTCTCCTCGACGGCGCGAAAGCTCGGCCTGCCGATCCATCCCCAGGCGCGGGTCTACGGGCTGCCGATCATCAGCGGGCACGTCGGGGCCGACGCGGCGGCGTGCATGCTGGCCGTCGATCTCGCCCACGAGGACCGGGTCGTCGCGGTCATGGACATCGGGACGAACACCGAGCTGATCGTCGGCAACCGGCACCGGGTCCTGGCGGCCTCCTGTCCGGCCGGTCCCGCGTTCGAGGGCGGCCAGATCACCTTTGGCATGCCCGGCCTGCCGGGCGCGATCGAGAAGGTCGCCATCGGCGACGACGGCACCGTCCGCACCACGGTGATCGGCGGCGTCCCGGCCGAGGGCATCTGCGGCTCGGGGCTGGTCGACCTGATGAGCGAGCTGCTGCGCACCGGGCGGATGAATTCCCTCGGACGCTTCGAGCACGGCGCGCACGACTTCATCGTGGACACCACCGGCGACCAGCCGGTCACCCTCAGCGAGGCCGACGTCAACGCCCTGGCCCAGGCCAAGGGTGCCAACGTGGCCGGCCTGCAGATCGCCTTCGCCGAATACGGCATCAGCTACGCCGACCTCGGGGTGTTCTACCTCGCGGGCGGTTTCGGCCGCCACCTGAACATCGCGGCGTCGAAACGCATCGGGCTCATCCCCAACATCGACGCGGCGAAGATCGTGCAGGTCGGCAACGCCTCGGTGGAGGGCGCCTGCATCGCTCTGCTTTCCCGCGCCAAGCGCACGGAGCTGGAGCAGCTGGTGAAAAAGGTCACGCACTGCCGCCTCGAGACGCACCCGGGGTTCTTCGACTATTTTGTCAACGGCTGCCAGTTCGCCCCGGTGGAAAACGCTCCGGAGATTTCCGGCCAATGAGCAGCCCGTATCCAACCTCCCGTCCAATGCCCGGGCTGCTCGACGCGCACCCGGCGGTCCACGTGCCGGAGGCGGAGTATCGTCGCCTGCTCGGCTATCCGAAACATCACACGCCGGGCGAGCGCGCCGACGAACTGGCCGAGTGGGCGAGGGGATGGTATGCGGAGCACGGCCGCCCCTGGGTCTACCTGCGGGAGGTGGAGCTGCAGGTCGCCCCGGACAGCCTGAAGCTGGACGGCACCGTCTTTTACTCGCAACAGCTGCACCAGCACCTGCGGCAGGCCGGCGCCGGCCGCGCCCTGCTGGTCGCGGTCAGCGCGGGGCGGCAGTGCGAGGACCACGCCCGCCGCCTGTGGCAGGAGTCCAAGCCGGACGAATACTTCTTTCTCGAGATGTTCGGATCGGCCGTCGTCGAGCACCTCGTGGCGGGTTTGAGCGGACGCATCTGCGGGCTGGCGGAGCCGGAAGGCCTCCGGGCGATCCCGCACTACAGTCCCGGTTACACCGGCTGGGACGTGGCCGACCAGCCCAGGCTCTTCGAACTGCTGGTGCGCGGCCTGACCCAGCCGTTGCCGGAGTCGCTGGAGGTCCTGTCCAGCGGCATGCTGCGGCCGAAGAAATCGCTGCTGGCGGTCGTCGGGCTCACGGCTAGCCCCCAAGCCGGGCCTGAACTCGTCCCTTGTGCCGCGTGCTCGTTCTCACCCTGCCAATACCGCCGGACGCCCTACCGGCACGCGCCGGTCCAGCCGGGCACCGTGGCCCCGCTCCAGCCGCGCAGGGTCGCGGCGGCCCCGGCTCTCACGCCCGATGCCCGGTACACGGTCAACGGCCGGGCGTTGCGGAAGTGGGCGCAGGAGCGCGTCCGCCTCGAGCCGCAGGCCGACGGCACCGTCGTGGCGTGCTTCCGCTTCGACGGCACGACCTGCTCGAACCAGGGCCGGCCGCTGGCGTTCGACTATGCGGTCACCCTGAGCGGCCCGGAGGGGGGGTATACCATCCTGGCGAGCGACTGTCGCCCGGCGGTGGATGACGACGGTCACACCTTCATGTGCTCCTACCTGAGCGACAGCGAGGGGCTCATGCGGGCGATCGCCGCCGAGAAACCCCTCCTCGGTCGCCCGCTGGACGAGGTGCTGCAGTGGGCGCGGACCGCGGCGCCCTCAGGTTGCCATTGCACCGCCGAGAGCCGGACGCACAAATGGGGCCTCGCCCTGGAAGCCATCCACTACGCCCTCGCCCAAGCCGGCTCCGCCGCCTAATGTCCGTCTTTCAACCTCATCATGATCAAGCTCTGCGATCTCAACCCGGCGGCCAGGGAAAAGCTCCCGCCCGGCTTCCGCGACAAATCGGGCATCGGCGTCCATTACGTCGACGCCTTCATCGCCCCGATGAACGCCACGCTGACCGACGCCGCAGCCACCCGCGTGTCCTGCAAGCGCAAGGGCCTGCGCCTCACGCTCCGCGTCGGCGCAAAGAAGGGCGACGGCCTGATGCGCCGTCTCGCCGTCAGCGCCGACCCGGTCGTCATGCTTGAGGCCGCGCTGCAGGAGGCCGCCCGGGCGGCCGGCGTCCAACTGCAGGTCACCGCCACCGAAATCCTGATCGAGCCTTGATCGCCGCTTTCATCCGACTTCGATAACCCCAACCCCTCCGACCCCGATCCTATCCTATGAAACCCGCCCAATGGGAGATTTTCAAGAAAGCCGCCCGCCGCGAGAAACTCGACGAGATTCCGCTGGCCCTGATCATCGACAGCCCGTGGATCCCGGGCTACGTCGGCGTCAAGCACATGGACTTTTTCCTCGATCCCGAGGTCTGGTTCCAATCGCACCTCAAGATCCACCGAGAGTACCCCGACATCATCTTCGTCCCCGGCTGGTGGATGGAATACGGCATGGCCGCCGAGCCGTCGGTCCTCGGTTCCAAGATCAAGTTCTGGTCGGACAACACCCCGAGCGAATACCCGATGCTCTTCAACATCGAGGATCTCGACAAATATCCCGAATACGAGGTCGAGAACGATGCCTTCATGGCGATGACCCTGCACCGCATCCGCATGCAGAAGCAGCGCGTCTTCGACACCGGCGAGATCATGCCGATCGTCACCTCCCGCGGGCCGATGTGCACCGCCGGCTTCGCCCGCGGCACCACCGAGCTGATGATCGACCTGGTCGAAAAGCCCGAGTGGACCCACAAGCTCCTCGACCTCTCCACCCGCATCATCATCGACTGGCTCAAGGCCCAGCAGAAGGCCATCGGCCGCGACGTCGAGGGCATCTTCATCCTCGATGACATCGTGGGCTTCGTGAACGAGGATCACTACAAGGAATTCTGCCATCCCTACCTGAAGCGCATCTGCGACGCCTTCCCGACGGACTGGGTGAAGATCTACCACAACGACGCCGAGGTCGAGGCCTGCCTCGATCACCTGCCGGATGTCGGCTTCAACGTCCTCAACTGGGGCAAGCAGACCGACATTGCGGACGTGAAGGCCCGGGTCGGCGACCGCATGTGTCTCATGGGGAATGTCAATCCCCTCGAGATAGGCGTGCGCGGCACGCCCGAGGAGGTCCGCGCGGCCACCTTGGATATACTGGAGAAGGGCGCGAAGGACGGCAAGGGCATGATCCTCTCGGTCGGCGGCGGCACGAGCCCCGGCATGCCCCGCGCCAACATCCTCGCCATGCAGGCCGCGCTGGCGGAGTTCAACGGCAAGCGCGCCGGCCGCTGATCCCAACCATTTCTCCCATGCCGGACTACGCGTTAATGAACCAATGCCTCTACGAGGGCAAGGCCAAGGAAATCGAACAGATGACCAAGGACGCCCTCGCCGAGGGCCGGACCGCCCAGGAGATCCTGGCCGAGGGCCTCATCGCGGGGATGAGCGTCGTCGGCGAGGATTTCAAGTACAACATCCTCTACGTGCCCGAGGTGCTCATCGCCGCTCGCGCCATGAAGGCCGGCATGGGCGTGCTCAAGCCCCTGCTCAGCGCCAAGGGCGCCACCGACACCTCCGCGGGACGGCTCCTCATGGGCACGGTGCGCGGCGACCTGCACGACATCGGCAAGAACCTCGTCTGCATGATGGCCGAGGGCGCCGGGTTCCAGATCAAGGACATCGGCGTCGACCAGAGCGTCGAGAAGTTCATGGCCGCGGCGGACGAGTTCAAGCCCGACATCATCGGCATGAGCGCGCTGCTCACCACCACGATGACCTACATGAAGACCGTCATCGACGGCTTCGACGTGCCCGGCCGCGACCACATCAAGATGGCCATCGGCGGCGCGCCCATCAGCCAGATGTTCGCCGACGAGATCGGTGCCGACGGCTACGGGGCTGACGCCTCGAGCGCGGTGGACCTGTTCCTCTACCTCACCGGCAAGGGCCCGGCCCCGGGCATCACGGCCAAGCGCGGCGTCGCGCCGGCGCCGGCCGCCCCCGCGGCGGCCGCGCCGCGCGACCCCGGCGCGAAGTCGAAATACCAGATCCTCTACTGGCGCGACCTGCCCTCGCAGGTGAAGGCGTGGGATGATTTCGAGGAAGTGAAGCTCGACCTTCCGCACCGGTTCGCCGAGCGTATCGATGCTGAGGCGCAGAAGCTCGGCCTCGCGCAGGGTGACAGTTACCTCAACCAGTTGCGCTGGGGTCCGGAGCTCGAGCGCCCGGGCGCACCGGGCGACGCCGCC
>CAZZDB010000165.1:0-8965 GCA_964652485.1 uncultured Oleiharenicola sp.
TGTCGCCGCCGGACTTCGACATCGACTTCTGCATGCGCCGCCGCGGCGAGGTCATTGATTATGTCCGGGAAAAATACGGCGCACAATGCGTGGCCAACATCATCACCTACGGCACCCTCGGCGCCAAGATGGTCATTCGCGATGTCTCGCGCGTCCACGACCTGCCGTACGCCGAGGCCGACCGTCTGGCCAAGATGATTCCCGACGAGCTCAACATCGAGCTCAAGACCGCGATCGAGAAATCCGCCGAACTGCGCCACGAGTTCGAGAGCAACCCGGCCGCCAAGAAGATCATCGACCAGGCGCTGGTACTCGAGGGCATGGTGCGCAACACCGGCAAGCATGCCGCCGGCATCATCATCACCGACCAGCCGCTCGACGAGTTCGTGCCCCTCACCCTGCAGGAAGGCGATGTCACCGTGCAGTTCGACATGAACGCCGTGGGCAAGCTCGGCCTGCTGAAGATGGACTTCCTCGGCCTCAAGACGCTCACCGTCATCGCCGACGCCATCGACAACGTCCGCCGCACCGCGGATCCGAGGTTCGACATCGAGGCCGTCGGTTTCGAGGACGCCAGGACCTACGCCCTGCTCAACTCCGGCCGCACCACCGGCGTGTTCCAGCTTGAATCCGGCGGCATGCAGGCGCTCTGCCGGCAGATCGGCCTGTCGTCCATCGACGAGATCGTGGCGCTCATCGCCCTCTACCGCCCGGGTCCGATGGAGTGGATCCCCGACTATGTGCGCGGCAAGAAGGATCCGAGCACCGTCCAGTTTCCGCACAAGCTCCTCGAGGAGGTCTGCCGCGAGACCTACGGCGTCATGGTCTACCAGGAGCAGGTCATGGAGGCCGCGAAGATCATCGCCGGCTACACGCTCGGTGGCGCCGACATGCTCCGCCGCGCCATGGGGAAGAAGGACGCCGAGGCCATGGCGATGGAACGCGCCAAGTTCGTCGAGGGTGCCGCCCGGGTAAACCAGATCGACGCCAAGACAGCCAACTCGATCTTCGACATTCTCAACAAGTTCGCCGGCTATGGCTTCAACAAGTCGCACTCCGCCGCTTATGCGGTGCTCAGCTACCAGACCGGCTATCTCAAGGCCAACTACCCGGTGCAGTTCATGGCCGCGATGCTGACCTCCGAGCTCGGCAACTCTGAAAAGGTCGCGCACTTCGTCGCCGAGTGTGAGGCCATGGGCCTCCAGGTGCTGGGACCCGACGTCAACGAGTCCCGCGTCAACTTCACCCCTGTCGGTGACAAGATCCGCTTCGGCCTCGCCGGCATCAAGGGCGTCGGGGAACAGGCCGCCCAGAAAATCATCGAGGAACGCGAGGCGAACGGCCCGTTCAAGGATTTTGCCGACTTCACCGCCCGCGTCGACGCCCGCGCCCTCAACAAACGCGTGCTCGAGCACCTCGTGAAGACGGGCGCCTTCGACTTCAGCGGTGCCGCGCGCAAGCTACTCTTCGACGGCATCGACGGGGCCATCGCGGGCGCGGCCGCCCACGCCCGCGACAAGGCCGCCGGTCAGCACTCGTTTCTCGACGTGCTCGCCGAGGACGCCCCGAAGGCGGCCGCGCGCCCCGGCGCCAACGGCCATACGCAGCACACGACCACCGCGGCCGACTTCACCGCCGCCGAGCGCCTCCAGTTCGAGAAGGAACTCCTCGGCTTCTACGTCTCCGGTCACCCGCTCAACGCCTACACCGGCCTCGCCGAGGCGCTGTGCACGCACACCGAGGAATCGGTGCTCCAGGAGGGCGACCGCATCGAGTTCCGCCTCTGCGGCATCATGAGCGGTATCACCAAGAAGCTTTCGAAAAAAGACAACCGTCCCTGGGCGTTCTTCAACCTCGCGAGCAAGAAGGCCACTATCTCGGTGAACATGTATGCCGACGCTTACGAGACCTACGGCAAGAGCCTTGCCGAGAACCAGCCGGTCGTCGCGCTCGGCTCCGTGATGAAGGGCAACGACGGCGCCCGCCTCAACGTGAAGGAACTCTATCCCCTCGATGCCTACCTGCCGGGCCAGGTGCGCAAGGTCACGTGGCTGCTCCAGCCCGACCACCCGGAACTGCCCGGCTTCCTCCAAAAACTCCGCGCAGCCATCAACGCCACCGCCGGCGACACACGCGTCGAGCTGGCTCCGGTCTTTGATGGCCGCGTGGCGCCGATCGCCGAAGTCGCCTCCGCCCTCAACTGGCGCGTGACGCCGGCCGCGTTTCAGGAACTGCGTTCGCACGCGGCCGTCGCCGGCACGCTGGTCGAGGCCCGCCGGCCGGAGATCAAGGAGACCCGGCGCTGGAGCAAGCGAGGTTGACCATGGCCGAATCGAACATCCTCAACCACGCCGCGCGCGTCCTGAAGCTGGTCGCCGCCGGCACGCCGGCCGACCAGGCCCTGCGCGAGTCGCTTACGCAGGACCGTCACTTCACCGCGCCAGCCGAGCGCCGCGGCATCAGCCGGGCCGTCTTCACCTATTTCCGTTGGTGGCGCTGGCTCGACGAGAAGGACTCGCCGCAGAAGCAACTCGCCGCCGCCCTCGAGTTGCAGGAACGTTTCAACCGAAATCCCGCCAGCTTCAAACCTGAGGCCCTCGCCGCCCGCGCTGTCCCCGACTGGCTCCAGGCCGAGCTGGATGTCCTGCCGCCACAAACCTTGGTCCAGTGGCAGCAGGAGCCAGTGCTCTGGATCCGTGCCAAGACCGGCACCGGGATCGAGCTGGCGAGGAAGCTCAGCCACTTCACGCCCGCCCCGCAGTCGCCGGACGCGCTGCGCTACTCGGGTTTGATCGATCTCTACCGCTCCAAGGAATTCCAGGCCGGTGAGTTTGAGATCCAGGATCTGGCCTCGCAGCTGGTCGGCCTCGCGGCCGCTCCGTTGCCGGGCGAAACCTGGTGGGACGCCTGCGCCGGCGAGGGCGGCAAGACGATGCATCTTTCCGACCTGATGCGGAACAAGGGTCTTATCTGGGCCAGCGACCGCTCACTGCGCCGGCTGGCCAAGCTCAAGGAGCGCGCCGCCCGGGCCAAGGTCTTCAATTTTCGCGCGGTGCCTTGGGAGGGCGGTACCAAGCCGCCGACTAAAACCAACTTCGACGGCATCCTCGTCGATGCGCCGTGCAGCGGCGTGGGCACGTGGCAGCGCAACCCCCACGCGCGCTGGACCACCCAGCCTGCCGACGTGCACGAGCTCGCCGCCGTGCAGGCGAAATTGCTCAACCATGTGGCCGGGTCGCTCAAGCCCGGCGGCCGCCTCATCTATGCGGTGTGCACGCTGACCCGCGCTGAGACCACTGGCGTCGCCAATGCCTTCACCGCCGCGCATCCGGACCTGGAGCCGATCTCCGCCCGGACCCTCTGGCCGCACGAGATCAACGCCAACGGCATGTTCATTGCGGCATGGCGGAGGACATGACCAAGGTCACGGGAGCCACCGTCCGGGATGACTTCAACGCCATCAATACTGTGCTCCATTACACGCGGGCTGCGCATTTCATCGGCCTGTGGAAATCCGAACTCTCGCTCATCACGCGCTATTTTCCCGACAAGACCGTGCGGCTGCTTGAGGCCGGCTGCGGTGCCGGCCGCGTGACCGTCGGTCTCTGGCACGAGGGCTACCGGCATCTCACCGGCTTCGATTTCGCCACGGAACTGGTCGAACAGGCCAAAAATCTTGCTGAGGAACAGGGCATTACCGGCCTCACCTTCCTCCAGGCCGACGCCACCAACCTCGGCAATTGTCATACATTATATGACAACCGCTGGGATGGCGCTCTGTTCATGTTCAACGGGCTGATGCAGATCCCGGGACGCGAAAACCGCCGGGCCGCGATGCGGGAGCTGCACCGGGTCTGCCGGCCGGACGCGCATTTCATCTTCACGACCCACGACCGCGAGGACCCGAAGGACCGCAAGGAATGGGCCCGGGAAGCCGAGCGTTGGGCCCGCGGTGAACAGAACCCGCGGCTGGTGGAGTTCGGCGACCGCTACTTCACCGATGAGAACGGGAACACCTTCATGCACCTGCCCGACCGGAAGGAGGTCTTCGCGGACCTCGCCGCGACCGGCTGGCTCCACGTCCACGACCGGACCCGCGACGAGCTGGCCAGCGAAACGCCCAAGGTCCGGAATTTCTCCGACAACTGCCGCTTCTGGGTCGCAAAAAAGAATTAGCCGAACCGCCCGGTCTGGCTAGCATGTCCCCCATGCGATTCCTCACCACCCTCGTCCTGCTCGGCGCCACCGCCATCCTGCATGCCGAGCCCGAATACCCCAAGCAGGGGCCCGACATTTACGACCGTGAGGCCGATGGTGCCGCGCAGATCGCCACAGCCCTCGTCCAGGCCAAGGCCGGACACAAGCACGTGCTGGTCGACTTCGGCGCCAACTGGTGCGTCTGGTGCCACCGGCTGCATCATGCTTTCGAGACCGATGCCGGCGTGGCCAAGGCGCTCCAAGAGAATTATGTCCTTGTGCTCGTCGATGTGAACCACCGGGACGGCAAGAAACGCAACGACGCCGTGAACGAGAGATACGGCGACCCCGTGAAGGAAGGGCTGCCGGTGCTCGTCGTGCTCGATGCCAACGGGAATCAACTCACCACCCAGGAAACCGGTGCCTTGGAAGACGGCCGGGCGGCACACGACCCCGCGAAAGTCATCGCGTTCCTGCAACGCTGGGCGCCGACGAAGTAGCGCTGAGACAGTCGCCGTCGTCCTGATCGCCCCTACTGCGCCAGCTTGGCTTCGAGCCTCGTCTTGATCGCCGGCCATTCCTCGGCCGTGAGGCTGAACATGGCGGTGTTGCGCACGTAGCCATCGAACCGCGCCTGGTATTTGCGCAGGATGCCCTCAAACGTGGCGCCGAGGCGCGCGATGGCCGCGCGGGACCGGGCGTTGCGCTCGTCGGTCTTGAGCTGGACTCGGATGGCTCCGAGTTCCTCAAAGGCGTGACAGAGCATCAGATACTTGGCCTCGGTGTTGACGGCGGTGCGCTGAAACCGGGGATCGATCCAGGTCCAGCCGATTTCCAGCCCACGGTTTGGCCGGCGGATGTCGAGGTAGCGGGTCGTGCCCACCACCTGCCCGTCCTTCAGGAGCGTGGTCGCCCATGCCACTTCCGTTCCCGCCGCCTGCGCCGCGAGCGCGGCGTCGATCCATTTTCCGGCATCTGCCTCGGTCTTGAACTGCTCGACCAGCATCCAACGCCAGATCTCAGGATCGCGGCTGGCGGCGAAAATCCCGGCAGCGTGGCCGGGTTGGAGCGGTTCGAGCCGCACAGTGCGGCCGGCGAGGCCGACGGGTTTGGGATCAAATGCGGGGATCACACCGCCACTATGCCCGCGGGCGCGCCAGGCCCAAGCCAGAACCGGGATCCCACCGGCACAGTGGCCGGCATAAAGTGCCGGGCAAACCCTCGACCCTTGCCCGACCGGCGCCATCCCGCGTTATGGTGAGAAGTTCCCAATTAATAGTGAGTGGTCTGTCTTGCCCCGGGACCCGACCATAACAAACTTTGTGTCATGTCCTCGTTGATCACCGACCGGTCCCTCCTGTGGCTCGGCGCCCTCCTCTACCTCGCCGGTTTCCTCACGGGCCTGGTCGGGCTGACCAAGCGCCAGTCGCCCGGCGGACTCCGCACCATGCTCAACTCCCTGCTGGTCGGCGGGTGGATCTTCCAGATGATGGGGCTCTACCTGAGGGGACTGGCCGGCAAGGGCTGCCCGCTCGGCAACACCTTTGAGATCGTCCAGTTCGTCGCCTGGTCCGCGATGCTACTCTATTTCTTTGTCGGCACGGCCTTCCGCGTTAGCCTGCTCGGCCTCTTCACCGCCGGCTACGCGGCGACGCTCGCGCTGATCTCGCTGCTCATCTCCCACTGGGACCTGGTGCGCGGGCAGAAGCTTTTCGGCAACAATCCCTGGATCGAGGTCCACGCCGCGCTCGCCGTGTTCAGCTATGGAGTGTTCGGCCTGCTGGCGTTGACCTCGCTCATGCAGCTTCTGCAGAACTGGAGCCTGAAGAACAAGCACACCAACGGCCTGTTCTGGTTCCTGCCCTCCGTGGTCCAGCTCGAGCAGATCAACTACCGGCTCATCATGCTCGGTGTCATGCTGCTGACTTTTTCCCTCGGCGTCGGCGCCTCGTGGTGGGTGCGGAACACCGACTCGGTCCACTGGCCCAAGCTGCTCGTGACGATCAGCGTGTGGTTCTCCTACCTTGTGGTCCTCCTCCTGCGATGGCGTGGCAAGGTCGTCTCCGTGCGATTCGCCTGGGTCTGCCTCGTGATGTTCGTCCTGGCCCTCCTGTCGCTCGGGCCGGTCAACTCCAACCGGCACGGCTACCGGCCGGTCACCCTTTCGCGCTGACCGATGGAAAACCCCACGCCCGTCCTCTTCCTTCTTGGCGCCAGCCACCACACCGCCCCCATGGCCGTGCGGGAGAAGATCGCCCTGGACGACACCCGGGTCGCCGCGCTGGCCGGGCGCCTGCGCGCGATGACCGGGGTCCGCGAATTCGCCCTCCTCAACACCTGCAACCGCGTCGAGGTCTACGGCGTGGCCCAGACACCCGAAACCCTTGCGAGCCTCCGCGAAACCCTCTGCGCCGTAACCGGCTGCACGCCGGCGGAGCTCGATTCCGCCGTCGCGCTCCGCCAGAATCACGATGCGATCGCGCACCTCTTCTCCGTCGCCTCCGGCCTAGACTCTCAGATCGTCGGGGAGACGGAAATCCTCGGCCAGGTGAAGCAGGCCTACGATGGTGCGCTGGAAAAGAAATGGACGGGGCCCGTGCTCAACCGGGTTTTCCAAAAGACCTTCCAGGCGGCCAAGCACATCCGCACCAACACGGCCATCGGCGCCGGCCAGATCAGCATCGCCACCGTCGCGGTCGACCTCGCCGGCCGCATCTTCGGTGAGCTCGCGGGCACCAAGGTGCTCGTTGTCGGGGCCGGTGAGATCGGCCTCAAGACCGTGCAGGCTTTCCAGAGCCGCGGCGCCACCTCGATCACCGTCGCCAGCCGCACCCTGGCCAAGGCCGAGGAGGCCGCCGCCCTCGCCGGTGGCTGGGCCATGAGCCTGGCCGACCTGCCTGAGGCGGTGGCCGGCTCCGACATCGTCGCCAGTTCGACCTCCTCCCCCGACTTCATCCTCACGCGCGAGATGGTCGCCGCCGGCATCAAGCGCCGGCCGGCCCGGCCGCTGTTTCTCATCGACCTGGCCCTGCCCCGCGACGTGGACCCTGCGGTCGCGCAGCTGTCGAACGTCTTTCTCTACAACCTCGACGATCTGGCCGAGATCGCGGAGGGCAATCTCGCGCAGCGCGAGGCCGAGGTGGCCAAATGCCGGGCGATCCTCGCCGAGCGCACCGCCCAGCTCTGGCCGGCCGTCGCCCATTCGTTGAACGCCGTCCCGCGCTAGCTCCCCAACTGCCGCGCGATCCAACCCGCCGCCGACAGCCCGGTCGGACCCGCCGCCTGCAGCAAGTCGCGCAGTCTCGCCGCCTGCTTCCGCGTCCGGGCCCGCCGCGCGGCATCGCCGAAACACTCGCGCAACTGCTCCGCCAGCGCGTCCGGGGTCGCCGCACCCTGGATGAACTCGGGATACATCGCCTCCTGCAGCAGCAGGTTGGCGATGCCGATGTAATCGATCTTCACCCACCAGCGGGCGAGCAGGTAGGTCAGGAAGTTCGTGCGGTAGGCGATCGCGCCGGGAAGGCCAGCCAGCGCGCAATGCAGCGACATCGTGCCGCTGCTCGTAAGCACAGCCGATGCGGCGGTGCAGCCGGTGTTCCCGCGCAGCTCGACGGCGCCGGAGAGGAACGGCCAGGCGGCCAGGGCGACACGGGCGGCGACCGCCACCTCCTCGCTCGGATACAGCACCACGGCCCGGGCCGCCGGCACCGCTGTCCGATACCCGGCAAAACCGGCCAGGAGCACCGGCAAAATCCGCGCCACGGCCTGCACGCGGCTGCCGGGCAGAAGCAGCACCGGACCGGCGGGATCATAGCTCACCGGCGGCGCGTAGTCGGGGGCAAGGAATGGATGCCCGACAAACTCCACCGGCAGGCCAGTGTCGGCATAGCATGCCGGCTCGAACGGAAAAATCACGGCGAGGGCGTCGAGATCGCGCGCCATGCTGAACCGGCGTTTGGGTTTCCAGGCCCAGATCTGCGGTGAGATGTAGTACAGCAGCTTCACGTTACCCCCGCCCTTGACGCTCAGGCCTCGCTGGCGGAGCCGCGCCGCGAGCCGCAGATTGAAGCCGGGATAGTCCACGAAGCAGACGGCCCGCGGGTGGTGTTGCTCCACCCAGCGCAGCGTCGCGTCGAACAACGCCTTGAAAAACGAATAGTGCTTGAGCACCTCGATGATGCCGACCACCGAGGTCGCCGTCAGGTCATGGAGCAGCTGGGCACCCGCCGCCGCCAGTTCCGGTCCACCCAGCGCGCAGACCTTCAGGTCCGGGTGCCGGGCACGAAGTTCGCGGACGACCCGCGCCGCGTGCTCGTCCCCCGAATGCTCGCCGGCAACGATGAGGAGGTCGACCTGCCCGTCCGCGGGCGGCGGGAGTCCGAAGGGCAATGCTGGTTTGACCTCGCTCACTTCTGCGCCCGGCGGATCTGATCCGTGATGGTGATGGCGACCTCGAGCGCCGACTTGCCGAGCGCGGCGCCGACCTTGGGCTGGGTCGTCTCGCGCACGCTCTCGACGAAGTGGGCCAGCTCGATGGCGAGCGGTTCGCCCTTCTCGATGGGAATCTCGTGCACCGGGATGGAGCTGGCGTCACCGGCCTTCGCGAGGCCGATCTTCAGCTTCACGCCGTAGGCGATGATGTCGCTCTTCTTCACGAGGTGCCCCTTCTGGTTCATGAAATCGAGCGAGAGGTAGGCGTTGTCCTGGAAGACGCGGATCTCGCGGTTCTTCTTCAGGCTCATGCGCGAGGCGCTGAGGTTGGCCACGC
>CAZZDB010000166.1:0-8870 GCA_964652485.1 uncultured Oleiharenicola sp.
TCGGCGACGATGTCGCGCTTGGTGCGGGCGAGGAACTGCGCGCCCTTGCGGCCGACGGCCACGAACTTGGCGGGGCCCTTGATGTCGAGCACCAGCTTGAAGAGGTTGGCGTTGAGCGGACCGCACAGGCCCTTGTCGGTCGTGATCAGCAAAATCCCGCGGGTCCTCACCTCGCGCTTCACGAGGAAGGGATGCAACGATTCCTCGACGCGATTGGCGAGGGCGGCGAGCATGCGCGACATGAGCTGCGCATAGGGCCGGCCGGCGAGCGCCATGGCCTGCGCCTTCTTCATCTTCGACGCCGCGACCAGCTCCATCGCCTTGGTGATCTGGCGGGTGTTCTTGACCGACTTGATGCGCCGGCGGATGTCGCGGGTTGAGGCCATGGGCTAGTGAAACAGGGCGAAAATGAGCGCGGGACGGATTACTTGGCGCCGAAGGTGGATTTCCACTCGTCGCACGCGGTCTTGAGCTCGGCCTCGATCTCGGCGTCAAGGGCGGCCTTGGTGCGGATCTTGGTGAGCAGGGCATCCCGGCGGGAGGTCATGTAGTCCCGGAGCGAGGACGAGGCGGCGACGACCTGCTTGATGTCGATCGAGTCGAAGTAGTTCTTCTGCGCGGCCCAGAGCACGGCGGCCTGCAGCTCGATCGCGATGGGGTTGAGCTGCGGCTGCTTGAAGAGCTCGACGATGCGGGCGCCGCGTTCGAGCTGACCCTTGGTCTTGGCGTCGAGGTCGGAACCGAACTGGGCGAAGGCCGCGAGTTCGCGGAACTGGGCGAGCTCGCCCTTGAGTTTGCCGCCGACCTGCTTGGTGACCTTGATCTGCGCCGAGGAACCGACGCGCGAGACGGAGAGGCCGACGGAAACCGCGGGGCGGATGCCCTGGTTGAAGAGATCGGTCTCGAGGAAGATCTGGCCGTCGGTGATTGAGATGACGTTCGTCGGGATGTAGGCGGACACGTCGCCGGCCTGGGTCTCGATGATGGGCAGCGCGGTGAGCGAGCCCTTGCCGTCAAGGCGCGCGGCGCGCTCGAGCAGACGGGAGTGGAGGTAGAACACGTCGCCCGGATACGCCTCGCGGCCGGAGGGGCGCTTGAGGATGAGTGAAATCTGGCGGTAGGCGACGGCGTGCTTGGAGAGATCGTCGTAAACGATGAGCGCGTCCATGCCGTGCTCCATGAACCACTCGCCGATGGCGGCGCCCGAGAACGGAGCGACGTATTGGTTGGCGGGATTGTCGGCGGCGGGGGCGGCGACGATGACGGTGTATTCGAGCGCGCCGGCTTCCTCGAGGGCACTGATGGTGCGGACGATGTTGGACTGCTTCTGGCCGACCGCGACGTAGATGGAATACAACGGGCGGAAGTTCTTGTCCCCCGAGGCGAGGCCAACCTTGTTGATGCGGGCCTGGTTGATGATCGTGTCGATGCAGATGGTGGTCTTGCCGGTGCCGCGGTCGCCGATGATGAGCTCGCGCTGGCCGCGGCCGATCGGGATCATCGAATCGATGGCCATGATGCCGGTGAATACGGGTTGCGTGACTGATTTGCGGACGATGATGCCGGGGGCGATCTTCTCGACGGGGTAGAATTCCGTGGCATCGAGCGGACCCTTGCCATCGACGGGACGGCCGAGGGCGTCAACCACGCGGCCAAGGAGGCCCTTGCCGACGGGGACGGAGAGGAGCTTGCCGGTGGTCTGGACCTCGTCGCCCTGCTTCAGGTTGGCGATGTCGCCGAGCACGACGCAGCCGACCTCGTCCTCCTCAAGATTGAGCGCGATGCCGATGGCGCCGCCGGGGAACTGCACCATCTCGTTATACATGACGTCGGAGAGGCCATCGAGCTTGGCGACGCCGTCGGCGACGGCGAGGATGGTGCCGGTGTTCTTCTTGACCGCCTTGCTGGAAAGCTTGGCGATCTGTTGTTCGATTTGTTCGACGACGTTGCTCATCGGGAGGTGGGATTAAAGGGACGTGGGGTTAGACGGAGGCGGAAAGGGTAGCGAGCTGGCCGGAGACGGTGGATTCGTAGAGATCGGAGCCGACGCGGACGCGAAGGCCGGCGAGCAGCGAGGGATTGGACCGGGCGCTGGCGGTGACGGGGCGCGAGTATTTCTTCGTCATGGCGCTTTCGATCAACTGGAGCGTGGCATCGCTGATGGGGCCGGCGTGCTCGACGATGGCGCGGGACTTGGCGAACTCGGTCGCAACGGCGCGATGGTAAAGCTTCAGCAGGGTGAGCGGATGGTGCGGCGCGGATTTCTCGATGTAGCCGAGAACGCCGGCGACCTGCTCGGCCGAGAGCTGGCCGTTGGCGAAGCTCAGCTTGAAGAGCCGTTTCGCCAGGAGCTTGGTTTGTTTGTTCGCGGCCATGAATCAGCGGAAAAGCGCGGGGCTTAGAGGGAGGTGAGTTCCTTGGTCGCGGCGTCGTTATAGGCGGCGCGGTCGGACTCGGAGAGTTTCTTGGCGAGCACCTGCTCGGTGGTCTTGACGACGAGGCGGGCGATTTCGCCGCGGGCCTCGTTGAGCATTTTCTTGTGCTCGAGTTCGATGGCCTGCTGGGCCTTGGCCAGGGTGTCGGCCGCGCGGGCGGTGGCCTCGGCGTTCTGCCGGTCGGCGAACTCCTTCGCCATCTTGCGGGCTTCGTCGACGACCTTCTGGGCGTCCTGCTGGGCGGTCTTGATGAGCGCGGCGCTCTCCTGGGCGGCGGCGGCGAGGCGGACTTGGGTCTCCTCGGCATTCTTGAGGCCGGATTCGATCTTCTTATTGCGCTCCTCCATCGTGGCGATGGTGGGCTTGATGCCGAACTTGTAGAGGACGCCGAAGAGGATCAGGAAGCTGATCACCTGCATGACCACGAACTTCGGCTCGAGGCCGAATTGCTCAACGATCCCAGATTCGTGGGCGGGTTCCGTGACAGCGAAGAGGAGAGGCAGCATGGCGGGAAAGGGACCGGCCGGCACCCAGCGGGGGCTGGGCGGGCCGGTGAAGGGTGGTTTACTTGGCGAGGAACAGCGCGAGGATGCCGAGGCCTTCGGCGAGCGCCATACCGATGATGGCCTGCACAAGGATCTTGCCGGACGCGCCGGGATTGCGGCCGACGGCTTCGGCGGCCTTGTTGCCGATGAGGCCGACGCCAATGGCGGCGCCAAGCAGACCGAAGGCGCTGGCGATGTTGCCGGTGATTTCAGCGAGGGGGAGGTTCATGTTCTGTGGATGTTTTTGGTTGCGGTTGCCGCCGTGCGCACGCGAAGCACGCTCCCGGCGGTAAAGTATCAGTGGTGGGCCTCGGCGGCGTGGCCTTCCTCGTGGTCGTGGTCATCACCATGATTGCAGATGAGACCGATGTAGACGGAGGTGAGGAGGGTGAACACCGTGGCTTGAATCAGGCCGACGAGCAGCTCCATGAAATAGAAGACAAAGAAGAACCCGGTGCCATGGAGCAGGTTTTCGCCACCGAAGACATTGCCGAAAAGCCGGACGGAAAGAGTGAAGGGACGGATGACGATCGAGAAAACCTCGATGAAGCCGACCATGATGAAAACCAGCGAGAGAAACGGATAGAGCCAGGCGGGGGTTTCCTTCTTGTCGGCCTTGTTGCCAAAGAGATCCCAGAGGATAAGCTTCGGCCCGGCGTATTTGAAGATCAGGATCAGGTAGGCGCCAAAGGAAACCAGGGCGAGTGCGATCGTGCTGTTGAAATCAGCGGTGAGAGGACGAATCCAAGGGGTAGTCAGATGGAAGTGGCCGTCGACCTCATGCCCCCAGCCAACGGTGCCGACCCCAGGCAGGAGTCCCATCCAGTTCTGGATGAGGATGAAGACGAAGAAGGTCACGAGCAGCGGGAAGGCCGCGGGGAAGACCTTCTTGCCGACAATGGGTTCAAAAAGATCACGCAAAGCCTCCAAGGCGGATTCGAAGACCGCTTGGCTTTTGGTTGGCAGCACTTTCGGTCTACGCACGGCGATCAAGACCAAGGCGATCAGCAGGGCGGAGACGACCCAACCGGTGGCCATGCTGTTGGTGATGGCCCAACCGTTGCCAAAATCCACCAGTTTGGCCGCAGCTGGAGCGACGCCCTCGCCCTCGCTGGCAAACGCGGGGGATGCGGCCGCGATGGCAGAGGCAAAGCCAAGGAGTTTTTTGACGAGCAGCATGGGTGCAAAAAGAGGTTCCAACCAGTGGAAAGGGCCACTGTGGTAGGGGGTGGACTCGGGGGGCGTCAACCTTCTAAACCAAATCCTGATCTCGAGTGAACTGAAATTAACGAGGCCAACGACTCGCCCCGCGGCACCTTATAGCCAGACGGCGCTTGCCGCCGGCCGGTCCGCCTGCGAAACTAGCCACCGATGGACACCGCAAAAGGCCGCGAATTGCTGGCGCGCACCGAACCACCCCGCCGGGCGAACGGCGAGCGCCGGCTAGCCCACAACGTCTTCATGCAGCTGACGTGGGGCCTGCTGGGGGCGGCAGCCCTGGTGCAACTGTTTCTACTAGTCTGGCTGGATGTGATGTCCTGACCGCGACCAGCGAGTGATAGGTGGACGCGCGGGCTTGAAAGACCGTTTCGGGCTCGAAGGGCCAACGGCCAGCCGGATCAAGCCGCCAAGTCTGGAGGGTGGGAATAAAACCGGCCACTTCCTGAAAATATTCCCCGTGGTCCGTCCGGAAATAAAGTCGGGTGCCCTCCCCCGCCCGACCGGCGATGGCCTCGAAAAACCCGGGCTGAAGCACCCGGTTTTTTTGGTGGCGCTTCTTGGGCCACGGATCAGGAAAGAGCACCCAAATCTCCGTGAAGGTGACGCCGGCCGGGAGCGCATGCAGAAACTCCCGGGCCTCCCCCCAGATGAAATGGCAATTGGGCAGGTTCGCGCGGCCCGATTTGCGCAAGCCGCGACCGATGCGCTGGCTGCTCACATCCACCCCGAAGCAGTTCTGCTGGGGAAACTCCGCGGCGTAGCGCGCGAGAAAGTGCCCGTGCCCGCAGCCGATCTCCCAGACGATGGGCCCAGGCCGGGGCAGCAAGGCGGCCAGCCCGGCGCGCAGCGCGGCACGACGCTCGGCGATCTGCTCGACAAATTCCGGATTGAATCCCACCCGCCCAATTGGCGCGAGCGGTCCGCGCGGTGCAACCCCGAAGCTCAGGCTTTTTGGGTGCGGGGCAGCCGGAACAGGATGACGAGCCCCTGCCCCTCCGTGCTCTCGGCCCAGACGCGGCCGCCGTGGAGCTGCACGATGTGCTTGACGATGCTCAGACCGAGTCCCGTGCCTCCGGTCTCGCGGGAGCGGCCCTTTTCCACGCGATAGAATCGCTCGAAGATGTTCGCGAGGTCCGCCGCCGGGATGCCGGGGCCGTTGTCGCGGACGAAGCACTCGACCTCGTTCTCGCCCAGAGATCGGGCGCCGATTTCGATGCGGGAGCCCTTCGGGGTGTATTTGAGCGCGTTTTCGATCAGGTTGCCGAACACTTGGGTGAGCTTTTCCTCATCGGCCAGCAGGCTACCCGGATCGTCGGAGGACGGCACGGCCAGGTGGTGATCCTCCGCCAGCGCCCGCGATTGGTAGTCGTCCGCCAGGCCGCGCAGGAACGGGCTGAGTGCGAGGGGGGAGTACTTCAGTCCCGGAGTGGCCGATTCGAGACGGGAGAGCACCAGCAGATCGTCGATGATCCATTTGAGCCTGTCGCTGTGGCGCTGGATCGTGCGGAGAAACTTGTCCCGGTCCTCCAGCGACATGGTGGTGTGGCTGTCCACCAGGGTTTCGATATAGCCCTTGATGATGCTGAGCGGCGTGCGGAGTTCGTGCGAGGCGTTGGCCACGAAGTCACGGCGCACCCGCTCCAGTTTGCGCTCGCTGGTCAGGTCATGGATGACGAAGAGGGCCCAGGGAGATTTGCCATCCGGCGAGGCGATGGGGGCGCCGGAAACCTCGATCCAGATGACATTTTGTCCGTCGTGGATCTCGAATTCCTGGCGGGGCAGCGGCTGGCCTGCGCGGGTCGCACGCACGTATTCAATGAAGGGCACGCTGCGGACGATCAGTTCGAGTCGCAGGTTTACCAGGTCACGGGCGGCCGGGAAAATGACCCGGAGCGCCCGGTTTGCGAGATGGATGTAGTTGGCTTCGTCGACGATCAGCACGGCCTCGCGCAGGTTGCCGAGCGTGGCCTCGAGCTGGGTGAGCTGGTCGGAGCGCTGTTGGCGCAGGGCGGAATTCTCCGTGATCAGCCGGTTGACCGCCTCCACCAGGTCACCCCAGAGCGGCAGATAATTCGCGGCGCTGTCCTCCCGGAGAAACGGCTGGCTGCGCCGGACGGCCAGCCGCAATTCCTCGAGGGCCCGGTTCTGTTTCCATAGAACCCGGAGGAGAAGAACCAAGGCCAGGGAGAGAACAACGGTGGCAAAAACGATCATGCGGGCAGTTTCTTGTCCGCGATGCGGTAGCCGACCCCGCGGATGGTTTCAATCCAACCCGCTTCAGTCCCGAGTTTTTCCCGCAGGCGCCGGACATGGGTGTCGACGGTGCGGGTTTCGATCTCCGTGGAATAATTCCAGACGTTCAGCAGGAGGTGCTCGCGGGTCTGCACGCGACCTTGGCGTTCCATCATCAGGCGCAACAGCTTGAATTCCGTGGCCGTGAGCTCGAGGGGCGCGTTCCGCACGGACACACGGTGCAGTTCGCTATCGAGCAGGATCTCGCCGACGTGCAGTTTGGCCGCGGTGGGTTCCCGGGGGGCGGAAATGCGGCGCAGGATGGACTCGACCCGCAGCACCAGCTCTTTCGGACTAAAAGGTTTTCCCAGATAGTCGTCCGCGCCCGACTCGAGGCCCTCGATCCGGTCGGTCGGCTCGGCTTTGGCCGTGAGAAAAACAATCGGCACCTTGGACAGCCGGTTGTCGGCCCGGAGAATGCGGCACAGCTGGATGCCGCTCAGGTGTGGCATCATTATGTCTAGTATTATCAAATCGGGCTGCATGCTGCGGGCCTTTGAAATACTTGCCGTGGCATCGTTGAGACATTCCACGTGGAACCCCTTAGCCTTTAAATGATAGGCAACCAGGTCGGTGACATCCGGCTCATCATCGACGACGAGGATCTTCTTCTTCTCCATGGCGGCGTAATATTGCGGGCGCGACGCGCCTTTCCAGTGAATTAGCCGGTGTCACCGGATTGTCACATCATTATCACCTGGCGTGTCCGGCAGAACACGGTTCTTTGGATCACTGGCCGGACATGCGATGGCTCGCGGCGATCCGGACCATCAGTATGCTGATGTCCGCGGGATTCACGCCGCTGATGCGGCTGGCCTGGCCGAGATTGGGCGGTCGCAATTGCTGGAGCTTCAGGGCGCTCTCCCGACGGAGACCAGGGATGGCCAGATAATCGGTGGCGGCAGGAATACGTATCCTTTCGACGTCCTTTAGCTTCTCGACCTGTCGGCGTTCACGCTCCAGGTAGCCGCGGTAAACCACGCGATAGAGCACTTCCTCGCGAACCTCCGTGGTCTCTGCGAGGAATTCCATTGGCAGGGGGGCGGTAGATTTCTCGCGCCTGATAGCCTCAGCCCAACTGCCTCCGACGGATTTGGTTTCCTCGAGGTATCGATCCCAATGGGCGACGCGCAAAGCCTTGGTGGATATATTATTTAAACGTCTGGTAGATAAAAGCTTATGTTCAATTGAATGCCCGGATAACCTAAGTTCGGCACTCCCGTGATTAAACAGAAGCCGGTGCTCGGCCCTACTCGTGAACATTCGGTAGGGCTCGGTCGTGCCCTTCGAGACAAGGTCATCAATCAGGACACCGATATAGGCCTCGTGCCGGGCTATTATCATGGGAGCGGCTCCCCTCACCTTCAGGACCGCGTTGACGCCTGCGACGAGACCTTGGGCCGCCGCCTCTTCGTAGCCCGATGTGCCATTGATCTGTCCTGCAAGGAAAAGGTTCTCGACCTTGCGCGATTCCAGGGAAGGGTACATTTGGGTCGGCGGAGCGAAATCGTATTCGACTGCGTAGGCTGGCCGTAGAAGCTGGGCCTGCTCCAAGCCGGGGATGCTATGGACAAGATCGATCTGCACATCAAACGGCAGGCTGGTCGACAGGCCATTGATATAGTATTCGTTCGTGCTTCGCCCCTCTGGTTCTAAAAACAACAGGTGGCGCGGCTTGTCTGCAAATCGCACGAATTTGTCCTCAATGCTTGGGCAATAGCGCGGCCCGATGCCTACGATCTCGCCAGAATACATGGCGGACTTGTGCAGATTATCCCGGACGATCTTTTCGGACAATGGAGTCGTGTGGGTCATCCAGCAGGAGACCTGCTCACTGCCGGGCTTCCATCCCAGGCGGCGCTCGCCGGTCTGTTCTACGTGGAACAAATCCTCTGGACCTCGTGTGTCGTGAAACGCGAACAGTGTGGGACACTCGTCGCCTTTCTGCTCTTGGAGGCCCTTGAAGTTGATGCTCCGTCCCAGGATTCTAGGCGGGGTTCCTGTCTTAAGGCGCTGTAACTCTATGCCAGCCTCCTCCAGGCTGGCAGACAGGGTCTTCGCGCTGAAGTCGCCCAGACGGCCGCCTTCGTTTCTATTCTGCCCAACGTGCATCAATCCGCGGAGAAAGGTGCCTGTGGTTATCACCACGGCTCGGCCATGGAAATCAACGTCCAGGGTGGTCCGGCACCCAACGACCTTGCCGTCCTTGAAGATCAAGCCAGTCACGGTCGCCTGAAAAACCGTCAGGTTCGGCTGAAGCTCCAGCGTATGCTTCATTCGAAGTTGATACGCCTTCTTGTCGCATTGCGCCCGGGGTGACTGCACCGCCGGCCCTTTGGATTCATTGAGCAGTCTGAACTGAATACCTGTAACATCG
>CAZZDB010000167.1:0-8857 GCA_964652485.1 uncultured Oleiharenicola sp.
CTTGGCGCGCAAGGTGGCGCGGGCAAACTGCATGTTCATGACGTTGACGCAGGAGATCAACAGCACGCCGAGGCAGAACGCGAGCATCGTGTAGAGCAGGCCCGACAGCTGGCCGCCCGTGAACGCCACAATCAGGGGACGCAGGTAGCCCATCGTGTATTGCTTGTTCGTGTCGGGGTAGGCCTTGGCGAATTCCTTGGCGATGGACGACACCTCCGCGGAGGCCTGCTCCATCGTGACGCCCGGCTTGAGGCGGGCGATGATGGACATGAAATTGATGCCGCGGTCGTTGCGGGGTTTGACGGGGAACTCGGCGTTGACGGGGATCCAGAGCTGCTCGTTGGAAGGGAAGCTGAATTTCGGTGGCATCACGCCGACGATGGTGCCGGCGCGGCCGTTGACGCGGATCGCCTTGCCAATGACGCCCGGGTCGCCGCCAAAGTCACTGTGCCAGAGCGCGTCGCTGAGCAGCACGGCTTTGTCCACGTTGGGGCGGTCCTCCTCAGGAAGAAAGTCGCGGCCGATGGCCGGGGAGACCCCGAGGGCGCGGAAGAAATCGTGCGTGATATAGCCGCCCTGCAGGCGCTTCGGCTGGCCGTTCCAGGTCAGGTTGACGGTGGAACCGGAGAGATAGCCGACGAATTCGGAGAACGATTTCTGCTGGTCGCGCAGGTCGACGAAGTCCGCGGTGGTGATCTGCGAGTTGAAGTTGTTGGGCGTGAAGTTGACCGGGTCGGCCAGTTGCACGTCGACGAGCCGCTCGGCATCGCGGAAGGTGAAGGCGTGCAGCAGGACGCCGTTGACGATGGCAAACTGGGTGGCAACGGCACTGATGCCGATGGCGAGCACGAAGACGGCGAGCGCACAGAAGGATTTCTCCTTGATGAGCACGCGGAGACCGATGCGCAGATCCTGCAGGAATGTTTCGATGAACATGGTGGCGTGGGGGAAAACCGGGCGGTGCTCAGCCGGCGTTCAGCAGCACCGTGAGAAAACCGATGGCGGCGATCGCGAGAGTGAGCAGGCCGTCACCGGCCATGCGGACCTGCGGGTTTCCGTTCGCCGGACGGGTGAGGGTGATGAGCCAGTTGTATTCGCTGCCGAGCATCTTGGTGGTGCGCGATTGGTTGCAGCTGCAATGCCAAGCCCGCCAACTGCTGTTAGTCGCTGGACTGCAGGAGATAGCCATACAGACGTCCTGCGCCAAAACCAGGTCGTGCTCTGAAAACGAAATTATCCCGTCCCGAATGTGGGAAAAGATCTCCGGCGGTGACTACCCGGCAGACCGGGGATCGCGGCCCTCGCCTAAGGACCCACTCGCCACCATTGCCGACAAGATGGCGTCCACGAGTGGGTCGGGAGGGCGAACAGATGCGGCGGCTTCATGCGGAACGGTTCCGAGGCGGCCCGGCCGCGAGGAGAAAGGCCCGGACGATCGGATGCAGCGAGCCGGTCAAGGCCCGTCGCTCGGGTTGGAAGAGGGTTCCGACGAAAAACGGGTGGTGGTCCACCCGGAATGCCCGCAGCTGACCGGTTTCGTCGTGGGCGACAAACTTCAGGTCGGACTCTTGGAAAATGCCGGTGAGGTCCTCGTTGAAGCCGTAGTTACAATGAAGCTCCTCCACGGACGCGGTGGCGCCGAGCAGTCCCGCAAAGCGCGCTGCGTCGGTCGCGATGATCCGGCCGGTCGCTCCGACGAGCGAACAGCTGAGCTTGGCGATGAGCGGCTCGCGGGCGGAGGGATTCATCTCCGCGTGCCCGGCCGCGCGCCCCAGCACATTCTGCGCAAACTCCATCAACGCATGCTGAAACCCGCCGCACGTGCCGAGAAAGGCCTTCCGGCTCGTGCGGGCGTGACGGATGGCGAGCAAGGCGCCGGTGGTGCTCTCATAGGGACTGCCCGGGACGCACCAGATGCCGGTGGCCTTCCCGAGCACCGCGTCGGTGGAACTGGCGGTGAGGGCGGCGGTGTTGATCCAGGCAAATTCAAGGTGCGGATCGACCTCGCGGCGGAAAAACGCGAGCGAGGTCTCGATACTGAGATGGGCCCGCTTGGCCAAGTCGCGTTCGCCGATGAGAACGATCTGGCGCGGAATCATGGGACTTGGAGCCACCGCGGATCACTCCTCGCCGTCATAGTAATCGAGCGGTTCTGAGCGGATCAGCCGCCATTCGGGCGATTTCACATTCCACTTCCTGCTGTCGGGATAGTAGCCGGATTCGCCGATCGGATTGTCCGCCACAACGCAGATGACGAGGTCGGCTTTGCCGTCGTTGTGCAGATTGTGCGGCTCGCCCGGCGGAAAGATGAAGGAATCACCCGCTGTGATGCGGGTCCGGCCCCGCTGGTGCCGCACCGTTCCGCGACCGGAGAGCACGTGGTAGAATTCCCATTGGGCGGAGTGGCTGTGGTACGGATACGGCGTCTGGCCGGGTTTCAGCCGGAGAAGCTCCACGTCGAAGGGATGGCGCTTCATCAGGTCGGTCGAGGTCGGCACGCGGCCGAGGGCCACCGAGATTTCCTTGCTGAATCCCTGGAAGGTTCCCTTGGGGGACTTCCATTTCTGCTCTTTGATGTGTCGCAGGTTGATCTTCTTCATGGGGGAGCGAAACCCGGACGTTAGTCCACCTGCAGCGCGGCCTTCAAGACATCCACGGAGGACCGGCCCACCAGAACCTCAAAATTACCGGGCTGGACTGTGCGCTGCATCTTCAGGTCGAAGGCCTCGAGCTTGTCGGGGGAGAGATCGAAGATGACGATGCGGGTCTCGCCGGGCTTGAGCGGGACGCGGGCGAAGTCCTTCAGTTCCAGCACGGGCCGGACCGGCAGGCTGGTCATGGCATGGATGTAGAGTTGGACGACTTCGTCGGCGCTGACCGCGCCGGTGTTGGTGACTTCGACCGAGACACGCGCCGTGCCTCCCGGGGTCATCCGGGCCGGCGTTACTTGCAGATTCTTGTAGGAGAAGCTGGCATAGGTCAGGCCGTGGCCGAATGGGTAGAGCGGGGTGGAGTCGGATATCACGTAATGCCGGAAACGAGACGGCTGGTGGTCGTAGTAGGCGGGTATCTGTCCGACGTTGCGGGGGAACGTGACGGTCAGCTTGCCGCTGGGGCTAGCCCGGCCGAAGACGATATCGGCGACGGCGTGCCCGGTTTCCTGACCGAGATACCAGCCCTCGATGATGGCCGGCGCGTGTTCCTGCAGGTAATTGACGGCGAGGGGCCCGCCGTTGAGCAGCAGGACCGCGACGGGTTTGCCGGTGGCGAGGATGGCCCGGGCGAGATCGTGCTGCCGGCCGACAAGTTCAAGGGAATCACGGTCGCCCTCGTGGTCCTCGTTCCAGGCCTCGCGCCGGAGCAGTTCGTTCTCGCCGAGCACGAGGAGCACGGCGTCGCTCTTCAGCGCCACGGCCACCGCCTCATCGGTGAGCCGGGAGTCTTCGGCCGGGTCGTTGAGGACCGGCTTCTCGTTCACCAGCCAGCCGGTGGCGTGGTTGGTGGTGAGCTTGCAGCCCTCGGCGTAGAGGACCTTGAACGAGTCGCCCGCGAATTCCTTGATGCCCTGAAGCACGCTGACGCCCTCCATCGGCACGGTGGAGTAACCACCGAGATGGATGTCGGCAGCATTGGGTCCGATCACGGCGAGGGTCTTGAGCTTCGCCGCGTCGAAGGGCAGGGTATGATTCTCATTCTTGAGCAAGACCATCGCCTCGCGCGCAGCCTGCCGGGCCAGCGCCTTGTGGGCGGGTGTGTTGGTCACCGTGTCGACGAGGTCGGGATCCGTGTATGGGTGGTCGAAGAGGCCGCCGAGGAACTTGACGCGCAGGATGCCCGCGGCCGCGCGGTCGATGGCCGCGAGTGAAACCTGCCCGGCCTTTTGCTCCGCGGCCAGAGTGGAGAAGCACCGCCCCTTGCCGCCGAGATCGTAATCGACGCCGGCCTCAAGCGCGAGGACGCCCGCCGCAGCGGGCGTGGCCGCCGCCAGGTGGTTTTCGTAGGTGACATCCAGACCGCCACCGTCGCTCATCACGTAACCGTCGAAGCCCCATTCGGTCCGCAGGATGTCGGTCAGCAACTTGTGGTTCACGTGGTTTGGGACGCCGTCCCACTCGTTGTAGGAAGCCATGAGCGAGTGGGCGTGGGCGACCTTCACCGCCATTTCGAACGGATAGAGGTGGTTGGTGCGGAATTCGCGGTCGCCGAAGCTGACCGGGGCGATGTTGCGGCCGCCCTCCGACTGGCCGTGACCGGCGAAGTGCTTGAGCGTGACGGCGACGTGCCCGGCATCGATCAGCGCCCCGCGGCCCTGCAGGCCGAAGACCGCCGCCATCGCCATGCGGGAGACCAGCCACGGGTCCTCCCCGTAGCATTCCTCGAAGCGGCCCCAGCGGGGATCGCGGGCGAGGTCGAGGACGGGGCTCAACACCTGCCGCACACCGCGGGCGCTCGCCTCCCGGGCGGCCACCGTGAAGACCTGCTCGACGAGTGCGGTGTCCCACGTGCTACCCAACGCGATGGCGGCCGGAAAACTGGTGGCGCCGGCGGCCATGTAGCCGTGCAGGGCCTCGGCGAAGGTGAAGGCCGGGATGCCGAGACGGGTCCTCTCGCGCAGGTATTTTTGTACGGAGTTGAGTCGCAGGACCCGTTCGCGCGGTTTCGAGCCGAAGCGGTCACCGCCGGCGTAGACGGAACCGGCGCCATTGTTGAGGGCCGCGGCATCGGTGCCGCCGACGAAATTGCCCTGGTCATCAAACGCGTGCTCATCGGTGACGCGATAGCCCTGGAGCTGCGCGACCTTCTCTTCGAGCGTCATGCGCTGCAGCAGGTCCTGCACGCGCTGCTCGATCGGTCGCGCCGGATGCTGGTAGGCCGGGGCGGCGGGTGTCTGGGCGGCGAGGGGGAGTGTCAGCAGGATGGAGGAGGCGAGGCACCAACAGATCCGGAGGGGCATCCGCGCAGACTTGCCGGGCCGCGGGGCGTTGACAATCCCAAGCTCGCGTCCGGGGCTCGCCAGAATTGGTCCATCCGGTCGACCGGATCCCATGCTCTCACCAAAGCTCCAGGGCTCTCCACTCGTACGCTGGGTTTCGTCGTCGGCGACGATGGAAGGACAATCCATGCACAGAGAATCCGATATGGCGGGTTGATGCGGCGACGGCGTTGTGCGAGGGTCTCCGGGATTTACCCCTCCATGAAAGCCAAGCTGCTCCTGCCTCGCCTGTTCCTGGTCGCATTTGCGCTCGGCGCAACCGGCCTGCTCCATTCCGCCGAGAAACCCTTCTCCTTCATGAAGGGGGTCAACATCTCCCACTGGCTATCGCAGAACGGGCCGACCCATTCCTACGGCGACCCCGCCTGGTTCAACGAGAGTGACGTCGCCTGGATCGCCGCGCAGGGCTTCGACCACATCCGGCTGCCGGTCGATGTGCGGCTTTGCCTGGCAGCCGACGGTTCGCTCGACCCGGTGAAGCTGCAGCCGGTCACCGCCACCATCAACTGGTCCCGGGCCCGCGGCCTCGGCCTGGTGCTCGACGCTCATTTTCTCCCGGGCGCGGATTTCAACTCCGTGGGCGGCGACAAACGCGTCTACACCGATCCCGTGCTGATGGAGAAGGTCGCCGGCGTCTGGCGCGGACTGGCGAAGCGCTATGCCGGCCAGGGCGACTGGCTGCGCTTCGAGATTCTCAACGAACCGGTGGCGGACGAGAACAAGCAGCTCAATCCCTTGATGCACCGGATGCTCTCCGCGATCCGCGAGAGCAACCCGACGCGGATCGTCTACGTGACTAGCAACAAATGGAGCCAGTTCTCCACTGTGCCGGACGTCGAACTGCCGGCCGACAGGAACATTGCCCTCACGATCCACTACTACGAGCCGCTCGTATTCACGCATCAAAGGGCGTCATGGGCCGGATTCGACGACAAGATGGATGCGGTGAAGTTTCCCGGCGTCGTCCCCGACATGGCCGGACACGTCGCGGCCGACCGGCACGAATTCGGCCAGAAGGGCGATCCGCTGACGGTGGCCCGGGTGCAGGCGTCCTTCGAGAAGGTCGCCACCTGGGTCCGGCAGCGTCGTCCGGGGCTGGAGATCTACGTCGGCGAGTTTGGTGTCTACCAGGTGGCCGATGCCGATTCCAAGAGGAACTGGATCTACACCGTCCGCCACGAGTGCGAAAAACGCGGCTGGGGCTGGGCGGTGTGGGATTACAAGGGAGGCTTCGCGGTCCGCGACCGCGATGGAAACGGCACGCCGATCCTCGACGGGCTGTTCAAGGGACCGGGGTCGATCGCCCCGTAGCACGGGCCGGCGCGGGTTGGCTTGCCAGCCGGGAGCGGATGCGTTCGGCTGGCCCCGTCGCCCTCCGCACATGAACCGGTATGAATTCAGCCTCCGCATTCCGCCGGAGAGATACGTCGACTACTACCGGGGCCGGATCCGCCAGGTCGTTGTGCGCTGCAGCACCGGGCAGAACGTGCAGTTTCCGGCCTCGCTGCTCCAGAAGTTTGTCACCCCGGAAGGCATCCACGGCAACTTCGTGCTAACGAGCGACGCGAACAACAAGATCGTCGGCCTGGAGCGAGTCGTCGGCACCTGAGCGGCGGACGCGGTGCGGACCGGGCTTCCGCGGAGCCGTCTTCCGGCCTCGCGTCGTGGCGCGAAGGGGTTTTTGCTTCCGCCATGGCCTACAAGAAGATCGCAATGCAGCCGGACAAGAAGATCGCGCTCGTCGCGCACGACAACAAGAAGCGCGACCTGGTCGAGTGGTCCAAATACAACCGCGACCTGCTCGCGCACCACAAGGTGTTCGCGACCGGGACCACCGGGACGCTTCTCGAACGGGAACTCGGATTCCCAATCAACAAACTGCAGAGCGGCCCGCTGGGCGGCGACCAGCAGATCGGGGCCAAGATCGTGGAGAACGAAATCGACTTTCTCATCTTCTTCTGGGACCCGCTGGAACAGCAGGCCCATGATCCCGACGTCAAGGCACTCCTGCGCATGGCCGTGGTCTGGAACATCCCGATCGCCTGCGACCGAGCCACCGCGGACTTCATCATCTCCTCGCCGTTGATGGACAAGCCCTACGAGCGGCTGGTCCCGGACTACGACAACTACCGCAACCGCAAGGTCCCGGGGGTCGAGACCCCGGCGCTACCCATTCCCGGCATCACGGACACGAAGAAGCGGCGGGCGACGGACACAACGGTTGCAGGCACCGCACCGGCGCAATAGGCCGGGGCAGCCGGCCAGGAAAGGCGCCCTTGCCGGAGGCCCGTGAATGGGCAAATCTTCCGGGCAACATGAGCCACTCCACGCTTCGCTGTGTTGCCGTCCTGAGCTTTTTTTCCGCGGCCTCGGTTGCGGGTTTCAGCGCCTTAACTGATGACGGGCCGGCGAAAAGGCTGCCGGACGGGCGTTACCTCTACGTCGCGGCCCCCGGCGTCCGGGATCTACTCGAATACGGCGGGCACGGCGTGCTGGTCTTCGACATCGACCACGGCCATCGCTTCGTGAAGCGCATCGCCTCAAGCGGCGTGGATGAAAAGGGGAAGCCGATCAACGTGAAAGGCATTTGCGCCAGCGCTTCCACCGGCCAGCTGTATGTCAGCGACATCAAGACGCTGATCTGCTTCGACCTGCATACCGACCGGATCCTCTGGGAGAAGGCGTACGAGGGCGGCTGCGACCGCATGTCAATCACCCCGGACGGGAAGGTGATCTATCTGCCCTCGTTCGAGGGCGACCACTGGCTGGTGCTCGACGCCCTCGATGGGAGCATCCTTGCGAAGATCGCGCCGAACTCCGGCGCACACAACACAATCATAGGGTCGGACGGCAAGCTGGCTTACCTGGCCGGGCTCAAGTCGCCGGTGCTCACGGTGGCCGACACTACCACGCACGCGGCGGTGCGCACGGTCGGGCCCTTCACGAAATCCGTCCGGCCCTTCACGATCAACGGCCGGCAGACGCTGGCCTATGTGAACGTGAACGATCTGCTTGGATTCGAGATCGGTGACCTGATAACCGGCAGGATGCTGCAGCGGGTGGAGGTGACGGGCTTTGTGAAAGGACCGGTGAAGCGGCACGGCTGCCCGAGCCACGGCATCGCGCTGACGTCGGACGAGAAGGAACTCTGGCTGGCCGACGCGCACAACAACCGGCTGCATATCTTTGACCTGACCGGGCCGGTTCCCCGACAGATGGCGAGCATCGAGCTGCGCGACCAACCCGGCTGGATCACCTTCGGCATCGACGGGAAGCTGGCCTATCCATCGACGGGCGAGGTGATCGACGTCCAGGCGCGCAAGATCGTCGCGACGTTGAAGGACGAAACCGGCGCCGAGGTGCAGAGCGAGAAACTGCTCGAGATCGACTTCAAGGACGGGGCACCGGTCCGCGCCGGCAACCAGTTCGCCCTCGGTGACGTGCGGTGAGACCGATCGCGCGGGTCGCGGCGGTTCCTGTTTCGGCCGGGGACGCACCAGTCAATCGTCAACTAATAGTATACTTTAACCCGCGCCGCAAGCGGCTGCTTCCGGTTCGAGCATACTAATTGCAGGCAAAGGCCCGGACTCAATCCCCGGAGTAGCCGGGGACCTTCGTGACGTCGACGGGGTCGATCTGCGCCGGATCGAGGTATTCCTTCGCGTAGCGCTCGTAGACGCGTTCGCGGACAAAGATGTCGAACAGGTCGGGGTCGATGTGGCCATCGAGGCGCAGCAGGCCGAGGATGTGGAGCGACTCGGTGAGCGTCTTGCCGGGTTTGTAGGGGCGGTCCTTGGCCGTCAGGGCCTCGAAGATGTCGGCGATGCCCATGATGCGCGCCTGGACCGACATCTGGTCGCGGGT
>CAZZDB010000168.1:0-8779 GCA_964652485.1 uncultured Oleiharenicola sp.
GCCTTGAAGCCGTTGTCGTGCGGCGGATTGTGGCTGGCCGTGATGACCACGCCGGTGTGCGCCCTGAGGTGACGGACCGAGAAGCTCAGCTGCGGAGTCGAGCGCGGCCCGTCGAAGATCACCGCCTCGCCGCCGAGCCGCGTCCAGGTCGACGCCGCGAGTTCGCAGAAGTGCCGGGAGAAGTGCCGGACATCGTGTGCAATGACCAGTTTCGGTCGGGCCGGGCCCGGCTGTGCCGCGAGGTATTTCGCCATGTAGCGATAAAGCCCGACGACCGCCCGGATGAGCGTGAAATCGTTCATCAGGTTGCTGCCGACATTCGCGTGCTCGGGCGAGCCCTGGGCGTTGATCGCGCCCGTCTCCGCCTTCGCCGCCACTTGGCCGATCGTGCGGCCGCGCATGCCGCCGGTGCCGAATTCCAGGTAGCGGTAGAAGCGGTCGTTGAGTTCGCTCCACTCGCCGCGGGTCACGAGTTCCCCGAGACTCTCCTGTGCCCAGGCGGGCAAACCGGCCTGCAGCCAGGCGTTGAGGTTGTCGGCGGCGCTCGCCATCAGTTTGCCGTCCTGGACGGCCGTGGATATCTGGTCGGAGAAAGTCATGGGATATTTGTGACGCAGAGGACAGAGAGTCCTCAGAAAAGGCTCAAGGCTGTTTACCGCGGATTGGACAGATTGCAGATGACAGAGTAACGGCGGTGTGCGCTTTCATCCGCGCGCCGCGGGAAACGGGGGCGACAATTCCGCCCGCCGGGCGTTCTGGGCCCTGCGCTGGCTTGGGGTTATTCGAGGTATAACCCGTCCACCACCGCCGGTTTGACGGGCAGGCGGTGCCAGCGCTCGGCGAATGAACCGGCATCGAACCCGAAGAGCGGCGAAACCTCGATGCGGCATTGCGGCCGGCCGGTGGCGTCGGTCTCGATGGCCGCCCCCACGGACCTGAGCCAGCGGGTCCATTGCCGGAGCTGGTCGTCCCGGCAGGTCTGCGGCGAGTCCACGCCCTCGGCATTTTTCACCGGGCTGAAGTCGTCGGCCCGCGCCGTCTCGATCACGACGGAATTGCGGGCGAAGGGCAGCGCATCAAAGACAAACATCTCGAATTTCACGCCGTTGGCCTGCGCCGGCTTCACGGGCCGGCCGGCCGCGTCAATGGTCGCGATTTTCTTGTCCGCCCGGTGGAAGGGCAGTGCCACCCCGTCCCCGCCGGTCGCCATCCGCCGGGCAAACTCTCGGTCGATGACGTGGATCGCGATGCTGCCCGCACTGAAGCGCAGCGAGCCGTCCTTCAGCGTCTCCCGCTGGAGGGCGGGTGGCATGTCACTGTATTCGACCACGATCACCTTTCCGTCCTGCGAGCAGAAGTGACCGACCTTCTCCTCCGGATAAGCCTTGGGGATCATCTTGCTCGACATCTCGGAGCCGGCCGCGAGATGAAAGCCGAGGAAGGCGGGGTCGATGCAGCGCACGAGCGGATTATCGACCTGAAAGTAGCTGATGGTGTCGATCCCCTCGGACTGCATGAGGTCAAGGGCTCCGCTGCGGTGCAACGCCCGCAGGGAGCCGCCGTGGCCGTCCGGACTCAAGGCGAGCGAGGACGGAGTCTCGAGGAGGATCTGGCCGTTGAAGTCCACGGCCGGCATGCGGCCCTGCCGGAAGAAATGCACGCGGCCCCGGTCCAGGCCGAAGTAGCGGTGGTCGGCGAAGAATCCCTCCGTCTGCACATGGTTGGCGTGGCTCGTCATGATGAACCAGTGCAGCGGCCGGCCGTAACGCAGGCCGGCGGTCCTGATCTTCTCCGCGAAGACCTGGAAGAGCGTTTTCCCCCTGAGCGGGGTCACCTTGAACGTGCCCTTGGGTCCGTCGTAGCCGAGCCGGGTCCCCTGCCCGCCCGCCACCGTAAAGGCGGCGACGTGGCCGCCGCGCAAAGCCGCCTCACCCTTGGCCCGAGCCTCAGCCCACGCGGCGGCGTTGCCCCCGTTTTCCGGCAACCGCTCGCAGGGCGCGGGCGTGAGCGCGTTGAAATCGAAGGCCGCGCCACCGCCGGACTTCACCACCAGGCTGCGATACAGCCGGTCGATCTCGGCCAGATCGATCTCCGCCGCCTGGGCCGCCAGGTCGGCGCGCGCGCCGGCATCGAGGGAATCCCAGAAGGCGAAGACCTGCGCCTGCCCCGCGGCGCGATAGGCTGCGATGAGCTGGCCGTCGTTCACGGGCGGGGGTTCTCCATACCAGACTCAAAGCGAAAGACATATTCCTGGCTCCGCACGTAGCCGAGTTTCTGCCGGATCAGGCGTTCGACCAGCGCGGGATCGTGCCGGAGCTGGTCGAGGTACTTTTCCTGGGCCTGCAGGCGCGTCTCGGCCTCGGCGAGCCGCCGGGATCCCGCGCGCTCCTGTCGCCGCAGGGTGGTGAGTTCACGTTCCATCTCCACGAAGAAACTCACGGCCCAGAGGGCCACGGCCGCGAAAAGCGCGGCATAAACACCGAGGATAAACTTGCGGAAATTCACCGGATAAAGTGGCCAAGGTAAACAAGCCGCCCAAGACGCAGGCAACTTTTTTCAAAGCCGATTGACGCGCTTTTGTCGTGCCTTTTTGGCTGCGCCCCAAATACTTTCGGCCCGATGTATCAGAGCTACTACGGCTTTTCGGAGATGCCGTTTCATATCACTCCCGACCCGAAGTTTCTCTACCTGAGCACCACCCACCAGGAAGCCCTGCAACATCTGAAATACGGCGTGACCGAGAAGAAGGGTTTCATCGTGCTCGTCGGCGAAGTCGGTTGCGGCAAGACGACTCTCTGCCGGAAATTCCTGAACGAGCTCGACCCGAAACACTACGACACGGCCCTGGTCCTCAACCCCCGCGTCACGGAGACGCAGATGCTGAAGGCCATCCTCACGGAGTTGCGCGAGACCAACCTTGCCCGCAGCAAGAACGACCTGGTCGCGCAGGTGAACCAGGTGCTGCTCGACCGCATCGCCGCCGGCCGGGAGATCGTCCTCATCATCGACGAGGCGCAGAACCTGTCCTTCGAGGTCTTCGAGCAGGTGCGGCTGCTCTCCAACCTCGAGACCGACAAGCAGAAACTCCTGCAGATCGTCCTCCTCGGCCAGCCGGAGCTGAAGGTCAAGCTCGCCCAGGAGGAACTGCGGCAGCTGCGCCAGCGCATCCTGGTCCACTATGAGCTGCGCCCGTTCCTGCGCGAGGAGATGGACCGCTACATCCACCACCGGCTCACCGTGTCGGGCAGCATGGGCCGGCCCCATTTCACCCCGTGGGCCCTGCGCCACATCTACAAGGCGAGCCGCGGAATCCCCCGCATCATCAATAATCTTTGCGACAAATCCCTGCTGTCGGCCTTCATCCGCGAATCAGACGAGGTCAACTACTGGGACGCCCGCCGCGCCTCCAAGGATTTGGAGCGCCTGACCGACTGAGCCATGAGCCTCATCAACGACGCGCTCAAGAAAGCCCAGAAGCAGCGGACCGGCGACATCCCGCCGCTGTCCTCCCTGCCAGGCGTGGGCGGCGAATCGGCGGCGCGGATCGCCAAGCGCGACAAGCCGGTCGGCTTCAACGCCCAGCTCGCGCGGCTGGCGCTGGGGGCCGGTGGGGTGCTGGTGGTGGTGGTCGCCGCCGGTTATTTTGCGCTGCGGAGTTCGCGCCGGCCGATCGCGGAGACCAATGTCGCGCCGGCGGGGGCGAAGCCCGCCGCTTCGCCAGCGATTGCGCCGCAGACCGCTGGTGCAGCACCCGGTGGGCAGAAGCCCACAACGCCGCCGGTCACTTTCACCCTGCCCATCGCACCGCCTGCCGCGCCGGTTTCATCTATCACCTCCTCCGCCGGCAGCGAGGCCCTCGCCACCATCGCCGCGCCAAAGCCGGATGCCCCGGTGGAGGCGAAGCCGGCCGGCGCACAGACGCCGGTGGGCCCGCCGTCCACCACCTCCGCCGAAGCGCCCGTCGCCAAGCCGGCCGGATCGCCGGCCAAACTCGACTCGAAGTCCATCAACTTCATCGAAAGCCTGCGGATCGCTGGCATCCGCGCTTCCGCGACGGACAGCAAGGTCCTGATGAACGACCACGTCTACCGGGTCGGCGACATCGTCGAGCACGACCTGGGGCTGAAACTCACGGGCATCACCGCCAGTTCCCTCACGTTTGAGGATGAACGCGGGGCGCGCTACACGCGCAGCTTCTGAACCGGCCGGCCGCTATTTCTCCGGTTTGGGCAGGAGACCTTCCACCCGCTTGAGCAGGTCTTCCGCGCGGAACGGCTTCATCAGCAGCGGGAATTTCTGCTCGTCGGCCGGCCACCCGGCCGGCAGATCGAAGCGCCCGCACACATAAAGGGCCGGCAGCGCCGGATGGAGCTTACGGAGCCGCTCGACGAGCTCCCGACCGGACAAGACGGGCAGGACCACACCGGCGATCACGAGGTCGATTTCGGTCGGTGATTGGCGGAAGAATTTGACCGCCTCAAAGCCGCTGTCGACGACCGTGACCATGAAGCCACCCTGCTCCAAGGCGAAGACCGCGGTCCGGCAAGCGGTGGCGTCATCGTCCACGAGCAGGACATGGCGGCGGGACAGCAGGGGCGCGGGCAGCGGATTGCCAGAGCTCGGACGGCTGTCCGCCGGTACCTCGGGCAAAAAGAGGCGGACCGTGGTGCCCACGCCGACTTCGCTGACGATCTCGATGGCACCGCGGTTCTGCGAGACCATCCCGTGGACCGCGGCCAGACCGAGACCCGGCCCCTGCCCCGGAGGCTTGGTGGTGAAAAACGGCTCGAACAGCCGGCTCTTGACCTCGGCGCTCATCCCGTGGCCCTGGTCGACCACCTCGAGGAGGACTTGTGCCCCGGCCTCGAGGGTCGAGCCCAGGCGCTGGGCCTCGGCGCGCAACAACCGGCTGAGCCGGATTTCTATCCGACCGCCCGGCGCCGAGGCATCGCGGGCATTGGTCAGCAGGTTGACCAGAATCTGCTCGATCTGCACCTGATCAACCTCCACCCAGGACGACCCGCCGCCCTTGATCTCCAGCCGGCAGTGGTCACCCAACAAGTGCCGCAACAATCCTTCCCACTCGTTGAGTTCACGGCCGAGGGAGATCACCTCGGGCTGGTGGAAATCGTGCCGGGCGAAGGCCATCATCTGCCGCGTCAGAGCGGCGGCCCGCTGCTGCGCGACAATGATCTGCGTGGCAAAACGCTGCACGTCGCCATCGGGATGGGACTTGAGGAGACCGGCGTTGCCTCCGATCGCGGTCAGGAGGTTGTTGAATTCGTGGGCAATACCCCCGGCCAGCTGGCCGACCGTGTCCAGGCGTTGCACAAGCGCCTGGCGCTCCATGGTCTGGTGGCTCGCCGTGACATCGCGCACGACCAGGAGGGCCGACCCCGGGGCGTCAGGCGGCGTGCCGGCAGAAACCTCAAGGCGCCTCGCACCGGCCTGCAGAACCACCGGGTGACCGGGGCGGATTTCACTGGGCACAAACGCCGGCCCGATCTCACCGTGGGCGAGTACCGCCGGGAGCAGCTGCCCCCCCAGGGTCCCACCGCCGGACGGCAGCAGACGTTCCGCCGCGGCGTTGGCCTCGACAATCCGGCCGGCCGGATCGGTCTCCAGCAATCCGTCGGGCATTTCCTGGAAGAGGCGGGTGTAGCGGCCGCGCAGCCGCTCGGAGTTCGCCAGCAACCTGCGGTAAGAGGCCAGAATCGCCAAGGCCAGCAGCCCGGTGCAAATCAGGATGATCTCAACCACAACAATGGAAGTCAGCACCGCTGCGGGATCGGACTCGATGCCACGGACCCGGCGACCGCCACAAATCGCCAACGGTATCGCCAGACCGGTGACAGCCGCCGTGCCGATCGCCCAGCGCTCGCCCTGAAGCAGCGCCAGCGACAGCACCAGGACCGGATAGACCAGCATCGAGGTTACCTCCGGCGCGGCGCTGGCGTAGAGCGTGTGCGTCAATTCGAGCCAAATCACCCCGATTACGAACAACCCGGCGGGCCGCGGCCACCGTCTGAACCCCAATAGCGCGCCGGCACTGAGCCCGGCCACGACCCCGTCAAGCCACACCGTCGTGCCGGTGTCGTGATTGAGGAAAACGCGCGCCGCCACGACGAGGGTGTAGCCGACCGCCGACAGCAGTATGCCCATGCGCACCCAGGCCAGATTCCTTGGGGAATCGGGTGCATCCATTCCGGGGGTGATTTCAGATTTTGGCATATTTCAGCAGCAAACGGCGTAAATCGACCCAAAGGGGCGGAAGCTAAGCCCTATTTCGAGCCCGAACTTAATACCTCTCGCCCTTATCGACCGCGAAACTCACCTGGCCGGAAGAGCAGCCCCGCCACGACCAAAGCGACAACGGCCAGCACTCCCTGCACCACAAAGGCGTCGTTCGCCATCCAAGGGGCGTGGGAGGCGAACAGGTATTGCACCGGATAATCCTGCCAGCTGTGCAGAAAATCCTCCGCGGTCGCCTCGATCGGCAGCCAGATCTTCGAGGTCGCGAACTGGCAAAGGCCGACGAAGAGCCATTGGGAGCCGTTGACCCCGCCCCCCGGCAGGGCCAGAATCAACGGCAACACGAAGAACGGCAATACGTTCATGGACATCCGCGTTTCGGGATACAGGTTCAGTCCGAGGCCGAAGACAGTCGCGCCCAAGACGCCCAGGCCAAGCCTCCCGGCCTCCCGCAGCACAGCCGGCAAAAAGAGTGCTCCCAGAACCATGATCGTCCCGTAATAAGTGAAGTCGCCCACGAGAAACAACCCCGGCCGGTTGATGCTGCCAATCACGAGCCCCGGAAGGTCAAGCGCGCCGACAAAGATCTGGGGCGCGACCAGATGCTGGACCAACACGACCCCGGGAACGAGCAACAGCCAGGCCGCGGTCCGTGCCCAGGAAAGACCGGCCAGGCGCGGTGACCCCTCCCCTCCGCTGACCGTCGTTCCAAAGGTCCGGGCCACGAAAAATACGTAGGCACCCGCGACCAGGATGGAAACGGGCAGGCATCCCCGCCAAACCGGCACCGGCATCGGGTCCTTCGACAGCAAGCCGGTGCCCACAACGCTCGCTCCCAAGGCATATGCCAGCCCGGCCAGCCAGCCGATCCCCGGGGCGAATCTCGACCATCGGCCCAAACGAAAGGTCGAACCACGAGGAAACAGCAGCAGCAGGCTGCCCAGAACGGGCGTGCTGGCCCAGCAAAACATCGAGACGAGCACGGCGATCGCGAGGCCGAGCCGGCGGTCGCGGACCCAGCAGTCAAGCATCGCGGTGGCCGAGGCCAGGGCGAACAGGTCGGTGAGCACACTGTAATAGGCGGCCTGCTTGAGCACGGGATAGTTCGCGATCAGCAGCACCAGCCCGAGCAACGCCCGGGGGCCGGACATCTTCAACGCCGCGCACAGGCGAAGCCAGAACAGAGCCGCCAGGTAGGTGCAGAGCGCGTTGCCAACGCAGAAGCCGCCGATGATATATTCGCGCGTGACAGGCAGGGCCAGAACCCGCGCCGGGAGCGAAACGAGAAACGACGGCAGGATGCGCTTGATATGATAGCTGCTCAGGCTGCCCTCGAGAACTTCCTGCGGCAGGCTGATCACCCAGCGGGCGTAATTGACCCCGTCCCAGCCAAACCCGCCGTTGAACGGCAACTTGGGGCTCCACCAGTAATATTCCAGCAGGAAGAGTGCGACGACGACGAGGGCAGCATGCGTCCAGCCCGGAAGGCCGCGGCCCGAGGGCGGCCAGAAGCGTCCGACGGTCGCCCCTGCTTCACCATTGCTCATCGGCATGCGGGCGGAGTGATTGCATGATCGCGTGGCGGGCCATTGTTTCCTGAGAAGCGCCGTCCGGTGGGCCTCTTAGAAATTGATCCGCTCCTTCTCGATGACGAGCGGCCGGTTTTGGGAATACGTGAACACCGCGCCGACATACTCGCCGACGATCCCCATGAAAAACAGCTGGACCGAGCCGAGGAAGAAGATGCCGACCATCACGGGCGCAACGCCGGCCGTGAAGGTGTTCCAAAAAAACAGCTTCGCGATGAGATACCCGAAGCCCACCAACAGCGACAGGCCCGCGGCGAAGAATCCTACGAGGGTCGCGAGCCGCAGCGGCACCTTCGAGTAACTCGTGAGGCCGAGGAGCGCCATGTCGAAGAGCTCGAAGAAGCCGTTCTTCGTCTTCCCATGAAACCGGCCGGGCTGGGTGTATTCAATCCGTTTGATGTCGTAGCCCACATCCGAGATCAGCCCGCGAAAATAGGGATACGGCTCCCGCAGGCTGCGGAGCACATCCATGATCCGCCGATCATACAGGCCGAAGCCGGTGAATTGCTCAAGCAGGTCCACGTCGGCCAGACGCCGGATCGTCCGGTAGTACAGCCCGCGCGCCCGATACATCCACCAGCTCTCCCGACTGCGGGTCTTGACCCCGACCACCACCTTGTGCCCGGCTTCCCACTCGCGCACGAAGTCGAGGATCAGTTCCGGCGGATCCTGCAGATCCGCGACCACGGAAATGACCGCATCGCCCCGGGCCTGCAGCAGGGCATGATAGGGCGAGCGGATGTGGCCGAAGTTCCGCGCATTTACGATGATCTTGACCCGTCGGTCCTCGGCGGCGAACTGCTTGAGCACCGCGAGTGTCCGGTCCGTGGACGCGTTGTCGATGAAGATGTGTTCGTATTGGTAGCCGGGCAACCGGGCCATGACCTCCCGAACGCAACGGATCAACTCGGGGAGGTTGCCTTCCTCGTTGTAGCAGG
>CAZZDB010000169.1:0-8699 GCA_964652485.1 uncultured Oleiharenicola sp.
GTCGAGGGCGACGTCATGATCTCGCACGAGTGGATCGAGTATCACGTGAAGAAATGCGACGCCGTCATCCCGTTGGTCGCCATCGCCAACCCGGCCCAATACGTCAAGGATCCGCTCCGCGTCTTCGAGCTGGATTTCGAATCGAACCTCGCCGTCGTCCGCCAGTGCGCGAAATACAAGAAACGCATCATCTTCCCCTCCACCTCGGAAGTCTATGGCATGTCGCCCGACCACGAGCTCAACGAGCAGACCACCAACATGGTCTACGGCCCCATCGACAAGCAGCGGTGGATCTACGCGTGTTCAAAGCAGCTCCTCGACCGCGTCATCTATGCCTACGGCGTGCGGGATAACATCGATTATACGCTGTTCCGGCCCTTCAACTGGATCGGACCAAAGCTCGACAACGTCTTCGAGCAAAAGGAGGGCAGTTCGCGCCTCTTCACCCAATTCATCTCGAACGTCATCTTCCAAAAGCCCATCCAGCTGGTCGACGGCGGCAAACAATGCCGCTCCTTCACCTTCATCGACGACGGCATCGACGCCCTCCTCCGCATCATTGAGAACAAGAATGGCCGGGCCTCGCGCCAGATCTTCAACCTGGGCAACCCGAAGAACGACGTGAGCGTCGCCCGGCTCGCGCAATACATCATCGCCGCTTTCCGGCACTACCCCGAATACCGCGAGCACGCCGCCAACGCCAGGGTGGTCACCGTCTCCTCCGGCAAATACTTCGGCAAATATTACCAGGATATCCAGAAGCGTGTGCCCTCGATCGCCAATGTGCGGAAGCAACTCGGCTGGAATCCCAAGGTCGACCTGAAGACGGCCATCCGCCTCACCCTCGACTATCATCTCGCGCACAAGGATTATTCGCTCGAGTAGGCGCGGATCCGCCCCATGGCCCTCCGGCTCGCCCTGAAGATCGACGTCGACACCGACCGTGGCACGCGGCTTGGCGTGCCCAACCTGCTGGCGGACCTTTGCGCCGCCGGAGTGCCGGCCACGTTTCTCTTTTCGCTCGGACCGGATCAGACGGGTCGCGCCATCACCCGGGTCCTCCGCCCGGGCTTTCTCCAGAAAGTCGGCCGCACGAGCATCGTCGAACTCTACGGCGTGCGCACGCTGCTCAACGGCACGCTCCTGCCGGCTCCCCACATTGGCCGGCGCAACGAGGCGGTCATGCGCGCGGTGCGGGACGCCGGCTTCGAAACCGGCATCCACTGCTACAACCACTACCGCTGGCAGGATTACGTCCATACGATGAGCCCAGCGGAGGTGCAGGCAGAATTCGACGCGGCGCGCACCGAATTCCGCCGCATCTTCGGCAGCGAAGCCGTGACGGCCGGCGCCGCCGGCTGGCAGGCCAACGCTCACAGCCGCGAGGCCTACGACCGCGCCGGACTGCTCTACGCCAGCGACACCCGGGGCGCCGCGCCCTTTTTCGCCCGGATTGGCGACCGCCCCTTTGCCACGCTGGAGATTCCCACGACTCTGCCGACCCTGGACGAGCTGATGGGCCGGCCGAAATACCCCGCCGACCGCCTCGTGCCGCACCTGTTGTCACTCCTGCGGCCCGATACCTTGAACGTCTACACCCTCCACGCGGAAATCGAAGGCATGGGCCGGCGCGCGGTGTTTCAGGAGCTTCTGGCCGCACTCAAATCCGCCGACATCGAGGTGGTGTCGCTTGAGGAGGCCGCGCGCGAATTGCTGGCCCGGCGCGACCAGATTCCCGTCTGTGCCTTCGTCCAGGCAGCGATCGACGGCCGCTCGGGCCTGGTCGCCACCCAAGGCGCAGCCGGTTGATCCCCGATCAGGACCGGTCGACCTTGTAGAACATCCAGAGCCCCAGCGACTGGAAGGCGAGATTCGGGAGCCACATCAGCAGATCGGGCCGGAGCGCGGGTTGATTGTCGAGCCAGCCGACGACGATCGTGGCGAAATAGTAGGCCATCGCCAACGCGAGCCCGATGCCGAGATTGGCCGAGGTTTCCTTCCGCGAAACCTTCAAGCCGAGGGGAATCGCGATCAGCGCGAACGACAGTACCGAGAACGCCGTGGCAAATTTCTCCTGGATGGTGATCTGGATACGCATCCGCTGTTTCTCGCGTTCGGCGACCGGCAGCGCCGGGTCCGGTCGCTTCAACTGGCGCCACCGCTCGAGCAGCTGGCCGAAGGTCAGCCAGCGCTGCTTCACATTCACGGCCGCAGCCCCCGACAGTCTGGTCAACGGCAGCTCGAACGGCGCCAACTCCCAGGACATGACAGCCGGCGCCCGGGAGAAATTCTCCGGATCCTTGTTTTCGCGCATTTCGCCCTGCCCGTGTTCCAGCGTGAGCGTGAGTTTGTTGTTGGCCGCGTCGAATGCGAGGCGGCCGCTGTTGGCGCGGGCAAAGCGCTTTACCCGGCTCTGCGCGTCCAGCTCCCAGAGCCAGAAGTCTTTCAGCTGGGCGCCATTCTTCTCCCCGGCATAGATGACGATGCCCGGGAAATCGCGGATGAAGGTCCGGGGCGTGATGAAGCTCAGGGGATTCTGCTGCACGGCCTGCGCCAGTTCCTTTTCATAGGCCACCTTGGCCCGCGGCATCACCTGGAAATTGATCAGGAGGGTCAACCCCACCCCGAGCAGGGCGAAGAAAAGAATGGGGGCCGACAACCACGCCACGCTCAGGCCCGAGGCCCGCAAGGCCGTGACCTCGCGATCCGCCGACATCCGGCCCAGCACGAGCAGAATTCCGGACAACATTCCCATCGGCAGGGCATAGGATACCACCACCGGGATCGTCAGCGCGATCAGGCGGACCAGCGTGTCCGGGGCGAGTTGCCCGGCCAGCACATGACCCAGCAGATCCTGCAGCACGCTGCCGATCATCAACACGAAAGCGAACATGCCCACAGCCGCCCCGCACGTCAGCACGACGTTGGCGAAGATGTGCCGGTGGATGAGATTCATGCTTATCTTGAACTCTGCGTATTCCTCCCAATCCTGTCCAAGTCAATCTGCCATCCATGCCCCTCACGCCCGTCAAGCCTGCCATCCACGGGGAGACCCTCGAGTCGCTCACCGCGCTCCTGACCGGTCAGGGGCATCCTGCTTTCCGCGCCCGGCAGATCATGGACTGGCTCTACAAGAAACGCGTCGGCACCTGGGACGAGATGACGAACCTCTCCCTTCCCCTGCGCGTCTGGCTGGCCGCGACCTTCGAGCTCCGGCCGACCGCGTTCGTCCTTACGAAGCAGTCGGAGGATGTTACGGATAAGCTCCTGCTCGAGTTGGGCGACAAGTCGCTCATCGAGACCGTGATCATCCGCGCGCCCCAACTCGGCGTCGGGCAGGAAAATTCACGCAAGACCATCTGTATCTCCACCCAGGTCGGCTGCGCGATGGGCTGTAGGTTCTGCGCCTCCGGGCTGGAGGGCCTGAAACGCAACCTCTCGGCCGGCGAGATCGTCCACCAGCTCATCCAAGTCTGCCAGCAGGAGGACGACCGCACGCCCCGCGCCCGGGCCGAGCTGGCCTCGTTCGACAACATCGTCGTCATGGGTATGGGTGAGCCGCTGCACAACTACGACGCCATCATCCGCGCCCTCACGATTCTCAACGCCGAGTGGGGCCTCGGCTTCGGCGCCCGCCGCATCACTCTTTCCACCTCCGGCCTCGTCCCTCGGATCAAGCAACTGGCCGACGAGCCGCTGGGCATCCGCCTCGCCATCAGCTTGCACGGCGCCACCGACGCGGTCCGCCAGCAGATCATGCCGGTCAACAAAAAGTGGCCGCTCAAGGAACTGCTGCCCGCCGTGCGTGAGTTCTCGGAGAAGCACGGTCGCATGGTCACGCTCGAGTTCATCCTCATCGAGGAGATCAACGACTCGCTCGACCAGGCCGAGAAACTTCGCGACATTGCCTACGAACTCCATGCGCACGTCAATCTGATCCCCTACAACACCGTCGAGGGCCTGCCGTGGAAGCGCCCGAGTCTGACGCGACAGGAGAAATTTGCCAGTGTCCTGTTCGATGGCGGTGTGTCCGTCACCTTGCGCCGCGAGAAGGGCCACGCCATCGACGCCGCTTGCGGCCAGTTGCGCCTGAAGACGGAGAAGGCTCGCGAAGCCGAGGGCGCGACCTAGCCCGCCCTACGCCAGCGTTGCAACGCGGGCCGCGCCTGCTAGCGATCTGGGCGACGCATGCACCTGCCCGACCTCATTGAGATCCTGCTGCGGTTGACGCTGTTGCTCGCCGGCCTGCTGGTGCCGGGCTCGATGGTCTTGCGCGCATGGCGACTGCCGTGGTCTCTCGCCGCGGCCTTCGTTACGTCCGCGGCGGTGCTCTATGTCACCGTGCTGGTTTTCGCCTGCACGGGCCTGACGATCTCCCTGCTCACCCTCGCGGCCGCACTCGGCTTGGTGACGCTGGCCGGCCGATCCCGGCCGGTCCGCCCTGGTCTGCAGGAGCTCAACTCTTCGTTCTCGTGTTTCACGAAGATGGGCCCGTGGGTGCCACTCTATGCCGCATTCTGGCTGATCGTCGCCTACCGGCTCGTGGCCCAGCCGTTGAGCGGACCGGATGTCTCCTTCCGCTGGAGCTACCTGGCCGAGCAGATGCTGCGGTTCGGCACGCTCGACTTTTATCCGCCGCGCAGCGGCGCGGATTTTGTCCGCTACTTCTGGGCCGAGAGTTATCCGCCCGGCATCGCGAGCTTGTATGCCTGGGCCTACGCCTGCGCCGGCAGCAAGCACGCCCTGTGGACCTCGCCGGTCGTCGCACTCCAGCTGCTGTCGCTGCACGAACTGATCTGGCGGCTCGGGAGCCGCTGGGGCGGCGAAGTGGTCGCCCGCCGCGCGGTGCTGCTGGCCGCCGCGTCCCCGCTGCTGACCTGGTCGGTGGTCATCGGACAGGAAACCGGACTGATGGCATTGGGGATCGTCGGCTTGGTGTGGTGCCTGCACCACCTGCGCGTTGAGACCAGCCGCCGTTGGGCCGCGCTCGCCGGGGTCTTCGCCCTCGCCGCCGCCAGCACGCGCGAATACGGGCCGGTCTTTGCCGCGGGTGCCGTGGCCGCCGCATGGCTGATGCGCCTGCCTCGTCGGGCCATTGTGGTGATCGCCGCCATCGCGCTGCCTGCCGCCATCCTCTGGCCCGTGCGGGTGTGGATGCTCACGGGCAACCCGCTCTACAGTCTCAATCTGGGCGGGCTTTTCCCGGTGAATCAGGTCTTCAGTGACTGGAATGACAGCTTCCGGGCCCCGCATGGTTTCAGCCTGCTGTCGCCGTCAGACTGGTTTATGCTGGGACGGTATCTTCTGCTGTGGGCGTTGCCCGCGTGCGCCGGATTGCTCGCGTTGGTCGTCTTGCTGGTGCAGCGTCTGCGCGAGGCGCAAGTTGTGTCTTGGTTCGTGGGGCTGATGACCGGGCTGTGGTTTCTCTCGGTGTTTTATACGGCGGGCGGATTATTCTATTCGCTGCGCGTGCTGGGCCCCGCGTTCGCGTTGCTGGCGGTCGTTGCCGCCTACGCCCTCGGGCTCTTCCTCCGGCATGCGGAAGCGGCCAAGTATGCCGCCCTCGCGGTAGTCATCGTCTTTCTGGAGTCCGTTCCCAAAACTCTGGTCCTGCCGGAAAACCCTTATCGCACCGCTCTCCATGACTGGCCGCAAGCCGGTGACCAGTTCATCTCTTCCGTGCGACTGCAGGAGGAACAAGTTCGTGTGAAAATCGAGCGACTCCCTGGAAGAAAGCGGATTCTTACGGCCAATGCAGGGTTACCGAGAGCATTGGCAGCGATCGGCACGGAAGCAGTTCCACTCTGGACACCCGATGCCGCCTGGCTTTTCGATCCACGCCTCAAACCCAAGGACATTGCGGTTCGCTGGCAGTTATCCGGATTTCGCTACATGGTTCTGGGCAAGTCAGATACGACGACGAAGTATATCAATACCCATGCCCGCTGGCGCGCACCCTACTTCATTCTCAGCCCGGTGGCGGATACGAGCGATCAGGTCATCCTAGAGGTCACTACCGCCATCTTACCCAAGCAATGAGTCTTTGCTTTACATATCATCGAATACAGATGCATTGATTCGGCAATGATCGCTGATCGGCCCATTTCCGAACTGCTCGCCACGAAGCGCACCGTGCGCTCGTTGGAGTTTTTCCCGCCCAAGGATGATGCGGGCATGGAGTCCCTGCGCCTCACCGCGGCAGCACTCAAAAGCATCGCGCCTGATTTCGTCTCCGTCACCTACGGGGCCGGCGGCACGACGCGAGACCACAGCGCCAAGGCCAGTGCGATGCTGAAAAACGACTTCGGCTTCACGGTCATGCCCCATCTCACGTGCGTCGGCCATTCGCGCGCCGAACTCGGGGAGACCGCCGACCAGCTTCACGCCGCCGGTTTTCGCAACATCATGACGCTGCGTGGCGACCCGCCGAAGGGTGACACCCAGTTTCGCACCGCGGCCGACGGACTCAGCCATGCCAGCGAACTCGTCGCGCTGCTCAAGTCGCGCCATGCGGATTTCTGCCTCGGCGTCGCGGGTTATCCCGAGAAACATCCCGAGGCTCCGTCGCTCGATGTCGATCTGACCCACCTTCGCCGCAAGGTGGATGCGGGTGCGGCATTCATCACGACGCAGCTTTTTTTCGACAACACGGTTTACTACCGCTTCGTGGAAAAATGCCGCGCCGGCGGTATCACGGTGCCGATCGTTCCCGGCATCATGCCTGTGCTTTCACTGAAACAGGTCCGGCGATTCACGGAAATGTGCGGCGCCCAGTTACCGCGACAGCTGGTCACCCGGCTCGAGGTCGCCGCCGAGAACGCCGACGTCGTGGAGATGATGGGCCTGGACTGGGCGCTCGACCAGATCCGCGGCCTGCTGGCCAACGGCGCCCCCGGCTATCACCTCTACATCATGAACCGCGCGAAGAGCGCCCTAGCCCTCGCCGCGGGCCTGGCAGCCTAACCTCCCGCGAAGACCGGCCGGAAGCCGGCCTCGGCGAGTATCCGCGCGATGATCTCACGCCGGTCTCCTTGGATCTCAATGCGTCCGTCCTTCACGGTGCCGCCGGCGCCACAGGCGTTCCGCATCTTTTTTGCCAGCTGCTCCTTTTCCGGCAGGCCGATGCCGATGAAGTTGGTCGCGATCGTCACGGTTTTCCCGCCGCGACCGGCGGTCTCCCGGAGAATGTCCACCCGGCCGCGGTTCTTTGCCGGAGCAACCGGCGGTGTGAGCTTGCCTACGGCCGACCGTGGACCCACGGGTAGTCCGCCGCCGCCCAGCGCCCCGAACGGATTCTGACCGAGCGATTGTCCGCCATCAGTCGGGATCTTATCCGAGTTACTCATGGCCGCCTCCGCAGCCGCCCGGAGGTGAAGCCGGCTTGCTTGTCAGCTCATTCCCGCCACCAAGATACGCCAGCGCCTTGGCATAGCTACGGCCGGTAAGGAAATGCACGAGCTGCGGATGCAACGCCGCCTGATGAACCGCCAACAGGGTCTCGATGTCATTCAACGCGGCGGAAATCACGACTCCATCAGAACTCTTTATCCCCGCATGGAGTCGGATAAGGGCCGCTTTGATGTACGTTTCCGGCATATGTCACGCCATGAAGTAGCCATTCTTACCCCGCCTGCAAGTCCGGCATTATTTCCCGTTCATCCGCGACTCTGGGAGCAAAACGACTTGTCTCAATGAAGAGCCGGTGCTCCCTTTAACTTCCCGCGCTTGCTATTGCGCCCGCTAATGAGCCGGCGATGGTCCCTTTCCCTTTCGTCCATCAATTTCCATGAACCCAGTTTCTGTTTCCACGCAGGCCAACGCCGGCCTCATTGAGGAATACCACCAGCGCTGGCTCGACAACCCCGAGTCGGTCGACCCGACATGGCGCGCGTTCTTCCAGGGCTTCGCTCTTGGCAATAGCGGCCAGCCTCCAGCCGCCGTGGCCGTCAGCATTCTGACCGGCGACAACCTCAAGCAGGCCCATGTCCACTATCTGATCAACGCCTACCGTGCGATCGGCCACACTCAGGCGCACCTCGATCCCCTCAGCGGACCCCCGCCGGCCCAGTCGAAGCTGCAGCTCTCGCAGTTCAACCTCGGCGACGCCGACCTCGATTCGGTGTTCGACACCGGCACCTACCTCGGCGGCGGCCAGATGAAGCTCCGCGAAATCGTTACTGCGCTCCAACAGACTTACTGCGGTCACGTCGGTGTGGAATATGCCCACATCCAGGATACCGACTGCCGCCGCTGGCTGCAGGAGCGCATCGAGTCCACCCGACTCCAGCCGAAGTTCACCAAGCCCCAGAAAGTCCGCATCCTCCGCCGCGTCCACAAGGCTGAGCTGTTCGAGAAATTCCTCCACACGAAATACGTCGGCCAGAAACGCTTTTCTCTCGAAGGTGGCGAGACCATCATCGCCGCGCTCGACGCCGTGATCGACCACTGCCCCGGTTCCGGCATCGAGGAGATCGTCATGGGCATGGCCCACCGCGGCCGGCTCAACGTCCTCTGCAGCGTCATGCGCAAATCGTTCGACCTGCTCTTCGAGCAGTTCTCCGAAAACTACATTCCCGACACCGTCGCGGGCGACGGCGACGTAAAGTATCATCTCGGTTACGAGTCGATCCTCACCACAACGTCCGGCAAGAAGGTCGAGGTCCGCCTCGCCGCCAATCCCTCGCACCTCGAGATCGTCG
>CAZZDB010000170.1:0-8652 GCA_964652485.1 uncultured Oleiharenicola sp.
GAAGATGACGCCGATCTGGTATTTCTGCGTGAGGTTCACGGCGTCGCTGCCGCCGGTCACGGTATAGACGATGACCAGCACGCCGGTGCAGACGATGGTGGCGCCGAGCGACCAGCCCATCACCGTGGAGAGCACGATGGCCGGCGCGTAGATGGTGATGCCGGCGCCGAGCCCGCGCTGCAGGAGGAACAGACCGGCGCCGAGCAGGCGGGTCTTCGAGTCGAACCGCTTGCCGAGAAATTCGTAGGCGGTGTAGACGTTCAGGCGCCGGTAGATCGGCAGGAAGACCACGGCGATGATGATCAGCGCGAGCGGCGCGCCGAAATAGTTCTGCACAAACCCCAGGCCGCTCTCATAGCCCTGGCCAGGCGTCGAGAGGAACGTGATGGCGCTGGCCTGGGTGGCCATCACCGAGAGGCCGATGGTGAACCACCGTGTCTCGTTCGAACCCTTGAGGTAGGCGTGCAGGTCCTGGCGGCCGCGCGTGCGCCACATCCCATAGGCGGCGATGGAGACGAGCACGCCGAGCAGGACGATGTAGTCGAGGGTGTTCACGAATACAGCTCCGTCAGCACCGCGAGCAGCACGACCCAGAGCACAAACACACCGAGCACGAAGCCGTAGACCGTCCGCCACGACCGGAAGCCGGGCAGGCCGGTGGTCGCCTCGTCGGGTTCGGGCGGGGACGGGCGGTTCACTGGCCGAGGGAGAGCAGGTTGGCGAACAGCCGATAGGCGCCCGGCACGCCGGCCGGCAGCTGGCGGAAGAAGGCCACGCCGGCGTAGACATAGAAGCCCTTGCCGTGCGCGGCGACGAGCAGGCTGCTCTTGAGCGGCGCCTCACCCGGGTCACTCATCGCGAGAATCGCGGTGTAGTGCGCCTCGTCCCATTTGCTGGGGAAATAGGTCCCGCGTTCCTGCACCCAGCCGCCGAAATCCGCGGCGGTGATCCGGTTCGGCGTGGTGAGCGCGGCATGACCCGGCGCGAGGAAGGTGACCGGGGCTGTCTCGTCCGTCACGCGCAGCTGCGGCGCCGGTCCCTCGATGGAGAGCTCGTAGGGCCCGAGCGGCGTGGCCTTCAGGCCGTTGGGCCGGTTGTATTGGGCGATGACCGTGCCGCCCGCCTCGACCCACGCGAACAGGCCTGGCAGCGCGGCCTTGAGGTCGGTGCGCTCGTTGAAGGCGCGCACGCCGATCACGACGGCGTCCAGTCCGGCGAGCTTTTCCGGCGTGAGCTCGGCCCCGGTGAGCGTCCGCACGGTGCAGCCCATCTGCTCCAGCGCCTCGGCGACGGAATCGCCCGCGCCCGGCAGGTAGCCGACGTGGCGGGCGCGGATGCCGAGATCGAACGTGACCGCGTGGAGCGTGGCGTCGAATTGCAGGAGTTGCACCGGCAGGTGCTCGTAACGCAGCTCGATCCGGTCGCGGTGGTAGCGGCGGGGGCCCACGGCGGCGCGCACGGAGATGCGCGCCTCGGCCGGCCCGGCGGGCGCGGTGAGCTCGAAAGCAAACGGCGTGCGGGTGCCGACGGCACCGAGGCGGAATTCGCGCGACGCCGGTGCGATCTTCCAGCCGGCGGGCGCCTCGACCTGCAGGGTGCCGCTGACGTCCGGGCGCGCGGCGGTGAGCTCGAGGGTGATGGTTTTCGTCGTGCCCGGCGCCATGAGTTCGAGGGGATGCGCCCAGGCGAGTGAGACCGGGCCGACCACCTCGATCGGCTGGCTGGTCCGCTCGCCCGGCCGGGCGTGAAGGGGTTGCACCGGCTCGTCCGCCACCACGAGCGTCTGCCCGCCGACCTCGAAGAGCTGCTCGACTGGAAACACCGTCGGTGCCTCCGGTCGGCCGATGAGATTCGGGTCGTTCACGGCATAGAGTCCGGGTGACGGATCCTCCCGCAGCCAGTAAGGCTGGGTCAGCGACGCATGGATGGACAGCACCGTCGCGGTGTCCCGACCCGCGGGCTGCCCGCGGGTCAGCGCAATCGCGTCCCCTGGTTTGACCGGTGCGGAATCGGGAAAACGCACACCGAGCCAGCGCACCGGCACGCCCGAGGTGACGGTGGCGGTGTGGTGCAGTGCGATGGCCTCGCCCGGCACGACATCGGCGTGTGCGAGGGTGGTCTGCGCGGTCAGGCCGAGGCAGGACTGCAGGATGCGGTCGAGCTGGGTGCGCTTGTCGGCGACCAGCGGGTCCGTGGGCAAGGCCGCCAGCCGGGCGCGAATCGCGAGCAGCGCCGGCACCGAGGCGGCGGGATCGTCGGCCTTGTACTGCGCGATGGCGCCATCGACGAGGGCGCCGATTTCGGCGCCGCCGGGCACGCGGGCCCAGGTCGTGTCGACGCCGTCCATAAGATCGGACGCTGGCACAGCTCCGGCCAGCAGCATGAAGGTCTGCAGGTTCGGACCGTTGCCGACGCGGCTGGTAAATCCGCCGAGGCCCTGGGTCTTGTGCATCGAGCGGCTGCGCGCGGCGATGACGCCGAAGGATTCGCCGGTCGTCGCATCGGTGCCGCCGATGTCGGCCTGGATCGTGGGACCGTTTAGCGGCTGCGGGGCGTTGCCGAAGCGAAAGGAGTTCCAGAGCACGCGCTTCGGCTGCCACACTGTGAGGCCCTGCGCGAGTTGCTCGGGGAAAGCCTTGGGGTCGCCCGCGAGCTTGAATGCCTCGACGGCTAGGATGGCCGAGGCGGTGTGATGGCCGTGGCCGCCGCTGCCGGGGGGAATGGGGAAGCGGGTGACGATGACATCGGGACGAAACTGCCGGATCACCCGGACGACGTCGGAGAGCACCTCATTGTGGTTCCAGATGCGGAGCGTTTCCTCGGGATTCTTGGAAAAGCCGAAGTCGATGGCGCGGGTGAAGAATTGCCGCCCGCCGTCGAGCCGGCGGGCGGCGAGCAGTTCCTGCGTGCGCAGGACACCAAGCTTCGCGTCGAACTCCTTGCCCAGCTCATTCTGGCCGCCGTCGCCGCGCGTGATCGAGAGGTAGCCGGTGCGGTAACCGCGGCCAAGTGACAGCCAGGTGATAAGCTCCGTGTTCTCGTCGTCGGGATGGGCGCCGACATGCAGGACCGTGCCCGTCTCCTTGAAACTTTTCAGCTCATGCAGGATGGCATTGGGCGCCAGCAGGTCGGAGGCCCCGGCGGGGTTGAAGGCAAGGGGAATGAGCGTGCCGAGCAGGGCAGGGCACCAGCGCCGGGACAGCAAAGGCATGGCGGCGGTTATTTTTTGACGGTGTAAGCCATCGAGAACTGCGTGTTCTCCCACACCAGCTTGAGGACACCGCCGCCGGTGGGATTCTTTTCGAGCGCCATCGTGAACTGGTCCACGGCGGTCTCGAGCGAATCCTTCTTCAGCGCGACGCGGGCGAACTCCTGCCCGGCGTCGTAGGGATCGGCGCCCCACTGGCCGATCTGGCGGTTGATGAGCAATTGGGCAGAGCCGTCGTCAGCGAGAAGGGTGTAGAGCGTGTAGGCGCCGGCGGGCAGGACGGTGCCGCCGAGATCCAGCGGCTGCTGGGTGACAAGCAGCGTGGCCTCGTCGGCCCCGGTGCGCCAGGGTTTGCCGGCGGGCACGAGGGCGCCCCAGACCTTGCGGGGCTGGCCGGTCTTCGGATCCTTGGTGTAGGGTCGGCCGTAGACGATGGTGACGCGGTTGTTATCGATGCGTGCGCTGATCGTGTCGTGTGGGCTGGTGCGGGCGCGCGGCGCGGCCGGAGCGGACACGTTTTGCGCGCCAAGGCTGGTGGCGATGACGAGCGCGAGGGCGGTGAGGGCGGGGCGGATGAGGTTCATGATGACTCCGTGGGTGACGGTGGACAAAGGCGGGTGAAAAGGGCCGCGTCTTCACGAAGGCGCGGCCCGTGGGAGGGTAGGGGGGTCGGTCAGCGCAGGCTGTCGATCAAGACCTCATTCAGGTGGATGTATTCGTCCTTCACCGCGCCACCGGCCTTGTTGGCCCCCTCGATCGAGGCCCGGGCGGTGGCGATGGCACCGGCTTTGTCGCCGGCCTTGGCGAGGATCAGCGCCTTGCGATAGACGAGGTAAAAGGCGTCGGGCTGCGCGGCGATGGCGGCGTCCATCCAGGCGGCGGCCTTTTTCAGGTCGAGGTTGTGGTCGAGGTAGAACATCGCGGCCGGGACGTAGGGTTTCTTCGGTTCGGCGGAGGCCATGACCGCCTCGATCTGCGGCACGAGCGTGGCGACGGTGTCGACCTCAAGCTTGACGGACACGCGGGTCTTTTCCCACACGAGGTAGATCGTGGCGGAGTCGTCGCGGAGGTCGCCGGTGCCGATGGTGAAGGACTCGACGACATACGGGTTGACCGTAGGGGTGGCCTTGAAGCGGGCGACGTCGTTCTTTTGGTCGTAGGCGTAGGCGCCCCATTGGGACATGTTCTTGTGGATGATGACGGTCCACTCGGTCTTGCCGGGAATGGTGAAGAGCTCGTAGGTGCCGGCGGGGACGGCGGTGCCGTTGAGCTTCACGTCGGTGCTGAAGGTGACCTTGGTGGCCGTGTTCGCGCCGGTGCGCCAAACCTTGTCGTAGGGGACGAGGTTGCCGAAGACCTCGCGGCCTTTCATGCTCGGACGCGAATAGGAAAATTCGATGTCGGTGACGCCGACCCGCTGTTTTAGGGTGGCCGCGGGGCTGGCATCGGGGAGGACGAGCTTGGCATTTTGGGCGAAAAGACCGGTCGCGAAGACCAATCCGGCAATCAAGGAGGCGGTGGGGCGGAACAGACGGGTAGTCATGGCAGACATTAGAGAAGCCAGAGTGGCCGGAGATTCCACCAAAATATCCCCGGGGGGAACAAGCTGGTCGGAACGTGGTGTTACGATTGGGTGAACGGGGCTGGCGCTGCGGAGTGCGCACCGGTTGCCATGAGAAGACATATCGATTGGCATAAGGTCGCTCATTGTGTCATTCGGAGGCCCTCCGTGCCTCAACTCCGGTCTTGCCGGGACTTTTGCTTCCCAGTAATTATCGTGGTGCATCGGACAGCCAGGGGCCAGGCGGGATGATGCGACAACAGCAATGTTTTGAGCACCTGCATCACTACGATGCGCAGCCCCGGACTTTAATGCCTGCCGCCCCTCAAACCAGTCCAAGTCCCAGTCGCCGCGGATCGCGCCGGGTTTCAGTTGCGAGCGTGGGCACGATTGCGAACGAAATGAAGGGCTTCAGCTATTAACCCGGCGCCATGACCAAAAGACATATTGCCCTCGTGGCACTGCTGTTGGGGGCCGTGGCTCTCACGGTCTGGCAATTTACCAAACGAGGCTCCGGACCCAAGTCTGTGCAAGCTGCGACCCGGTCAGCTCCGGTCCAGTCACCGAGCCAGGATGGCAAAGGCAAAGACACCCAGACCGCGAATCCGGATGTTGCCAAACAACCGGGTACAGCCAGCTCGACCACGGGACAAAACGTGACTCAGGCGGCAGCGATTGCCGGAAGCGGAATAGAGCCGGCTGTAACCAAAGGGCGCATCGCCAGCTTTGATGCGGCGACAATGCCCTTCTTGAGCGGCCTCCAGCGCGGCAGTCAGATCGTAATCCCGCTGCCCGGCGGTGGGGAAGCAACAGGGGTGGTCAATCTCGCGCTCGTTGATGCCAACGGCGTGGTCCGGGTTGGCGGCAGCCTGACCGGATCACAGGCGGGCTCATTTTCGCTCTCAAGCAGCGCCCTCGGACTCAGTGGCCGAGTGCTGATGCCGGAGAAGCAACTGGCCTATGTGATCATGCCTGCACCATCGGCAACGGAGAGCGTGCAAGAGTTGCCGCTGGGCAACGTTGTTTGTTTTCCGTTTCCGCGGGAGCCGATGACGGCCGGGAACATCCCGACTGTCTCTGCGCCGTTGCCGCAAATGGCGCCACCGCTGCTGAGCAGCCGCCCGTCCGCCACGGCTGTGCTCTATCTGGTTTTCGATGGGGCGACCGTGACTGATCCGGACTGGAACAATGGCAATACCATCGTGGCGCCGGCCTCAACACTGAGCAACGCTCAGATCGTCGAGGTCTGGAACCGGGTGAAGGAGGACTACTGGCCGTTCAACATCGACATCACGACCGATCCTAGTCGCTACGCCTCCGCCCCCCTCGGTCAGCGCATGCGCATCATCATCACTTCGAATGACGCCGCCGCGCCCGGCGCCGGGGGTGTGGCTTTATGGGGCAGCTTCAACCTGGCTGGCGCACCTTATTACGCCTTCAACGTCGATGTTCCGGCCTGGGTGTTCAACACCACGGTCAATGGCGTGGCCGAGGCCGCCGCGCACGAACTCGGACACACTTTCGGTTTGATCCATGACGGGCGCAATCCCCCGTTGGCCGGATACTCCGATGCCACCGGCGAGTATTACTACGGCCATGGTGATGCGAACAGTGCGGTGGGCTGGGCGCCCATCATGGGTGCCGGCTACTACGAGAACCTCGTCCAATGGAGCAAAGGCGAGTATCCGGGTGCCAACAATCAGGAAGACGACATCGGGGTTATTTCCGGCACGGTCAGCTTTTCACTCGCAGGATACTCTTTCACCAACGCGACTGGCTACGTGGCCGATGAAGCGGGGAATTCACGGGCCACCGCAGCCACAGTGGATGTCTCTTCCGGCTCCCTGAATGTGTCGGGAATCATTTCCAATGCGGCGGACATCGACTTCTATTCCTTTACGCTGAACTCGGCGACGAATGTCACCATCAATGCCAACCCGCCCAACGCCTATCCCAAACAGGCCGACCTCGACATCCTCATGGAGTTGCAGGACGGCAATGGCAATATTGTGGCCAGCTCCAATCCGGATACCACGCTCAATGCCTCGATCACGACCACCGTGGGAGCGGGGACCTATTACATCAAAATCCAAGGGGCGGGGCGGGCGGGCAACCCGGGAGCGGGCGACTACGGCTACTCCAGCTACGGCAGCATCGGGCAATACACGATTACAGGGACGCTGGGTGGCAGCGCGACGACGGCTCCGTCTATCACCAGCCAGCCCTCGAACCAATCGGTAACTGCAGGGGCGACGGCACAGTTCAGTGTGGCGGCCAGTGCAAATCCCGCACCCAGTTATCAGTGGCAACGTCTGGCAGCCGGTGGCGGTTCATGGAGTGATATCAGTAACGGAGGCAGTTACTCCGGAGCCACCACGACCACCCTTTCCGTCAGCAACACTACGACCGGGATGAGTGGTGATCAGTTCCGCTGTGTGGCCAGCAACACACAAGGCAGTGCGACGTCCAATGCCGCGGGGCTTACTGTTATTTCGGTCTCTTCGCCGGTCATCACCAGCCAGCCAGCCAACCAGTCGGTCAACGTCGGCCAGAGCGCACAATTCAGTGTCGCGGCCGGTGGCAATCCCGCACCGAGCTATCAGTGGCAATGGATGCCGGCTGGTAGTGGCTCGTGGGTCGTCTTGAGCAACGGGGGCAGTTACTCCGGGGTGACGACAAGCACGTTGAACGTATCCAGCACCACCCTGGCAATGAGCGGCGACCAATTCCGCTGTATGGCGAGCAATATAGCGGGGACGGCAGCCAGCAACGGCGCAACCCTCACGGTCAATGCGGTTGCTCCCATCATCACGATTCACCCGTTTGGCCAGACGGTAGCCGCGGGAACCGCCGTCACCTTTACCGCCGCGGCCAGCGGCAACCCTGCGCCAACTTTCCAATGGCAGAAAGACAGTGTAAATATCAATGGGGCGACCAACAGTTCATATACCATCGCAACTGTGTCGCCGGGCGATGCAGGGAGCTATCGCGTCGTCGCCACTAATTCCGCCGGGAGCGCGACCAGCGATGCGGCCACCCTGACAGTCTATGTGCCGCCGGCCGTTGTCGCGGTGGCGGCAGCGGGAAACTACACCATCTTCTTGCGGGCCGACGGGACGCGTTGGACTTTGGGCTACGGGTATTACGGACAATTGGGCGATGGGACCCTCAACAGCCAGAGCAAGCCGGTGCAGGTCGGCGACAATGTGGCCCTCATCGGTGGCTTGAGGCCCAATCAAAGCGCATTTACCCGACTGGACGGTTCGCTTTGGGTCACTGGACTGGAGGCGGGGCTCATGGCGGGGTTGAGCACGAGCCAGCAACTTAGTCCGGTTCAGGTGATCAATGGCAGCAATGTTGCCGCCCTGACCGCCGGTGAGGGTGCCACCTATTTCATCCGGACCGATGGCACGCTCTGGGCGTGGGGCTACAACTTCCAGGACAACGGAACGCAAACGGAACGTTCCTATATCTATACCGACAGGCCCGTCTACCGGCCAGGCGACACCGTGCACATCAAGGGAATTGTGCGTCAGGAACAGAACGATACCCTCGTGTTACCCGGGCCGCAGTCAGTCACGCTCACCGTCCGCGGTCCCGATAATAAAGAGGTTCTCCGGAAACAGGTGACCCTTTCGCCGCACGGAACAGCCGCTTTGGACCTCGACCTCGGATCGGATGCGGCGCTGGGCTATTACGACGTCGAGTTTGCCGAGCAGAGCATCGGCGGCACCGGTAGCTTCTACGTCGAGGATTACAAGAAGCCCGAGTATCAGGTCACTGTGAAGCCCGCGGTGACGCGCGTGCTGCAGGGCAATTCGATCCAGGCCACGATTAATGCGCGCTACTTCTTTGGCGAGCCGGTTGCAGGCGCCAAGGTCAG
>CAZZDB010000171.1:0-8635 GCA_964652485.1 uncultured Oleiharenicola sp.
CCTACCAGAGCAACCGCAACCTGATGCTCAGCGACGAGGCCGAGGCCAACTCGCTGCCCGGCCTTGAAATCCAGGCCAACGACGTCCGCTGCACCCACGGTGCCACCTCGGCCCGGATCGACCGCGAGCAGGAATTCTACCTCGAGTCCCGCGGCATCCGCGCCGCGCAGGCGCAGGAACTCCTCGTCTTCGGCTTCTTCGAGGAAGTCCTCGGCAAGATCGAGCATCAGGAACTGCACGACATCTTGACCGAGATCATCCGCGTGAACTTCAAGCAATGAACTTTCGACAGAATTAACAAAATAGATTCGAGCCGGGGCTCCACCCATTCTGGAAATTCCGCCCATTCTGTCCAAATCCCATGACCGACAACCGCGACCGCACCCTCACCCGCGAAGTCACCGTCACGCAGATCCCCAGCGGCGACAAGCAGACGCTCTTCGCCGGTGATTCCGTCTTCATCCACCAGGTCCTCGGCGGGAGCTATACCGTCCAAACCTCCACCGGCCTGTTCCGGCTTGACGGCAAGGACGCCGATGCGATCGGCGAGACGGTGGCCATACAGACGGTCAACGCCGCCACGCTCGCGGACGGCGCGCCCGACCCCACGGCCATCTGGGACCAGCTGCGCAAGGTTTTCGACCCCGAGATTCCCGTCAACATCGTCGACCTCGGCCTCGTCTACAGCATGGACGTCGGCAAGGCCGACGAAGGCAGCTTCAAGGTGGACGTCGCCATGACGCTCACGGCACCCGGCTGCGGCATGGGTCCGGCCATCGCCGAGGACGCCAAGTCCAAGATTCTCCTAGTCCCCGGCGTCGCTGCAGCCGACGTTCGCATCACTTGGGAACCGCCTTGGAACCAGAGTATGATCAGCGAAGAGGGAAAGATGAAGCTGGGCCTGATCTAGCGAGACTGGCGGAGCTAGGGCCCGGTCGAGGCCAGCTTCTGCGCCTTGGTCGGATCGGGTGCATTGTCGAAGCCGCCGTCGAGCGCGTCGAGAAACCTGGCGTCGGTGATCGCCGAGGCAAACGACGTCGTCAGCAGTTTTTGCAGGCCCGGGTCCTCGTTCGAGAAGATCAGGAAGGCCTCCTGCCTGCTCTTGTCCGCACCCAGGGTCGCGGCAAGCCGCGACATGCCGCTCAACACCAGCGGTCGCGGCAGGGTCTTGCCGATTGATAACACGACGTGGCAGCCACCGTTCGTCAGACCGAAGGCGGCTTCGTTGGCACTCAGGCACTTCATCTGTACTGACACCTTGCCGCCTACGGCTTCGCCCATGGCCTGGCCGAGGCTCGCAGCAAACGCCCGGTGCAGGGCCTCACGGGCGGGCGTGGCCCTGGCCGAGTCGACAATGACCAGCCGCAGGTCGGAGCTGGCGACCACGCGCACGGCAGCCGGGTCGGCAAACATCTCACCTGCGCCCAAGGCGGCGAAAAGAAGACAGCAGCGGATAATCGCATTCATGGCGGTGGCGTGGACGTGGCTTGAATGGCTCCCCTCCCATCGGCACGTTTCGCGACCACCTTAATGTGGATGTCACCCCAGCCGCATCTCGTGGCACGCCACGGTGTAGCCGCGGCGCACCTCATCCAACCAGCCGCCGAAGCCGTCGATCGCGACCCGAGACTCCTCCAGCCACTCTGCCGCCGGCAGATCCGGGATGGTTTCATCGGCCACGCAAAACAAGGAGCGCGCCCAGCGGGCTGTCGCCAGGATCATGGCCAGTTGCCGGTGCTCGCGGGCTGCCCCCGGCTGCAATTGAAAGCGCACCGCGGCCACGACCGGCTCCGAAAATCCCCACAGCTCCAGCAGCTCGGCGCCGACCTCGGCGTGGTTGAAGCCAAGCCATTCCTCTTCGGCCGGGGCAAAATCCACGGGATAACCGGACGAGGCCAGCACGCGCGGCGTGCGCAGCGCCGCCGAATGCCGGTCGATCACCATCAACCCGATGCCGTGCACGAGCCCCGCCGTGTAGGCATCGCGCCGGGGCAACCCGGCCCGGTCGGCCAGGCTGCCCGCGGCCAGTGCGCACGCGATGGCGCGCGACCACAGCAGTTGCGCATCAAGTTTGTAGGTGGGCAGATCCTGTCCGACCAGTGCCGCGGCCACGGCATAGGTCACCAGTTCGTGCACGCCCTTGAGGCCGACGCGTTGCACGGCCTCGACGATGCTGTCGACCTGCGCACCGCGCCCGAATTCCGTGCTCTGGGCCATCTTCATGACGCGGGCGGACAGGCCGGGTTCCATGGCGATCACGTCGGCGATCTGGTCGATCGAAGCGTCCGGCTTGAGCACCAGGCGCTGCAACTTGTGCAGCACCTTGGGTGCCGGTGGCAGGTTCTTCAGCCGACGCACCAGCGTCTCCGCCGTCGGGCGGAAAAAAGACAGCGTCGGGATCATGGCCTGTCATCGGCACATCCGGGCGCCGCTTCATCCGTTTCCGGTCGTAAATTCACGTTAAATTGCGCTCCACCTACGGGACAAACCTGCTAACTTGGGCCCCTATGCGTTTCCCCGGCCGCATTCTCCCCACGCTGATCCTGCTGGCCGCTCCGGTCTTGGCCGCGCCTCCCGTGGGCGACCTCTTCAACGGCCATGACTTTGCCGGCTGGGAATTTGTCGCGGTTCCGACCGCCGACATGAGCGCGGTCTGCCGGCTTTTGCCCGAAGGCGTCATTGCCGCCGCCGGCAGGCCCGTCGGATTCATCGCCACCACGGCCAGCTATGAGAATTACCGCCTGCACGCCGAATGGCGCTGGCCGGGCCAGTCCGGCAACAGCGGCGTGCTCGTCCACATCAGCTCCGGCCTGAAGGACCGGGCCTGGCCGCTGTGCCTGCAGATTCAAACCAAGCACGGGTCCGCCGGGGACCTCCTGCCCATGGCCGGCGCCTCGTTCGCGGAGCCGTTGACGAGCGCGCCCGGCGCCGCCACCGCCATCAAGACGCGCACCGCGCCCGACAGCGAGAAGCCCGCTGGCGAATGGAACGCCTGCGACGTCACCTGTCGCGGTGACACCGTCGAGGTATTCATCAATGGCGTCCGGCAGAACAAGATTACCCGGGTGACCCCCTCCGCCGGCCGCGTCGGCTTCCAGTTCGAAGGCACACCCTTTGAAATCCGCCGCGTCAGCATTGTCCGGCTTGACTAACGGCCTTCCCAGTTACCCTCTGTCACTTCCCATATACGTTCTTGCATGGACAAGACCCACCCCAGTCATCCGGACTTCTGGACCACCCGCTACGTGGGCGGCAAGACTCCGTGGGACTTTGGCGGCGTGCCGGCCGATCTGCAGAAATTCCTCAAGGCCAAGCCGAAAGGCTCCGGTCCCACCACCCGGCGCCGCGTGCTCATCCCCGGTTGTGGCTCGGGTCAGGAGATCACGGCCTTCGCCGCGGCTGGCTTTGAGGTCACCGCGCTGGACTTTTCGCCCGCCGCCGCCGAGCTGGCCCGCAAGTCCGCCGGTCCGGCCTTGGCCAAGCACATCATCACGGGTGATTTCTTCTCCTACGATTTTCCCGCCGCCTCCTTCGACTACATCTACGAGCGAACTTTCTTGTGCTCCCTCCTGCCGGACCGTCGCCCCGCCTACCGGGACCGCGTCGCGCAGCTCTTGAAATACCGCGGCACTCTCCTCGGCTATTTCTACTATCAGAAGCCCGTGCTGAAGGAGGGCCCCCCCTACGGTTTCGTGTGGGGCTCCGCCGACGAGCTCTTCTCCCGCTATTTTCTGCTGGGCAAGGACGAGCCGGTCGCCGATTCGTTGCCGATGTTTGCCAAGCGCGAGCGCTGGCAGGAATGGCACCGCACGTCGTTCTGCGGCTGAACCGGCCCAGGACCGGCAAGTCATCCCGTTGCCGCCATGGAAAGCGCGTCCCTCTACGAACAATTGGTCGCCCTCGAACGCGAGGGCACGGCCTTCGTGCTCGTCATTCTCACTGAATCACTCGGCAGCACCCCGCAGGATACCGGGGCCAAGATGCTGGTCACTTCCGCCGGGCTCCACGCCGGCACCGTCGGTGGCGGCAAGGTCGAGGCGAAGGCGATTGACGCCGCGATCGCGATGCTCGCGGATAACACCGTCGCCCCGCGGTTCGCCAACTGGGCGCTCAAGACCGACGTGGGCATGACCTGTGGCGGCTCGGTGAAGCTGTATTTCGAGCCGCACGCCGCGGGGGGCGCCGGCGCCGCCTGGCCCATTTGGATTTTCGGCGCGGGCCATGTGGTGCAGGCCCTGGTGCCCGTGCTCGCCCCGCTCGACTGCCGGCTCACCGTCGTCGACCCACGGCGTGAGTGGCTCGACCGGCTCCCCCGGGCCCGCAACGCCAGTTATATCCAGCATGACCATCCCGCTGATCTCGTGCCGTCGATGCCCGAGCGGGCCTTCCTGCTCTGCCTGACGCGGGGCCACGCCAGCGACCGGCCGGTCTTGCAGCGCGCCCTCGCAGAACGGAATTTCCCCTTCGTGGGGGTCATCGGCAGCGACGCCAAGGCCGAGGTGCTCCGTCGCGAGATGATCGCCGCCGGCCTGCCCGCCAAGCGGGCCAGGGAATTTCATTGTCCGGTCGGCTTGCCCTTCGGCAACAACAGCCCCCGCGAAATTGCGCTCAGCATCGCAGCCCAGTTGCTGACCGAGCGGGATCGTCTGAAAAGGTAGGGACCGCCGCCGCCCCGACAGCCCGGCAATCGATGGCGCCAATCTATCCGCGAAGGCTGCGACCGGTCGGTCGTCTCACGGATTGGTCATCATCCGGACCACCAACCACCGCCCGTCGGGACCACGCCGCCATTGGGTGACAAAGCGGCCGGAGTATTCCTTGAGCGGTTGGCCCTTCAGCGCCGCCCGCTGCGAGTAGGTGCCCCACTCGTAGGCCACGTCGCCGAAAATCTCTATCGATTGGGCGACCATCTTCGGATCAGCGAGATCCGCCTTGCTCCAGATTGGCTCGAGGAATTCACGCACTCCTTTGGGCCCGCGATAACCGTTCGTCCCGCTGACGAGCTCGCCGTCCTCCGTGTAGAAAGCCGCCGTGACGGCAGGCCCCGCCAGCAGCGACGCGGCATAGGCCTGTGTCCGGGCCTCGATCTCCGCCTTTGGCTGGGCGCCAGACAGGCGACCAGACTGACACGAGGTCAGCAGCAACAGACCGAACAGCCATGTCACCGGGGTTCTCACGCCCTAATCCTGGCTTGAATGGCAGAATAGATCGCCTCGCCGGTGGCCGGTGAGGCCAGACGGACCTCACCTCCGGCCGGACCAAACGCCGCCACGGCGTCGCGGACGGCCTCGCGCACCGAAAATGCCAGCATCAGCGGCGGCTCGCCCACGGCCTTGCTGCCATGGATGGTGTCCGGCTGCGTGGCTTTGGGCAGCAGCGTGACGTTGAACTCCATCGGCGCGTCGCTGAAAGCCGGAATCTGGTACGTGCTCGCGCTGTGCGTGAGCAGGCAGCCTGCCCGGTCCCAGCGCAGCTCCTCCCGCGTCAGCCACCCCATGCCCTGCACGAAACCGCCCTCGATCTGGCCACGGTCCACCCCAGGGTTAAGGGAGTCGCCAACGTCATGGACGATGTCCACGCGCCGCACCCGGTGCATGCCGGAGAATCCGTCCACCTCCACCTCGGCCACCGCGGCTCCGCAGGCGAAATAATGAAACGGCCGGCCCTCCGCCTTCACCCAGTCCCACTGGATGCCCGGCGTCTTGTAGTAGCCGGTCGACGAGAGGCTGATCCGTTCCGTGTAGGCTTTCGCGCAGACTTTTGCGAACGCCACGCCTTGTGCCGTGCCCTTCACGCACACTTCCCCATCCACAAACTCCACGCGGTCGGACGTCGTTTCGAGCAGCGCCGCCGCCACCGGGGCCAGCCGCTCACGCAGGATCGTGCACGCCGCCGCCACCGCCATGCCATTCAGGTCCGCGCCGCTTGAGGCCGCCGTGGCCGACGTGTTAGGCACCTTGTCGGTGCTGGTCGTCATCAGCCGGATGCTCGCCGCCGGCAGCCCGAGCTCGCGCATGGCGACGCCCAGAAGTTTGGTGTGCAACCCCTGCCCCATCTCGGTGCCGCCGTGATTCACCTGCACCGAGCCGTCCTGATAGATATGAATCAGCGCCCCGGCCTGGTTGTAATGCGTGAGCGTGAAACTGATGCCAAACTTCACCGGCGTCACCGCCAGCCCGCGCTTCATGTGGGGATTCGAGCGGTTCCATTCGTCGATCTCGGCGCGGCGTTCCCCAAAGCGGGCGCGGGCGTTGACTTGCTCCCAAACCTCCCGGATGCGGTTGTCGCCGATGTCCTCCTGGTAGTGGGTGCGGTTGGTCTCTCCCGCCCCGTGATAGAGGTTGCGCTCGCGCACCATCTCCGGCCGCAAGCCGAGCCGCCGCGCGACCCGGTCGATGATCTCCTCAATGACGATCATGCCCTGCGGCCCGCCGAAGCCGCGGAACGCCGTGTGCGAGGTCACGTTGGTTTTCGCCACCCGCCCGCTGAAATGAACCGCCGGGATGTAGTAGGCGTTGTCGAGATGAAACAGGGCGCGGTCGCAGATCGCCGTCGACAGGTCCAGCGACCAGCCGCCGTCCGAGACCAGCTCGACCTGCACGGCGAGCAACCGGCCCTCCCGGTCGTGCCCGACGGAAAAACTGGCGTGAAACGGATGCCTCTTGCCCGTCAGTTTCATGTCCAGGTCGCGGTCGAGCTGCACGCGCACCGGCCGGCCGGTCTTCACCGCCGCGAGCGCCACGAGCGCCGCGAAGGCATTGCCTTGCGTCTCCTTGCCACCGAAGCCACCGCCCATCCGCGGCGATTGCACCACCACCTTGTGTTTTGCCACGTGCAACACCTCGGCTACGATCGCCTGGATTTCCGCCGGGTGCTGCGTCGAGGAATTCACCAGCACCGTGCCGTCCTCGCCGGCCTCGGCCCAGGCCGCCTGCGTCTCGAGATAAAAATGCTCCTGCCCGCCGAATTCGAACTCGCCGGTGAATCTCTCCGGCGCCGCGGCCAGGGCGGCCGGAGCATCGCCGCGCCTCAGGGTGTGCGGTTCGGTATGGTAGCTGCCCTGAGCCATCGCGGCCGGCAGACCGATGATGGCGGGCAGCGGTTGGTAGTCCACCTCGACCAGCGCCGCCGCCGCGCGACAGGCGGGCAGCGATTCGCCCACCACGAGGGCGACCATCTGCCCGTGAAAGCAAACCTCCTGGTCGGCGAGGATCGGCTCATCGTGCCGCACAGGGCCGCTGTTGTTCTCGCCCGGGATGTCCTCCGCCAGCAGCACCGCGACCACTCCGGGCGCCTGCCGGGCCCGGGTGGCCTCGCGGCGGAGGATTTTAGCCCGGGCGTGTGGCGCGCACACCGGCCAGACGTCCAGCATGCGGCGGCGCTGCGCCGTGTCGTCCACATAGAGTGCCCGCCCGGTCACATGGCCGGCGGCGCTTTCGTGGCCCAGGGCCCGCGATGGGGCGGGCTCCGGCCAGGCGCGGTTGCCGGCGAAGCCGAGGTCCGCGTCCTGTGCCTCGCTTTGCTCCCCGGTGATAAATTTCTCCCACAAGCTTACAACCAACCCGCGCCGGTAGTCGGCACCACCGCGCGCATCGTCGATCGGCCGGAAGGTGTCGCCGAGAACTTGCGCCACGGTCGGTTCGTCGAGTCTATGCCCGGTGAGCGCCGCTTCGGCCTTGAGCGCACGCGCTGGCCGGTCGGCCACGCCGCCGTAGGCCAGTCGCGCCTTGCGCACGATCCCCGCGGCATCCACGTCCACACAGAACGCCGCGGCCACGATGCTGATGTCGAGCTCGCGACGCTTGGAAACCTTCAGGAAATCCACGCGCCGGGTCAGCCCCTTTCCCGGACCGCCGCGCGGCAACACGATTTCCCGCATGACTTCGCCGGGCCTTAACGCCGTCTTGCGGTAGGCGACAAAGAAGTCCGCGAGCGGCATCGTGCGCTCGCCCTTGGCGGTGACCAGCACGACCCGGGCCTCGAGTGTCAGCAGCACGGGCGCGCTGTCTCCGATCGGCGAGGCGGTCACGAGATTGCCGCCCAGCGTGGCCCGGTTGCGGATTTGCCGCGCGGCAAACACCCGGAGCATCTTGGCTAGCGAGGGAAATTCGCCTTTCAAAGCCTCCTCGATGTTCGTGAGGGTGGCGGCCGCCCCGATATGCCAGGCTTGGTCGGTCGCGACGATGCGGGTGAGCTCCGGCACGGCCTCCGTCGAGATGAGGAGCGGAAAGCTCTTGAACTTCTTGTTCAGCTCCACGCCGATCTCGGTCGCACCGGCGACCAATTGCGCCGCCGGATAGGTCTCGAGCAACGTGAACAGTCCTGGCAGCGACGTCGGGCGGAAGAATCTCGCCCCGCCCGCCCCATAGTTGAGCGCATCGGGTGGATGCACCGGCGCCTCCAGCCGCTGGCGGAACGGATCGTCCGCCCCGGGGCGTTGGGCGAGGGCGGCCACGGCCGCATCGCGGATCGGCCGGTACCCGGTGCAACGGCAGAGGTTGCCGCAAAGCTGGTCGCTGATCTGCCACGGTTCCTTACCGCCGTCCCGATAGTAGGCCTCGAACATCGAGACGACAAAGCCGGGCGTGCAGTAGCCGCATTGCGAGCCGTAGTGCTCGACCATCGCGGCCTGCAC
>CAZZDB010000172.1:0-8634 GCA_964652485.1 uncultured Oleiharenicola sp.
CCTCTACAAGAAGAGCCTGCGCGTGCTGGTCGACGGGCAGGAGGTGCGGCCCGATCCGGTGAACGGCTGGGTTTACGACGAGCTCACGCACAGCATTCGCTTCCAGGGTGCCGCGAAAAAACAGGCCTTCGAGGCCAAGATCGACATCAGCTACGAGGAGCATAGATGAGAGGTAAGCAGGGAGCAGGGAGCGGTGAGCTGACCGGAAGTACGAGTCCTGAAGCCTGAAGGGTGGGAGCTGACGGAGCTGAAAACCGGACCCCCTAGATATTCTTGGGGTCCTCACCTCAAGCCAGTAGGATGTAGTAAGGATCCATTAAGGCAGTCAGGGGCCGGCGGCTCCCGGATTTGCCGGGGGACACACCCGGAATCGCCGCGGAAGTAGTGCGATAGGGCTCAGTGCTGCGTAACGGCCATCGCGTCGTTGAAAGTCTTGAAGAAGCCGGCATAGTCGCCCTTGGCGGCGGAGCGCAGGGGCTTCACGGGTTCAACAAGGATTTCGGGGGGCGTGGGCGTCGCGGACAGGAGCTTCATGGACTCGGCGATGAAGGCCTTGAGGGGCATGGCGCGCGGGTCGCTGGCCTGATGCGAGCCGGTCAGCTCGGTCTGCACATAGGGCGGCGGGAGTTCGATCACCTCGACCGCGGTGTTCTGGAGCTGGTAGCGCAGGGACTCGGTGTAGGAATGGAGCGCGGCCTTGGTGGCGCAATAGGTCGGGAAGCCGGCCAGCGGGATGAAGGCGAGGCCGGAGGTGACCGTCATGATCGCGGCGGCGGGCTGTATTTTCAGGTGGGGCAGCAACGCGACGGTCAGGCGGATCGGCCCGAGGAGGTTTGTGGCCACGGTGGCCTCGGCGGTGGCGAGGTCGTCCAGCGCGTCGGCAAGACTTTCGGGTCGCATGATACCCGCGTTGTGCACGACGACATTGAGCGCGGGATGCTGCGCCACCAGGCGCGCGGCGAAATCGCGGATGGCCCCGGCGTTCTCAATGTCGAGCGCGAGCGAAGCCATGCCGGGATTGGCGCGGGTGACCTCGTCGAGCGCGGCCTGGCGCCGGCCGGCGATGATGACCTTGTTGCCAAGGCGGTGGAAGGCTTCGGCGAGGCCGCGGCCGATGCCCGAGCCGCCGCCGGTGATGAGAATGGTGTTGCCTGAGGTTTTCATGAATGGAGTGGAGGGTTGCCGGGTGGAACATAGCACCGATGCCCACCAAGTGGAAGTGGGCACCTTTTTCCGACGCAACCGTCACCGCCGGGCCGATCCTTTGGTCGACCGCCCCCAGGGTTGCGGCGCGCGATATCAATTTCCGCAGCCTGAATCCGTTCGTCTGCCCGCGTGGTTTTGCCCGGCTGTTCGTCAGGGTGTGCTGTTACCGTTGATCACGATGCCCACCTTGGCGCGCGAACGATCCAACGGCTTGTCGAGGCGGATCTGTCCCGGTTCCGGCCCGCCGAACCGGGCGAGGCTGAGCAGCTCCGCCATCTCGGTGTTGCGCCGCTTCTGTGCGTCGTCCTCATATAGGAGCATCGCCTCCGCATCGTTCGGATGCCAGCCCCCGAAAATGGCCAGGAAATCGAAATAATACGCGGCAACCTGCGCAAGCGGCCCCAGCGTCTTTTGATACGCGGGCGTGAGGTAGCGCTTCTTGGCCAGGTCGAGCCGGCCCTTCGGCGTCAGGAGATCGCGCTCGATCAGTTGCTGGCGGCGTTCGGTCACGATCATCTTCCGAAGATGGAGCACATCGTCAGCCGTGAACTCCCCGTTCGGTTGCTCGTCGGCCAACGCGACCTTGTCCGCGGCGCCCGCCGTTTCCCGGGCATGGGAATCGAAGCTGACATGGAGCCGGGCGATCTTGTCCTCCGCCGGTTCTCCGGCCCGGATGGTCCCGATGGCGCCCGCCCAGATCAGGCCGATCATCAGCCCCGACCGGCGCAAGTTGAGGAAACGTGACATGGTGGTGCGGGGGGAGGAGAGACCCGGGCCGGCCTGCAGCGGCCGAAGATCGCCTAACCGGACCTTGGCGCGAATGCACGGTTCCGTCAAACCGGCGTTCAGGTATTTCCGGGCGCACTGCTCCAGTGCTGTATCGCTGTGCCGCATATCGATGAAGTCGCTGATGTTAGCGAAATTCTTCTTTCGTGTTGGCGTTCCTTCTTCACCCGTTGGGCTTCGGCGCGACAAGTGCACCACATTACGCGACGGCGTTGATGCCCCTCCGACTTCACGGCCTGTTTCGCGAGCCCTGTCGCGGCGTCGAGCTTCAGGTCCTCGAGCTTCTGGAAGTTTATGCAACTGCGGCCGGACTCCACCTTGCGAAGCCTCGCGAACGCGGCGAGTTCATCCAGCGGACGGTCAGACTGTCGCCGGCTCCGCCACAAGGCGGTGCACCCGGTACATCAGCCCCATCACGAGCAGGGAGGTGACCGACACCACGATGCCGAGCCACGGGTAATGTTCGATGCGGCCGGAGGGTGCTTGATACACGATCAGGCCGGCCAGGAGGGAGGCGACGCCGCCGGCGAGTTGCTGCAGCGATGAACTGATGGACATGTAGGCGCCGCGATCCTGCGGCGCGGGTACGGCAGAGGTCAGCGCCCCGGCCGAGGCCATGCGGCCGCTGATGGTGGCGAACATGAGGACGCTGATCACGATCAACTCCCAGAACGGTGCATCGCTCAGGTTGGTGTAGTAAAGCATGACGGCGATGGCCGCGGTGCTGGCATAGCAGAATGTGGCGTATTTGCCGAACCGGTCGCTCAGCTTCCCGATGATCGGGCCCAGGATCATCGAGCAGACGCCGGTGATCGCATACAGCAGTGGCAGGCGGTTGAGGGAGATGTGCTGGTTGTTCACCGTGAACGCGCTCGCGAACGGCATCAGCATGAACCCGCCCGTGGCGAGCAGCATGGTGGCGAGGAACCCCACCCAGTAGCGCGAGGAGGTCGCCGTCTTCCAGAGGTGGCGGGCCGGGCTTTGGGGCCGGGTTTGCTCGAGGTGGGCGTTCACCGGCTGCATGCGCAGGACGATGAACACGCCCACGGCGAGGCCGACGCCGGCGATCATCAAGAAGGGTGCATGCCAGGTGTAGTGTGTGGCGAGATAGATCCCGACCGGGATGCCCAGCACCTGGGCGGCGCCGAACGACGACATGATCACGCCCATGACCCGGCCGCGCATGGCCAGCGGAAAGACGTCCGCCACGATGGCAAACGCGGCCGCGCCGACCACGCCGCCGAACATCCCGGTCACGAGGCGCGCGGCCAGCAGCGCCGGGTAAGTGGGCGCCAGGCCGCAGAGGAGCGTGCCGAGCAGGAAGCCGCCGTAGAAGAAGAGCAGGAATTTCTTGCGGTCGTAGCGGTCGGCGAAACCCGCCGCCAGCACGCCCGACACTGCCGCGGCGATGGCGTAGACCGAGACAACCAGCCCGAATTTTTTCGGCGCGATCGACAGCGCCGGCATCAGGATGGCCCCGAGCGGCGACAGCACCATGAAGTCGAGCACGATGGTGAACTGCAGGAAGGCCAGCATCGCGACTGCGAACTTCTGGTGGGACGTAAACTTGGGCGGATGCGGATTGGGCGAATCCGGGATGGGAGCAGCGTCGTTCATGAAAAGGAGGGAGGGAAAGAATTCAGGAGCAGACTGCAAGCGGGCGATTGCGGGGCACGGCCGTTGCGGAGATCAGCCGTCGCCGGGCCTATAGTGAAAGGCGCAGCCCTCCACCACCTCACGTCACCGCGTTGATGCCGCCAAACTTTTCGGCCTGTTTCACGAGCGCCATCGTGGCGGCGAGGTTCAGGTCCTCGAGCTTCTGGAAGTTGATGCAACTGCGGCCGGTCTTCACCTTGCCTAGCTTCGCTGCATTTTTTTCGACGAGGTAGCCGCCTTCGCCGCCGACACAGATGTGGAGGGCGTAGCCGGTTTTCCCCGAAGCGAGTCCGATAGTGAACCAGTCGCCTTCGCGACCGCTGGCCGACTTGTAGCGATACTTGCCGTAGGCGATGAGGGGGCCGCCCATGCCGGACATGATCAAAGGCGCGAGCCTGGGCACGGCCTTGCGGATGGCCTTGTGGAGGGTCGTCATCGTGTCGCGGCGATCGGCGGGGAGGGCGGCGAGGAATTCCTCGAGCGTGGGGAGGGTCTTGAGCATGCGGCGAGACTGTGCGACCGAGGTCCGGCGATCAAACCTGAATGGCCGGCAGATGGAATCAGGCTGAACGAAAAGTGCGCGGGATAAATCCAGACTGGCGCGCTGGCTGACAATGTCCGAGAGAGCCAATCTCGGCCGCGGCCTATTTCAGGGAGACGCTCAAATCACTTGGTCCTCTTTTCAGGAAGGAGAGGCGGCTTTTCAGGTCAGCTCCCGAGCCGTTCTTGGCCGTGACCTCATATTCGCCGTAGAATGCCTGGACCTTGACCAGGCCGGCTTCGTCAGTCTTCACAACCACGTCGGTGGACCATTTCCGGTGAAATGCATCCATGAGCCAGACATAGAGGGGCTTCGGACTCATGTCCTTTCGCAACAGGCCGGCGGGCGCTCCCGCCCAGCTCTGCAGGTCGGAAAAATCCCACCAAGTGATGGCTTCGACGGCGGGATGACTGAAGAGCACAGTATAGAGTTTCCGGCCGTATTCGAGCTGCTGTTGTTCTCCTTGCGGAGTGGAGAGCCAGTCCGTCCGCACTTTGTGCCAGTCGTTGTCGTCCTTGTCCTTGAACCTTCCCGAGAGGACCGTCAGCTCCGTGAAATTGAGGGGCAGGCCGAAACGCGCGTAGGTTTCGCAGACGGTCCAGACCTTGTCCATCGGCCACAATTCCTTGTGCATATGACTCTGGATCCCCAGGACATCAACCGGGGCCTTCAGCCTTTGCAGGTCCGTCACGAGGTTTTCATAGTCGGTCGAAACATTGAAATCGTTGTACAGCAGCTTCGCTTGCGGATTGGCCTGATGCGCGATGTTCAGGACCTCATCCACCACGTTGGCGGCCCCGCGGGATTTCACCCAGCGTCCGACGGCATTGTCGAAGTTGGCGCTGACGGTCGTTTCATTGATGGCATCGAAGATCCCGATCGAGTCCTTGAAGGTCCGGACGATTTCGGCGATGCGCTCCTTTTGGAGCTTCAGCACCTCGGCATCGGGCACGGTCTTGGCCCATGTCGGGAAGACCTCGTGCCAGGCGAGCGGGTGGCCCTTGACCGCAATGTCGTGCGCCCGGCACCAGGCGGCCATCTTCCTCACCTCGCTTTCCTTGGTCTGGCCCTTTTCCGCCTCATACATGCCCCAGTAGAACGGCAGGGTGGCATAGTTCAGGAGCGCGGCAAAACGTTCTTCGTATTCCCGCTGCAGCGCCGGATCGATCGCGGGCCCGACCACGTTTCCGAGGAGGAAGGCGTTGCAGCCCAGCTTGAATTCATGGGAGACCAGCCGCACCCGCACTTCGGTGTTCTTGAGTGGCTGTCCGTCCCGGTCCAGCACCCGGATTTCCGCCGGACCGGTCCGGTACTGCTGAATCCGCGCCTCGGCGGTCTCGAGAATCGCCTTTTCGTCCCAGGCGTTGCCTCCGACCGGTTTGACCTTGGAAAGGTCGGCGGCGTTCTCCTCCGCGAGGGCGCACAGGGGCAGCGCCACCAGGCAGGACAGCGTTTTCCAAAACGAATCAGATCGCGAGATGGGGAAATATTTCATCGCGGCCCAAGAATGCCGCGGCCCCCGTTCCGGGGCAAGAGCGTACGGGCCGGAGCAGAGGCGCCGGGGAACAAGGCCCATTCAAATTGACGGAGAGTGAACCGGGGGATCAGAGCCCGCGGAGTTCGCCTGAGGACGCAAGTCAGCAAAGCCGGAACCGCTCACTGGCTCCGACGCCCGGACTGAAAGGACGCCTTCAGTGCGCGCCGGCGGCAGGCGGCGGGGCCTTGAGATACTTATCCAGGAAAACCACGACCCGATCGTAGAGCTCCACTTCGTTTTTCAAGTGCCGCATGCCGTGGCCCTCTTCGCCGACGAAGAGCTTTTCGTAGGGCACGTGGTATTTTTCGAGGGCTGAAACCAGGTGCTGCGATTGCTCGATCTCGACGGTCTGGTCTTCCTTGCCACCAGCGACGAAGACCGGGACGCGAATCTTGTCCACGAAGTTGATGGGGGAGATGGCGGCGAACTTCTCCGGCTCCTTCTTCGGATCGCCCAGTTTCTTGATCATGCGGCCGTAGAAGGGCGCATCGAATTGATAGTAGTTCTCGCTTTGGACCTGCAGGGCCCAATCAAACACCCCCGCATTGGTGACGGCGCAGCGATAAAGATCGGGCTCATGGGCCACCCCGGAGAGGGCGAGATAGCCGCCGAAGGAGCCACCCATGATGCCAACTCGATCCTTGTCGACCAGTCCCGAGGCGATGAGGGCCTTGGTCGCATCGGTCACGTCCTCGTGCATCTTGAGAAAGTCCCATTCGTCCTTCGGCGGAAACATCCAGCCATAGCCCGTGGAACCGCGGTAATTGGGCTGCATGACGGCATAACCGTGGCTGGCCAGGAACTGGGCCATTCCCTCGAACCCCCAATTGTCGCGCACCCACGGTCCGCCGTGAGGCAGGACGACCAAGGGTGGCGGAGTTGCCTTGCTGGCGCCGGCGGGGAGGGTCACGTACGCATCGAGTTGCCGGCCATCCCGGGTCTTGAACTTCATCACGTTCATCGCCTGCATGCGGGAAGGGTCGATCCAGGGCGCCGAATTCTTGAAAAGGCCGGATTTGCGCTTCTCCAGGTCCACCCAGCTGTAGATGACCGGCTGCCGGTCGGAGAAGGTGGCGACCAGGAATATGCGATGCTTGGTGTCGCTGCCCAGGATGCGGACCACGAGCCCGGGAAACATCCCGTCCAGGATCTTTTGCAGCGCCTCATACTCGTCGTTGAACCAATACACCCGCGGGCCATTGCGTTCGAAAACGGCGCCAAGCACATCCCCGGTCGCCGGATTGCGGTAGAGCCAGCCGTTGAAATCATAGGCCTTGTCCTGCAACATCACGTCGCCCAGCCGGCCAGTGGCTGCATCCATGAGCTGCAACGCGCGCGGTTTGCCTTCCTGGCGCGGTCCGATCACCCAGAGCTGTCCCGGGGCGTTGCCCGCGCCTTGAACCGTGACCTGCTCGAGATCGACCGGACATCTGACCCATTCCCCGTCGACCAGACGGAACATCTCCCGGTTGCCATTTTCTCCGGTGTAACAGTAGGCGAGTTCGCCCTCTTTGTCGGCGCCGTAGCCATAGGTCAGGCCACCGGGAGGCAACGGGTAGGTCGCGCCGATATGTTTCAAGTTGTTTTCCCGGACATCCACGGCATCCGACCTCGTGCCGCTTACGGCGGAGCGCAGATCGACGATCCGGCCAGTCTTGATGTCGGTATTGATCTCGGCCACCCCAAGATCCTTTCTCGTCTCAAAATCATGGCGGCTCCAGACCAGGGGGCGCAGCCGGTTCTTGAGCGGGATCGAGACCAGCCGGGAGGAGTAATATTGCAGCAGGGGATATGCGCCATGGAGATCACCGACCTCCGCCGCCAGCAACGCGAGTTCATAGAGCTTGGCCGAGGAGAGACCAAAGATGAGGCGGGAGTCACTCAGCCAGCTGACACTATGGACATCCTGATCGCCGCGCCCGGCGACCGATTCGAGGCTGCGATCCGCAATGCCATAAACCAGCAGCTCATGCTTGTCCTCTCCGGCCGTGACGATGGCGGCGATATACGTTCCGGCAGGGTTCAATACCGGCTGGGAAAGCAGCCGGGGGCGGAAGAAATCCATCGTGGGGATTGGCTCCTTGGCGGGCACCGGCGTGACCCGCTCCAAGTCGAGCCTGGGGGCCGCCGCCAGTGTCACGCCCGCCAGGGCGAACAGCAGGATCCGGGAGAACGCCGAGGGAATATCGCCGGAGCGCATACGGTTCGGTGACATCAAGTCCGTGCGAGGCGTCCGGGGGGCGCATCGCACGGATCCAAGGCAATCCTAACCATTCTACCGATACTCTTCATTGGTCATCGCGTTGATGATTTTGAAGTTCTCGACGTGGTAGTTGGGGTCGGCGCGGAAGGCTAGTTTCACGCCGTAGGTCTTCTCCACGCGGACGAGCAACTCGGAGTCCTCGGAGCGGAGGCGCTCGAGGATCGAAGGGTGCACGTGGATGCGGAGGGCGTATTCCTTGCCGTCCTTGCGGGCCTGCAGGCGGCGGGCGACGGACGACAGCTTGCGCTGGAGTTCGACCGACATCGTCGTGGCGGATTTCACGATGCCGCGGCCGCGGCAGTAGGGGCACGCCGTGTAGATGTTGGCCGAGAGCGATTCCTGCTGGCGCTGGCGGGTCATCTGCATGATGCCGAGCGAAGAGATGGGCAGGATATGGGTCTTGGCCTTGTCCTCCGACATGAGCTCGACCATCTTGTCGTAGACGGAGTTCCGGTGGCGGCGCTCCTTCATGTCGATGAAGTCCATGATCACGAGGCCGCCGATGTTGCGGAGCCGGATCTGGCGCGAGATCTCGGTCGCCGCCTCCATGTTGACCTGGAAGATGGTGTTCTTCTCGTCGCCGGAGCGGCTCTTGTGCGAGCCGGTGTTGACGTCGATGGAGATGAGGGCCTCGGTCTCGTCGAT
>CAZZDB010000173.1:0-8627 GCA_964652485.1 uncultured Oleiharenicola sp.
CTAACAATTCCAAGAGCCGGCGTTTGAATGCTCCGGCTCTTTTTTGGTTCTTGCGTAGGCCGGCGGACTTCCCGTTCACGATGTTGATGGGACGACCTATCCATGGCTCTGACCATCACCCGGGTTAAAAATCGCTGGGCCAAGTATTGCGTCAGACCGAACAGCTTGGGCCAGCCTTCATGTCATTTCCTCCCGGATAAAGGAGATGACGGGCGTCTTTTGGGCCATCCCTTGTGTCATTTGGCGTCCACACCATGTGTCAGTCAGCACTTGGATACTACCACGGCGTCTCCTCGGATGCCTACACCTGTCAGCATTCAGCCGTCAACGTCTTCGCGCCTTTGCGTGAATCCTCTCCGGTTAAACTCCGCCCGAAAAGTCGCCCTCGCCTGACTCCCCTTCCCCGCTATCTTTTTGGGCATGAGCAACCGCGAACTCGCCATCGAAATCGTGCAGCAGCTCCCCGCCGATACCCCCTTGAGGGAGATCGCCCGGGAAATCGAGCTGCGCGCCGGCATCGAGGCGGCTCGCGCCCAAGTCCGCCGCGGTGAAGGCCAGCCCGTCGAGCAAGTCCGCAAACTTGTCGACCTATGGGCCTCCCCGTCATCCTATCAGCCCTGGCTCTTCGAGCGACGGCTGATGCCGCTAGCGCCTGGTTTCACCGCACGGTAAATTGCGTTCGCCAGCGGGCGGAACGTCTGTTCATTTCCGGGCCGGAAGAAAATCCGCATGAGTGACATCGATCCCCTCATCAGCCGCATCTGCGACGAATACAAACGCGCCGTCCACGAGAAGGACGTCGAGGCGTTCCTCGGCCTCCACCATCCGGAAGCCCGCGTCTTCGACACCTGGGGCGTCTGGTCCTACGAAGGGCTGAAGGAACCGAGAAAGGTGATTGAAGATTGGCTTTCGTCCCTCGGCGAGGAACGCGTGGCCGTGACGATCGACCGTCTGCAGGTGACGGTCACCCGCGAGCTGGCGATGCTCAGCGCCCGGGCGGTTTACGTGGCGCTTTCCGCGCCCGGGGTCGAGGTGCGGAGCATGCAAAACCGGCTGACTTGGGTGCTGAAATTGGAAGCCGGAGCCTGGAGGATCATCCACGAGCACACCTCGGCCCCGATCGGCTTCAGCGACCTGAAGGGAATGCTGCAGCGCGACTAGCCGGCGACAGCGGGCGCCCTGGCCCAAGCCATTCCCCGGCTTTGCTCTGGCCAGCCACTCCCGGCCGGGCCAGCCTGAGCCCATGAAAATCGGTGCACCCCTCCCGACTCTTCTCGCCCTCGTCCTGGTCGCCACCGTGGCCGCGCAGGACAACTCCGGCGATCTCGCCAGCCTGGCAAAGATCCGCCCCGACGTGAAATCCCGCCGCGTCAGCAGCTATGACCGCACCGGCGGCAACGCCGACAACGTCTCCGGCGTGGCCGACGGCGCCCGGGTCAATCTCATGGATGTCCACGGCCCGGGGATCATCCGCCACATCTGGATCACGCTGGCGCCGGGCGCGGAGAAGCTCGACCGCAACGACGTCATCCTGCGCATGTATTGGGACGGCCAGACGTTCCCCTCGGTCGAGGCGCCCATCGGCCCGTTCTTCGGCAACGGCTGGGGCGAGGCCTACAACTTCGTGAGCGCGCCGCTGGCCGTGACGCCCGGCTGGGGCAAGTCCTACGTCAGCTACTTCGCGATGCCCTTCGCCACCGGGGCGCGCATCGAGCTGGAGAACCAGAGCGGACAGAAGATCGACGCCCTTTATTTCAACATCGATTACGACGAGGTGCCCGCGCTCCCGCCCGACCTCGGCCGCTTCCACGCCTGGTATAATCACCAGCTCACCCCCGCCCTGCCCGACGGCGAGAACGAGTGGGGGCTGCTTGGCAAGCAGGGCAACAACCCCGACGGCCAGGGCAACTACCTCTTCGCCGACATCCACGGCCGCGGCCAGTTCGTCGGCGTGAACTATTACGTGAACTGCCCGTCGACCATGTGGTATGGCGAGGGCGACGAGATGGTGTTCATCGACGGCGAGGCCCGCCCCTCCCTCAACGGCACGGGCACCGAGGACTATTTCAACACCTCGTGGTCGCCCAAGGAGCTCTTCGCCCACCCCTTCTTTGGCTACCCGCGGGTGAACAGCGGCACCGGCTGGCTCGGCCGCACCCACGTCTTCCGCTTCCACATCACCGACCCGGTGCACTTCGACAAATCCTGCCGCTTCACCATCGAGCACGGCCACAACAACAATCTCACCCTCGATCTCGCCTCCGTCGCCTACTGGTATCAGGACACCGCCGCCCCGCTGCCCCGCTCGTTCACCAAGGCCGAGCGCAAGCCCATGCCCGAGATCACACCGTCCGACATCCACCTTTGGCGCGACGCTTGGCGCCGGGCGAATGGCAACAGTCCGACTCTCTGGGGCAACGAGCGCAAACCCTGAGCCCGGCGGCAGCCTCCTGCACCCGGCCCGGGAACACCGGTGCCGCAGCAGCGGGCAACGGCGTGCGCCTTTGCGTGAGCCATCTCCTCTCGCCTTGGCCTGGCTAGGAGGACACAGCAAAAAGCCCGCGCCGGCCGGCGCGGGCTCGTCGATCAATCTGCGCCGGGCTCACCTTTTCCAGGTGCCGCCCGCATCGATCTCAGCCTGGCTGAGGTAGCCGTCGTGGTTGCTGTCGAGGTCGACGAATCTCGGGTTCGCGCTGACGCTCGCGCCCGCCGCCGGGGTCGGGTCGCTGCCGTGGAACATCCGGCTCCAGAAACCGCGCTTCGCGACCGGCGTGGTGGGGTTCGTGGCCAGGCCGGCGGAGGCAGCACCCGTCCGCGACAGATAGGCCGAATATTCCGCCGGGGAAATCTTGCCGTCGCCATCGGTGTCCATGCTCGAGAGCCTGGCGGAGGTCACCCGGCCGGAGGCGTCCAGCGCCCCGGTCGTCGAGGGGGTTGCCGGGTTGGAGTAGGGCGTCACGGCGGTGCCGGCCTGGACCACCGGGGCCGGGCTGATGGCTGGGGTTACCGGCATCGTCGGTTCCGCCGGCGTGGCAACGGGTGGCAAGGCGGGGGTCACGGGCGGGTTGACGAGCGCCGGATTCGCCCCATTCACCGGCGCCGGCGGGACGACGGACGGCACCGCGGGGGTCACGGGCGGGTTGACGAGCGCCGGGGCCACGCCGGAAGTCGCCGGCGAGCCGGCGGGTGGCGGGATCTGGGCGAAGAGGGCCGCGGTCAGAATCGTGAGGCCCCCGAGAATCGTTGCGAGTTGGAGATGGTTTTTCATGGTCGTGATGGGTTGGATCAGTCGGTGCGCTTCCTGGCCGGCTGCATGGCGTCAGCGGAGGGCTGGCCCGTGGGACCGGCGAAGGTGCCGGAGGTGGCCGCGAGCGCGAGGCCGCAGGCGGGGAGAAGAGTGGATTTGGTCTTGCGCGGATTCATGGGATTGATGCGGGTTGAGAGACACTGTTACCCGGCAAGCTACTCCGTCTCGCGCCAAACCGCCAACGACAACGGACCCGGCCACCGCATCAGGGAAACCCCCACCTCCGGCCGCCCGGCGCCTTGTCTGGCCCGTCCGGGACCATTGCCCCGTGGCCGGTGTCGTTTCCTCCGCCGGCCTCTGGTGCCGAACACCGAGTGTCCAACCCGTTTGTAGTTTGATAAACTATCGAGAACCGGGGGCGTCAGTAGTCTATTAAACTACAAACCTCTTTTGCGCCGTCCCGCTATTTCTTGTGGTCAACCAATCCGCTTCCGCTCTTCCGCGATCGCTCGCGGGCGTCGCCTGCCCTGTGTCGGGCTTGTAACAATGCCCGGCTTGCCGGTCCCGCCCGCGCTGCTACCGTCGGACTCCCATGCATCTCTACCTGATCCGCCACGCCCATGCCCTCGACGGCGACGATGACGCCCGCCGGCCGCTCAGCGCCAAGGGCCGGAAACAGGTCCGCGCCCTCGGCCGCTTCCTGCGGGACGCCCGGGCCTTCGAGGCGGCGGAAATCTGGCACAGTCCCCTGCGTCGTTCCGGCGAGACCGCCGCCCTGCTGGCGAAACGGCTCAAGTCGAAGGTCCGGCTCGTCGAGGTCTCCGGCCTCCGGCCCGCGGACGCCGCCGATTCGCTCCTGGGAAAACTCAACGGCCTGCGTCATCCGGTGGCGGTCGTCGGCCATGAGCCGCACCTGAGTGCGCTGGCGTCGCTGCTGGTGGCGGACACCGCCGCCCCGCCGCGCTTCGTGCTCAAGAAATGCGCCGCGCTCCGTCTGGACCACGTCGATGGCGTGTGGGCTGTGCGCTGGCACGTCTCCCCCGAGCTGGTCTGACCGGCGGGATTCGCCGGTGCGCGGCCGACTCAGGCCGGGCCCGCCCACGGAGACGAGCTTCACGTCTGCCTGTACGAACAGATCGTGCTCCGTATGCGCGCCTACTCTGCCTCTTGCCACCGGCCGTCTTCCGGCTCAAAGCTCCCCGGCGCCAGGCCCCCTCTCCTCATGCCACCGCCGCCCTCCCGTAACGCCGCCATCGACCACCTGCGCATCGTGCTCACGGCGCTGGTGATCCTCCACCACACCGCGATCGTCTACGGCGGCTCGGGCGGCTGGTACTGGCGGCAGGAACCCAACGCCTCGAACCGGCTGCTCATCCTGTTCAACGCGGTGAACCAGTCTTATTTCATGGCCTTCTTCTTCCTGCTCGCCGGCTATTACACGCCGGCTTCGTTCGAGCGGAAGGGCGCCCGGCATTACCTTGCCGACCGTTTCCTGCGGCTCGGCCTGCCGCTGCTGGGATATTTGCTCGTGCTGTCCCCGCTGACCATCGCCCTGGCGCGGACCGGCGACGGTCATCCCTTCTGGCCGGGCTGGTGGCTGATGCTGCGGCGGGGGAGATTCGAGCCGGGGCCGCTCTGGTTCGCCGAGGCCCTGCTGATCTTCGCGCTGGCCTATGCGGCGTGGCGCCGGTGGGGACCCGGTCCTGCGCGCGACTTGTCCGGGCTGCCGGGCAACAGGACAATGGCCGTGGCCGCGATCGCGACCGCCAGCGCGTCCTTCGCCGTCCGTCTTTTCATGCCGGTCGGCCGGGATATTGCGGGGCTCCAGCTCGGCTATTTCCCGGCGTACGTGCTGCTGTTCGCGGTGGGCTGCATGGCGGCGCGCGCCCGCCTGCTGGAGCGGGTGACCTTCGCCGAGGCGCGGCCGTGGCTGTTCGTGTCCGGGCTGATGTTCATCGCGATGCCCGTGGTCATCGTCACGCGCGGCGGCATCGGCAGCCTCAGCGGCGGGTGGTATTTCAACGCGGCATTTTACGCACTGTGGGATCCGCTCATCGCCTGGGGCATCATCCTGTCGCTGCTCTGGTCCTTCCGCACGTGGTGCGCGACGGGGAACCGTTTCACCGCGGCCCTCGCGCAGCGGGCCTACGGCGCCTACATCATCCATCCGCCCGTGGTCGTGGGCCTCAGCCTGCTCGCCCGGGAGTGGGCGGCGCCGCCGCTGCTGAAGTTCGGTGCCATCGGGCTCGCCGCGTGCGCCGGGTCGTTCGCGACCGCGTCGGTGCTGCTGCTCGTCCCGGGCTTGAAGAAGATCCTCTGAGTCCGCGATCCGCGCGCGGGCCGCCGGGAAGCCAGGATCCTTCGGACGACCGCTGGTGCGACCGCGGGCGGACCGGCGCCGCCCCCTCCCGGGGACGGCGCATATCTTGCTCTGCCAGTAGTGGCCGGACTACCCCGCCGCGAATCGGATTTTCCATTCAGCCCGGCCGGAAATGTGGCCGTAAGAAATCCCATGCTCGAATGGAATCCATCACTCGAAACCGGCAACGAAGACATCGACCGCCAGCACCGGGAGATCTTCGCCAAGCTCAACGGCATCGAGGCGGCCATCCATGAAGGAGCCGACCGCGAGTGCCTGATCCGGCTGATCACCGCGCTGCTGGACTATTCCTACATTCATTTCCATCACGAGGAGCACGCCATGAATTGCTCACGGTGCCCTTTCCATGACGCCAATTGCGACGCCCACCGGGAGTTCGTCCTGCGGTTGCGCAGCTGGCTCGCTGTGATCATGGCCGGCGGCACGCAAGTCTCCCTGCTCAAGGAGATCCACGCGGAATCCTGCCACTGGATCAAGGGCCACATCGCAAAGGTGGACATCGGGCTGTTGCAGCAGCCCGGCCATGGGATCGCCATGCCGGTTCTCGGCACGTGAGGAGCTCAGCCAAGGTCGAAGGCTGAGATCCGACTCCGGGCATATTGCTCCCGGCTGGTGTCCACCGGTCGCCGTCCTCCGGTCACCGCTCTTCGCTCGATCCGACCCCGAATTTGCCGCCCGGTTTTCGTTCATCTCACGGATTGCCTGACGCGGGCCGCCCGCCATCTTGGCGGGGCTCGCATGAGCTCCCCGTCCCACGCCTCCCCCGCGCCGGCCGCCGTGATCACGCCCGCCGTGCTCGGGGCCATCGGCATCACCATCCTCGCCTGGGCGAGCGCCTTCATCGTCATCCGCGGCGTCGGTCCGCATTTCTCCGGCGGCGCGCTGGCCCTGGCCCGGCTGCTGGTGGGCACCGCGCTGCTCCGCCTCGTGCTCATCGGTCGGCCGTGGGTCCGGCCGACCGCGCGGGAATGGCTGCTCGTGGCCGGCTTCGGCGTGGCGTGGTTCGGCGCCTACAATGTCTCATTGAACATCGCGGAGCACACGCTTGACGCCGGCACCACGGCCATGGTCGTCAACACCGGCCCGATCCTGATCGCACTGGGCGCCGGTGTGTTTCTCGGCGAGGGCATCCCGCGCTGGCTCGCGGCCGGCGCCGGAGTCGCCTTCCTCGGGGCCGTCCTGATCGGCCTTGGCACGGGCGGCGGGCACGTCGGGGGTGGCGCCGGCGTGGCTTGGTCGCTGCTGGCCGCGGTCACCTATGCCCTGGGCGTGCTTTGCCAGAAGGCGGCGCTCCGGCGCCTGCCGGTCGCGCAGGTCACCTGGCTCGGCTGTGTCTTCGGCACCGTGGCCTGCCTGCCGTTCCTCGGCGACCTCATCCACGACGTGCGCGTCGCGCCGGCCAAGGCGATCGCGGGTGCGGTTTACCTGGGCGCGGCGCCCACTTCGCTCGCGTTCAGCACCTGGGCCTATGCGCTTTCGAAAATGCCCGCCGGCCAGCTCGGCGTCACGACCTATGTCGTGCCCGCGGTGGTCGTGCTGCTCGGCTTCGCGATCTTCCGGGAAATCCCCGCGCCGCTCGCGATCGCCGGCGGCGTGGTGTGCCTCGCCGGCGTCGCGCTCAGCCGCCGGCGAGGTTGAGACCTTTCGCTCAGACTTCCGGGGATTCCCCGCCGGGCGCAGCCGGGTTCGCATCGGGGGCCGCCAGCGGGCCGGCCTCGAATGCAAGGATGTCCCCGGGCTGGCACTCCAGAGCCGCGCACAGCTGCTCCAGCGTGCTGAAGCGGATGGCCTTGGCGCGGCCGGTCTTGAGGACGGAAAGGTTCTGGGGCGTGATGCCGACCTTCTCGGCGAGGGTGTTCAGGCGCATTTTGCGCCGGGCGAGCATGAGATCCACATTGACGATGATAGGCATGGCGATGGCTCCGGTGGAGGGTGTTCAAATCGTCAGGTCGTTCTCTTCGCGCAGCGCGGCCGCCATCTCCGCGAACCACGAGAGGCCGACGATGATCACGCCCATCAGGATGGAGTCGGTCGAGGCGTTGTAGACCGCCGGCTGGTTCGCCGATAGCGCCAGGGGCAGGAAGGTCCAGACCACCTTGACCACGCCCCATAGCACGCAACTGAGGCCGACCTGACGGACCTGACGGGCCGAATCGGCCGTGAAGATCTCACGGCGTGCATAGTTGTTCGCCAGCCGACGGAGGTGATGCAGGGCCTTGAGGAGCACCGCAGCCGTGATGACGACGACGACCGCGAGAATCACCCGCGGTTGGAGCGCCATCACGGATGGCACATAGGACTGGCCCTGATAGTCGATGTGCGCCGACCATCCGGCGAGGATCGAGATGGTGGTGGCAAGGCCGATGATGGCGACCGGGACAAAAAGGGCGTGGGACACGCCCCGCATGACGTTACTGGCTCGTTCGATTTTCTTAAGTGTGGATTCGGAGGAGGAGTTCATGGTGGGTTTGGGTTACGGACTTGGACCATCGGCATTTCGTGGCGTTAGTCAATATTTAGTTATCGTTTATCGATATCTTACTATCGAATAATATGGTTTATAGGCCTCCAATCTTCACGAAAAGCCCGCCGTCTTAGAGGCCAAACTGCTGGCCGACAATCTGATCGTGTGCCTCCAGCTTCGAATGGTGGTTCCTCGTCAGGCAGGTGCAAAAAACCCGACTTTGCTTCTTCGCTGCTTCGTGTTCACTGGCACCATGCCCAAGAGCAACCTGAAGCGACTCCCGCCCAAGAAGCGCCCGCGCAAGGCGAAGTCGAATACGCGGGGCGCGGACGCCAACGAGGCTTTGCTGGCGGAACTCCCCACCGCCGCGCTCGAGACCAAGGCCGCCATCGAGCGCGCCGGCGGCGTGGTCGTCGGACAATATTCCGACCCGATCGGCCGGCACCCTCTCCTGCTGGCCGTGCTGCCGGTCGCCGCGATCGAGCCGACGCCCTTCCAGCGCGACGTGTCCGACATGCACCACAAGAAGCTGGCCG
>CAZZDB010000174.1:0-3278 GCA_964652485.1 uncultured Oleiharenicola sp.
TGTAGGCCCGGCCCGATGGCCCGGAAAACAGCAAGGTCCACAACCATGCTCCCAGGTCCGCCGCATAGAGATAGCTCCGGCGGGCCGTCCCGTCACCAAGCACGCTGATGGGCTGCCCCCGCAGGGCGTCGCGGATGAAGTTGCCGATGGCGAAGTGTGCGTCGAGCGGCAGCAACGGCCCGACAAAGGCGAAGCAGCGGGCGAGCTTGCACTGGTAACCGAACCTGGCGGCATGCGCGACGCAGAGCTCCTCGCTGATGCGCTTGCCCAGCCCGTAGGCCGATCCCGACGCCGCGGGGTCGGGCCGGCCGGGATGATCCTCCGGGATGTGGCTCAGGCCCGGCGGTTGCGCGCCGTAGACCGCACCCGAGCTCGTGTACAGCAGCTGCTCCACTCCCGCCTGCGCGGCAAAATCCAGCACCCGCCGGGTCCCCCCGACAATGGCGTCCTGTATCCCCTTGGGATCGGCGCCCGCCGGCGGAAGCGCCGTGTCCGTCGCCGCGTGGACGATATAGGCGAACTGCCCGGCGGGAAATGCGAAGGTTCGCATGTCGCCGCGGACATATTCCAGGTCCGGGCGACCCGCGAGGTGCGGGGCGCTCCGCGCGAAGGCCGCCGGGTCACGGGTCAGCACCGTGGCGCGCATCCCGAGCGCCAGGGTGTCATTGGCGTGGGCAAAGCTTTCCAGCAGCCAGCGGCCAAAAAAGCCCGTGCCGCCGGTGATGAAAAACGACCGACCGCGGGCTCCGGCCCAAAGCTCCCGGGTGTGCGCGAGCACATGCTCGAGGTCCTCAGCCGGCAGCGATTTCACCGGGGCGATCATCGGGAGAGTTTCACCGCGACCGCACAAAGGCGCGGATCGTTTCGATCTCGTAGCGCAGCATCGCGGGGGTCAGGCCGGGATATGTGCCGAGAAAGAGCGCGTGGTGCATGATCTCGTCCGCACCGGGGAACTCGCCCACCACCCGGAACGCCTGCGGCCGGTCCCGCTTCAGCTGGACGAAGGCCGGCTGGCGGAGCAGGTTGCCGCCAAAGAACATCCGGTTGCCGATCTTTTTCTCGTCAAGGTACCGGGCCAATTGCGTGCGGGTGAAGGGCGCCGAGGCCTTCACGCGGAGCATGAAACCGAACCAGGAGCAGTCAGTGCGGCAACCCGTGCCGTCCCACACGAAGCCGCTTCCGGCCCGCCACGCGGTGGCGTGGGTCGGCAGGGAAAAATCAAAAAACTCCTCCAAATCCGCGAGGCCGGCGCGCAGCGTCTCCCAGTTGCGTTTGCGCGCCGCGATGAACGCGGGGAGTTTCTTCAGTTGTTGCCGGCCGATGGCGGCCTGCGGATCGAGCGGCTTCAGGTTATAGCCGAGGTGGCTGTAGATATACTTGTGGTCGTAGCCGGCGGGCAGTTCACCCAGCTGCCACTGGAAGCGCTTCCCGCAGGTGTCGTCCTTGCCCGAGGCGCACCAGCAATCCCGGCCCCAGTCGCGGAAGCTCTCGGCGTAGGTCTTGAGTGGCGGGCGGTGGACGACGTTGACCGCTCCGCCCTCCCCCATCGTGAGATGATGCGGCGGATAAAAGGACTGGGTGGACAGGTCGCCCCAAGTGCCCGTGTAGCGCGTGATGTGAGTGCCGTCGGCCGGCAGACCCGGCGAATTCTCCTTGAAACCCAGCGCCCGTGCCCGGGCCGCCGGCATCGAATAGGTGCAGCCGAGGGCATCGCAATTGTCCTCGATGAGCCACAGGTCGTGCCGCCGGCAGAACTCCAGCACGGTGCCGAGATCGAAGGGATTGCCGAGGGCGTGCGCCAGCATCACGGCCTTGGTCCGGCCCGCCGCGAAGGCCGTTTCAAGCTGCGCCCCGAGCACGTTGCCGGTGGCGGGATCGTTGTCGATGAAGACCGGCACCAGCCCGCACTGGAGGATGGGCGCCACCGTCGTGGGGAAACCGGCGGCCACGGTGATGACTTCATCGCCCGGCTGGAGGCGCCTGGTGGCGGGAAGCTTGTGCGTCGTCAGCGCCGTCACCGCGACCAGGTTGGCCGACGAGCCCGAGTTGACGAGCAGGGAGTGCTTGACGCCCAGGAACCCGGCGAGTTCCGCCTCGAACGCCGCGCCTTCGGGCCCGAGCGTCAGCCAGAAATCGAGCGTGGCCCCGACGGCCGCCTCGACCTCGTCCTCGTTGAACACGCGGCCCGCGTAAGGCACCGTGGTCTGGCCGGGCAAAAAAGCGACGGCCTCTTCCGTCCCGGGGCGGTTCGCCCGGTGCATCAGCGCCGAGTATTCGCGGGTGAGGCGGAGAATCTGGGCCTTGAGTTCGGCGGGGGTCGGCATGGAAAAAAATCAGTCGGTTGTCCAAGGTGCATGCCGGGTGGCGGCGCGCTGGCCATAGCTTTCGATCTGTTTCAACGTGAAGGCGTGCACCGTCTCCGCGTCCGTCGCGGCGGGATTGGCGCGATACCAGGTCAGGGTTTCGCGCACGGCTTCCGCAAACGACCACATCGGCGACCAATCGAGCAGCGCCCTGGCCTTGGCCGTGCTCAGTTGCAGCAGACGAGCCTCGTGCACGGCCCGCGGGTCGGACTTGTCCGCCCACGACCCGGGCCAGGTCTTGAAGATTTCATCGACCAGTTCGGCCACCGTCCGGTTGGCGTCCGGGCCGGGGCCGAAATTGAAGGCGGTCGAAATCTCCGTGGTCGGCGCCGGCCGCAACTCGGGCCGCGCCAGCACCGCTGCCAGCCACAGGTAGCCGCTCAGGGGCTCCAGCACATGCTGCCAGGGCCGCGTCGCCGCGGGATGGCGGATGGAAATGACCTCGGACCTGGCCAGGGCCCGCACGCAGTCCGGCACGATCCGGTCGACCGCCCAGTCGCCGCCGCCTATGACATTGCCCGCCCGGGCGCTGGCGATCTTCACGGGATGCCGTTGAAAGAACGACCGCCGCCAGGAGGCAATGGCAATCTCGCAGGCCGCCTTGCTCGAGCTGTAGGGATCGTGGCCGCCGAGCGGATCATCCTCGCCATAACTGTGATCACGCTCGTGATTCTCGTAGCACTTGTCGGTGGTGATGAGGACGGCCGCGCACGGTTTCTCCAAAAGACGCAACGCTTCCAGCACGTGGATGGTCCCCATGACGTTGGTCGCGTAGGTCTCGGCCGGCTGGTCGTAGGAGAGGCGGACCAGCGGTTGGGCCGCGAGGTGGAAAACGAAATCGGGATTCACGGCCCGCAGGGATTTCCGCACCGCCGCGGGGTCGCGCAGGTCGGCTTCGTCCCAGGTCACGCGCGA
>CAZZDB010000174.1:3378-8579 GCA_964652485.1 uncultured Oleiharenicola sp.
TCACGCACCAGCCGGTCCATCGGCTGGCGTTCGAGCATCATTGCCGGGTCGGCGGGGAGGTAGTCGAATAGGCGGTGTTCGCAGACCATGAAACCGCCGTTGACGTAGGCGTCCTCGAATTGCGGCTTCTCATTGAAGGTGTGGATGCTGCCGTCGGCCTCGATGCGCAGCGATCCGAACCGGCCGGCGGGATGCACCGCGGAGATGGTGCAGACCTTGCCCGCGGCCCGGTGGGCGGCGATGCTGGCATTGATGTCGATGGTCGAGAGTCCGTCCCCGTAGGTCAGGAGGAACGGCTCCCCGGCGGGAACGTAGCGCTGGATTTGTTTCACGCGGTGGGCCGTCATGTTCTCCTCGCCGGTGTCCGCCAGCGTGACACTCCAGTCCTCCTCGGCATTGCGATCATGAAACTGCTCCTCTGGATCCCGGCCAAGCTTGAGGGTGATGTCACCGGAGTTCCACCGGTAATTACGGAAGTAGTCCTTGATCATCTCGCCCTTGTAGCCGAGGCATAGGATGAACTCCTTGTGGCCGAAGTGCGCGTAGGATTTCATGATGTGCCACAGGATCGGGCGATGGCCAATCGGGACCATGGGCTTGGGACGGAATTCCGTCTCCTCGCGCAACCGCGTGCCTTTGCCGCCGCAGAGAATGACTACTTTCATGTTGGATGATGGAGCTGGTGGTAAGTCTGCGATTACTAGCGGAGACCGGCCCGCCCGGCCAGCCTGCTTTTTAAGCAGCCTTGTTCGGCCGGGGTCGAGGGCAAACCGGGGGTCAGGCGGAAAGCAGGCGGCTGACCTCGGGTAGCAGCAGGCAATTCACCACCTGCTCCTTGGTCAGCCAGCCCTTGCGGGCTGCGCCGATTCCCGTGCGGAAGTGCGCGAGCCCCTCCGTGTCGTGGGCGTCCGGGTTGATCGAGCAGCGCAGCCCACGCTCCGCCGCCCTGCGCCAGTGCCGCCAGTCCATGTCCAGCCGCCACGGGCTGGCGTTCAACTCGACGATGACCTGGTTCGCGATCGCGGCATCAATCACCTTGTCCACGTCCACCTCGTAGCCTTCGCGCTCCAACAGCAACCGGCCGGTCAGGTGGCCGAGCATCGTCGCATAGGGATTCTCGATGGCACGGATGATGCGCCTCGTCATGGTCTCCCGGTCCTGCCGGAAGGCGTTGTGCACCGACACGACCACATAATCCAGGCGCGCCAGCACGTCGTCGGCAAAGTCCAGGCGCCCATCGGAGAGGATGTCGCATTCCGTGCCGGTGAACACGTGGCACTTGAATTTCTGCGCGGCATTCAGCTTCTGGATGGCGGCAATCTGCGTCGCCAGCCTTTCCTCGGTCAGCCCGCTGGCCTGCACGCTGGACTTCGAGTGATCCGCGATACCGAGGTATTCGAGGCCCAGGGCCTGTGCCGCGGCGACCATTTCCTCGAGGGTGTTGTGTCCGTCGGAGGCGGTCGTGTGATTGTGAAACACACCGCGAATGTCGCCCTCCTCGATCAGCCGCGGCAGCCGGCCGTGCTCCGCCGCGTCGATCTCCCCCAATCCCTCGCGCAGTTCCGGCGGGATGAAGGCCAGCCCGAGCTTCGCGAATAGCTGCTCCTCCGTCCTGATATCCGTCTTCCGGCCCCGCTCCTCGGCCTTCTGTTTGGCCGTCCCCTCGCCTTCCGCGGGCACCAAGCCCCATTCGCTCATCGAGAGTCCTTGCGCCAGCGCCCGCTGCCGCATCTGGACGTTGTGGTCCTTCGAACCCGTGAAGTGATGCAGGGCGAACACGAACTGTTCTGGCGGCACCAACCGCAGGTCGGCCTGGATGCCCGACTCGAGTCGCACGCTGGCCTTGGTCTCACCATTCGCCGTGACCTCCACGACGCCCGGCCACGCCACAAACCAGTCCACCACCGGCTTGGGGTCATTGGTCGCCACGAGGAAATCGAGGTCGCCGACGGTCTCCATCCGCCGCCGCAGGCTGCCGGCGTGTTCGGCACGCTCGACCTGCTTGAGCTTTCGCAAGCCCGCCAGGATCGGCTCGGCCGCCTCCCATGCCTCGATCCACCGGTGGCGCTGGCCGTATTTCTCCCGGTTGCGGATGCCCTCGAGCATCTTCTCCTGCGTCTTTTCGCCAAACCCCTCCAGTCGGGCGATCTTCCCGTCGAGGCAGGCCTGCTGCAGCTTGGCGATGGAGTCGATGCCCAGCTTGTCGTTGAGCGCCCTGATTTTCTTCGGCCCGACTCCGGGAATCTGCAGAATCTCCACCAACCCCGCCGGGATGGACTCCCGGAGTTTCTCGTAGAACTCCAGTTTCCCTCTCGTCTGCAACTCGGTGATCTTCTGGGCGAGCGCCCCGCCAATGCCCTTCATCTCCTGGAGGGTGCCCGCCACGATGCGCTCCGCCAGTTCGCTTTCATTCAACGACTCCACGACACGGGCCCCGGCCTGGTACGCGCGGATCTTGAAGGGATTTTCCCCCTTCAGCTCCAGCAAGGTGCCGATGTCGGTCAGCACGGCGGCGATCTCGGTTTTGTTCACGGTGAGAGAGAAAAACACGAAGCAGCGAAGAAGCAAAGCCCTTAGCCGCCTGGCGTCCTGGAGGTCACGCCAAGCTGATCGACCACGAGCCGCGTCACCTCGGCCCGGTTGACCTTGCCTGCGTCGGTCGCCGGCCAGGGGTCGAGGGCGACGAATCTCTTCGGCCGCTTGTGCGGCAACAGGTGATCCTTGGTCAACTGCTCAATCTTCGCGAAATCCGGTCGCACCCCCGCCGGATAGGCCGCGACCACAATCTGGCCCCACTCGGCGTCCGGCTGGCCCAGCACGACGACCTCCGTGAACCCGGCCACGTCGCGCAGGAACTCCTCGACCTCGCGCAGATGAACCTTCTCGCCCCCCGTGATGATGACGTCATCGCGCCGGCCCAGGAGATGCAGGTGCCCGTGTTCATCCAGCCGGCCCCGGTCGTCGGTTTCGAAATCGTGGCGATCGCGCCAGTGCGGGTGGTAGCCGCGAAACAGCGAATCGCCGCCAACCCGGACCGCTCCCTCGGGTCCGACCGTCACCCGCGCATGGGGCATCGCCACGCCGCAGCTGCGCGCGCCAAGCACGAATTCATGGGGTTGCAACGCGGTCACCATCGCCGCGGTTTCCGTCATGCCGTAACCAAGTGACAGCGGCAACTGCCAGGCCGCCGCCTGCGCCAAGACACCAGGCCACGCCGGCCCTCCCCCGACGAAGATGATTCGGAACTGCTGCAGCCAGCCCGTCGCGCGGTCGCTGCGCAACAGGCGCTCGAGCTGCGTCGGCACCAGCGAAATGGTCCAGCCCTGCGGTTTCGCGGGTATTTTCGGCAGGTGGCCCGCCTCCACGGCCTTCCAGTCGAGCGGCAGGTATTCCCCGCCGGTCAGGGCGCAGCGCATCCACGCCATCAAGCCGCTGACGTGATGCAGCGGCAGGACGCCGGCCGCGTTTACCTGTGGCAGCGAGAAATGCCGCGTGAACCCGTTCACCGCGGCGGATATGGTCTCCTCGTCATGCCGGGCGAATTTCAACCTGCCGCCGGTGCCGCCGGTGGGGATGCACAACCAGCCCTTGCCGGCCGCCGTCGGCGGGGACTCCGGCTCCATCTGCCGCAGAGCGGCTAGTTGACGCCGCTCGGCCTCGCCCCAGTTCTCGCTCGCCAACATGACCGTGCCGCCTTGCGCCGTCGCCGCCGCCAGCTCGGTCATGAACCGTCGCGAATCGGCCGACTCGATGACGGTCGCCTCGCGGCGGGCTTCCGCGACCAGTCCCACCGGGGCGCCGAGCAGGCGGGCTAGTTCAGCGCGTTCCATATTTCCTCTCCGGGGTTGGGCGCGATGCAGGATGCGTCCGCCAGCGGGCCGATGACGGGGCCATCCCAAAGGCGGTCGCCAAAAAAAACGTCCGGGCCGAAGCCCAGCGCGTGTTGCGTCAGTGAACCGCTGAGCGCGGCACGCAGGATCGCCGAACGGCCGAGCCCCGTCTCGACGGCGCTGGAAATCACGACATCCGCCTTTGTGCCCGCCACCCAGGCGATCAACTCGGAAAGCGGCCCGGCCAGAGCCGGCTTGATGACAAACAGGCCCGGCCAGCCGAGGCCCTGCCAACGACGGGCTTCCGCCAGGCGCACCACCGATTCGTCGAGGGCCAGCTTGACCGGAAAATCCGCCGCGAGCCCGACCAACACGTCCTCCTCCGCCGGGGCGACCGGCTGCTCGACAAACTCGATCGGACGCTCCGCACAGCGTTCGAGCCAGCGGGCCGCCTGGCGGCGGTTCCAGGCTCCGTTGGCATCAAGCCGCAATCGCGCATGCGACGGCAGCTGCGCAAGCAGGTCGTCGAGCAGGACGAGCTCATCGTCCACCGCGCCGACACCCACCTTCCACTTGAAGGCGAGGAAGCCCGCCTCGATTTTCCCGGTCAGCGCCGGCAGCGCGTCGCGTCCGGCAGGCAGCAAGGCGGCCACCGGCAGCCGCATCGTTGGCGCCACCCCATCCGCCGGTTCGCGGACCTGCGCCAGGGCGAACCGCACGCAGCCCAGCTTCTCCGGCACGGCGTCCAAGGTGCCGGTGTCGGCCTTGTCACCGAGTTTCCGGCAAATCTCCTCTGCCTCGGTCAGCGTCTCGGTGCCAAACCAGGGAATCGGGGCGATTTCCCCGAATCCCGTCCGCCCGGCCTCGTCTTCCAGACGGACGATGATGCCTTCACGTTCCCTCCAAGTCCCGTGGGCCGTCCGCAGCGGCGTGCGCAACGGAAGGCGGTAACGCTTGGAATGAAAGGAATAGACCATGCGACCGGACCACAGAATACACGGAATACACGGAAGGAAGGCAAAATGCCATCAACGGGATCTTTTCCGCGGGCTCGGTGTGCACTGTGGGCGGCCCGACCCTTCTTTACCGGGTTTTTTGTTTGAGGTTTTCCGGCCGGGGAGTATTTCGTTCACGGCAACGATGACCAAGCCTGTTGCCACTTACCCGAGCGATTCGGACTTCTACCTGCCCGCCGACCGCTTCTTCGCGGCCAACCTGCCGAGCGCGCTGACCTACGACGACGTCTCGCTCGCCACGCTCCACTCGGAAATCCTGCCGAAGGACACCGATCTGGCCACGTTCCTGTCGGACAGCCTCCGGCTCCAGATCCCGATCATCTCGTCCGACATGGACACCGTGACCGAGTCGCGC
>CAZZDB010000175.1:0-8374 GCA_964652485.1 uncultured Oleiharenicola sp.
AGCGTAGGGTGCGTCGGTCTTGGGCCCGGGTGCCGGCACGCCCTGCGGGGCGGGCAGGGGCGGCAAGGTCGGAGCGGCGTCGACGGCCAGGGTCGGCACAACCGGGGTCAACAAGGCGAGGACGAGCGAGAGACGAAGGAACCAGCGTGGACTCGGGTTCATGAAATCTGGACCTAGCGAAGATCCACCGTGGCCTTGCCGGCGGACTTCGGCAGCTGGACTGTGACCTGCCTGGTCCCGACGGTGACGAGATGGGTGCCGAAGAAGGCCGGGACTTCGCAGCGGCCCTGCGCGTCGGCGTGACCCTCCCAGCGGGTCCACCATTCGTTGTAGATCAGGTCATGGTAGGCTTGGGCCGCGGGCGTCGGGCTCCAGTCGCGCCGGTAGAGTGACGAAGCCGGGATCCAGTTGGCGCCTTCCCAGAAGCCCCACATCAGGATGCCGGCGACGGCGGGATGGCTGAAGCAGATGCGGTAATAGTCGGTGATGTCGCGTGCCTTGGCCTCCTCCTCCGCGGGGGTGAGCGGGGCAGCCGTCGGATTTTCATAAAAACGCGAGCGCTGGCCGGGGAGGTTGAACTCGGTCACGCGGATGGGCAGGTTGAACTGGGCGAGCACATCGAGGGCATGGCGCAAGGCCTCGCGGTCGAAGGTCTCGGCGTGGAGGTGGCCCTGCACGCCGATGCCGGCAATGGGCACGCCCTGATCCAGGAGCTTGCGGATGTGAGCAACATAAGCGTCCAGCCGGATGCCCGTCAGGATATCGTAGTCGTTGACGAAAAGTCTCGCGGAGGGATCCTCGTGCCGCACCCAGCCGGCCATCTCCTTGGTGACGCCCTCGCCGAGCCGCTCGGCGTAGTAGTTGCCGTGGATCATCTCGTTGTTGAGATCGTATTCCGCGAAACGTCCGCGGTAGCGGGCGCCGATATCGCGTCCGCGCGCCTCGAGGGTCCGGTGCAGCGTCGGATTATCCATCGCCTTCACCCAGTCCTGCACGAATTTATCGATGCCCCAGTAGATGTTGTGTCCCCGGAGCGGGAGGTGGTTGTGGTCCGCCCAGGCAAGGATCGCGTTGACGGTGGCGTAGTCCACCTCGCCCTGCTTGCGTTCCATCGCGAGCCATTTCAGAGCGTTCTCGGTCACAGCCGAGTTGAAATTGGCCAGGAAGACCGCCTTGTAACGCGTGGCGTCGGCCGCCGGCATCGTGCCGTTGAAGGCCTGGCTCGCCAGAGCGGCGCCGAACCAGAATTCGTGTCTCACCTGCTCCACGCGCACGGTGGCACCCGGTGCCGTTTCGATGATGAGCGTGCCCTTGCGGTGCTGGCTGATCGCTGCGGCCGTGTCGGATGGCGCGGCGGAATCGGTCGCGGTGCAGGCCACGACCGGGAGCAGGCCAAGGACGGCCAGGAGGAGCACGGGTGGATTTGTGAGATTCATGTAGGGGAGGTGGGATCAACGAAAGGTACAACGAGGCGTCGGAAAGGGAAAGCGTCCATTTCGCTGTTCGCCGGGTGCACCGAGGCGCCGGAGCGAAGGGGCGGGTTGCTTGCGCGCGCCGTCTCCGGGCAGTTGCGTGGTCGTTCACGCGGCCCGGCCGTTTCCAGGCCGCAGGCCGGCGAAAACCCAATGTTAGACTCATTGCAAAGTCGCACCGGCGTCCGCGGGTCACCAGCTTCACTCGTCTCATGACCGCTCTCTCCTCTTCCGCCGGCGCCGCCTTTGGCGCACTTGAAACCGCCACGGTCCTGACCCCGGAACAGATCGATGCGCGCGCGCGCGACCTCCTGGGGCAGCTGACGCTCGACGAGAAGCTGGGCCTGATGGACGGCGACACGCCTTTCTGGCCGGGCCTGGCCGAAATGATGGCGCCGGGCGGTTACGCCAGCCGGCCCTGGGTGGCGGGCGCCGTGCCGCGGCTCGGCATCTCCGGCGTGCGATTCGTCGACGGCCCACGGGGCATCATCATGAAGGGCGCCACCACTTTTCCGGTCTCGATGGCGCGGGGTGCGTCGTGGGATCCGGCGCTTGAGGAAAGGATCGGCGACGTCATCGGCCGGGAGCTGCGGGCGCTGGGCGGCAATTTCTTCGGCGGCGTCTGCATCAACCTGCTGCGGCACCCCGCGTGGGGTCGCGCGCAGGAGACCTATGGCGAGGATCCGCGGCATCTCGGTGCGCTCGGGGCCGCGCTGGCCCGCGGGGTGCAGCGGCACGTCATGGCCTGCGCCAAGCATTATGCACTGAACTCGATGGAGAACGCGCGGTTCAAGGTGGACGTGACAATCGGAGCCCGCGCCTTGCACGAGGTCTACCTTCCGCATTTCAAGGCCGTGGTGGACGCCGGGGTCGCGGCGGTGATGAGCGCCTACAACAGTGTCAACGGTGAGTGGGCCGGCCAGAACCGGCCGTTGCTGACCACCATCCTGAAGGAAGAGTGGGGGTTCCGCGGATTCGTGATGACGGATTTCATCTTCGGGATGCGCGATTCGCTCAAGGCGGCGCTCGCCGGGCAGGATATCGAGATGCCGTTCAGCATGCACTTTCACGCCGCATTGAAGCAGCTGGTGGAGGAGGGCAAGGTGCCCGAGTCGCGGATCGATGACGCCGGGCTGCGCGTCCTGCGCCAGCAGGTGCGCTTTGCCCAGGGCCGCGATCCGTCCGCCTATCAGCGAGAGGTCGTGGGTTGTACGGCGCACCGGCAGATCGCCCGCGAGGCCGCCCAGAAGAGCATCGTGCTGCTGAAGAACGATGGCGCCGTCTTGCCACTGACCGGCGGCCGCCCGGTTGCGTTGGTGGGAAGACTCGCAGGGATGCCCAACACCGGCGACGGCGGTTCCAGCAACACGCAGCCGGCGCACGTGGTCACACCGCTGGAAGGTCTCCGGGCGGCGCTTGGCACGGGGGCGGTGGTTTTCGACGATGGCAGCGACCCGGTCCGCGCGGCGCGGGTCGCGGCCGGAACCGAGACCGCGGTGGTGGTTGTCGGCTTCACCCACGAGGACGAGGGCGAATACATCCCGTCGGACATGATCCCGATGTTTGCCCCCATCTTTCCGCAGCCGACGCCGGCGGAGGCGGAAATCGCCCGGAAGATCCTTCCCGGGCACGGGCAGCAGCAGGGCGGCTTCTCGCCCGGCGGTGACCGCGAGCGGCTCACCTTGCATCCGCGCGACGAGCAGCTGATCCAGGCGGTCGCCGCCGCGAACCCGCGCACGATCGTGGTGCTGATGATCGGCAGCGCCGTGATCACCGAAGCCTGGCGGGACGGTGTGAAGGGCATCCTTGTGCTCTGGTATCCGGGGATGGAGGGCGGGCATGCACTCGCCGACGTCCTGCTCGGCCGGGTGAATCCGGGTGGGCGGCTGCCGTGCACCTTTCCCCGGCGGGCCGAGGACCTGCCGTTCTTCGACCGCGACGCCACGCAGATCACCTACGATCTCTGGCATGGCTACCGGAAACTCGCGCGCGATGGCACGCCGGCCGCGTTCCCGTTTGGCTTCGGCCTCGGCTACACGACCTGGCGGCACACCAATTTCCAGCTCAAGGAGACGAACCTGGCGTCCGCCGGTACGCTGCAGGTGACCGTGGATGTGACCAACACCGGCCGCGTGGCGGGCGACGAGGTCGTGCAGCTCTATATCGCGGTGCGCGATTCGGCGGTGGAGCGCGCCGTGCGGGAGCTGAAGGCCTTCGCTCGCGTGTCGCTGGCGCCGGGAGAAACCCGGACGGTTGCCCTCAGCGTGCCGGTGGCGGATCTGGCCTACCGCGACAAGGCCCGCGGCTGGGTGGTCGAGCCGGGCGAATATCAGGCGATCCTCGCCCGGCACGCCCAAGACGATTCCGGTACAGCGGTGGGCTTCAACGTGGTCTGACGGAAGCCAACAAGGTCTGGCTGGATTTTATCGACTGCTTTTCATATTGCTGACGACCATTTCGCATACCCCGCCATGAAAATCCCACCCGCCTACTTGCTGGCTGTCGCCTTGGCGAGCAGTCCTCTCTTCCTGACCGCCGTAGGCGCGAAAGAGGAAGAAGTCATCAACTTTCTCGACATGCCCCGAAATTCCGACGGCACTTACGAGAAGGGCTATGAATACATCTTTGGCGATTGGGAAAAAAAGGCGGTGCAGATTCCCTTCAAGGGTTTCTTGGTCAACCTGACGGGCAGCCAAGGTGGCGTCGGCGATGGCCACGGCCTCGACTTCGGCAAGCGCACGAAGGCCCGGATCGTTTTCATCCTCAGTGGTCGCAGCCTCGCCCGGTCCTTCTCCCTGAACCTCGTGGATCGGGACGGGACCGAGCAGTCGTTCGATGTCTCCCTGGAGAACCTGCCGCGCGGAGTGGAGCAGTCGGTGATCGTGGACCTGACGAAACCTTCCCGGGAAACCAAGCCGGGCAGCACCCCGGGTCTCAACCTGAAGAAGCTCATGAGCTGGCAGCTGACCGGCAACTTCCAATCGGAGCCGATCGAGATACTGTTTCTCCGGGTGGCCGCGGTCGCGGAGTAAAGCACACAGCGCCACGCGGGAAATTGACCCCGTCTGCGGCGCAACTCTTCAGAGTTCTCTTTTCGGCAGGATGTGCTTCGTTCGTCGCACCATGACCCCCATCCGCCGGTTCTTCCTGTCCGCCTTGCTTCTCTACAGCGTTCAGCTGCCGCTTCTCGCGCAGGCTCCTGCAACACCCGCCGCCAACACCGCGCCGGCCGTGCCGGACTGGGCGCAGCCGGGCTCGGCCACGCACAAACAGGTGGCACCGCCGCCGGACATTCACCGGCCGGGCACCCATTTCGCCGTGCCAATCGGCATTTTCGAGGGCCAGTCCGACATCGGCAGCGCTATGGTGCCGGGCGGCGCCAGTTATGACCCCGCCACGAAGCAATACACCATCAACTCCGCGGGCTACAACGTCTGGTACACGCGCGACGAGTTCCGCTATCTCTGGAGAAAGATGTCCGGCGACGTCTCGCTCGCAGCGGGCATCGCTTATCCGGACGCGAGTGGTTACGGCGACCGCAAGGCGGTGCTGGTCATCCGGCAGGACCTGGAGGACGACTCCAAGGAGGCGATCGTCGCGCTGCACGGGGCCGGCATGATCCATCTGGCCCAACGACCGGAGAAGGGCGTGCGCGTGCAGGATCTCGAATATCGTATCGGGGGCCGGGGCGGCCGCGGCGCTGCCAACCCTGATGCGCTGGTCACGGTCACGGCGAAGCGCATCGGTATCGAGAAGCACGGCGACTCCTTCGCGCTTTTCGTCAGCCTGGAGGGCGAGCCCATGCACCAGTTCGGTCCGCCAATCACCCTGCATCTCGACGCGCCGTTCTATGTCGGCATCGGCTTCTGTTCGCATCTGCCCGACAAGTCTGACACCGCGGTGCTCTCCGACGTCGTGCTCGAGAACGCCGCCGGCCAGGTCCGCTGAGGCGGACCGGCTGTCAAACCGTCGCAGAATCGGGGTGAACCCAGGGTCCGCGGTAGGGGCGGGCGAGGAGGCGCGACGCCTCGGCGTCACCGGGGACCGTGCGCGTCCTTGGATCGTAGGCGAGCGGCCGGCCGAGTTTGAGCGAGACATTGGCCAGCTCGCAGCAGGCGCTGGAGATGTGGCCCTCCTCGATGTCGGCGATGGGCCGCGAACGGGTCTCGCGGGCGCGCAGGAAATCCAGCATGTGCCGGTTCTCGGTCTCCTTGTAGGCGTTGCCGCCTTGGTTGAAATCGACGTTCTCGAGGTCCCCGGTCTTCGACAGCATGTGCCGGCCCTCGCGCGGGCCGCCCTGCGCCGGCGTGAAAGCATACTCAAACATCGTCAGGTTGAGCGTGCCATCCTGACCGACCAGGCGCGCGCCCCACTGGTCGCTCCAATGGCGCTGCGGAATCGGCGAGGCGCCCCACATGCGGTGTTCCCAGCTGACATCGAGGTCGGGATAGCGAAAGAGGCTCCGCTGCGTGTCGGACAGGTTGGAAAAGGAGGCCTTGTGGACGTAGATGCCGCCGGTGGACTGGACCGATTGCGGCCAGCCGAGACCGAGGAGCCAGCGCACTTTGTCGAGCATGTGCACGCCGAGGTTGCCGATGGGCCCGTTGCCAAACTCCATGAAGGCCCGCCAGCCGCGGTTCTCCATGATCTCCTTGTAAGGCAGCAGGGGCGCGGGCCCCGTCCACAGGTCGTAGTTCAAATGAGCGGGGACCGGCGCATCGGGGACCGGCCCGGGACTCCAGCCCTCGGACCCGAGGTAGCTGTACGTTTCGACGAGGCCGATTTTGCCGAGGCGGCCGCTGGCGAGGTATTTGTCGCGGGCCTCGAGATAAAGCGGATTGCTCCGGCGCTGGGTGTTCACCTGGACGACGCTGCCGTATTTGCGCGCGGCGGCGACGAGCGCCTCGCCCTCGATCACGTCGACGCTGACGGGCTTTTCCAGATAAACGTCGGCGCCGGCCTTCATCGCGGCGAGCGCGGGCAGAGCGTGCCAGTGGTCGGGGGTGGCGACAATGACAATGTCGTGGGCCCGCGGGGCGAGCATCTCGCGATAGTCCACGAATGCCCGGGGCACGGCCGTCTGGTGTTTGGCGACGAGCTTCAGGATTTTCTGGAGGTTATGTTCGTTGACGTCGCAGAGCGAGACGACCTCGACTCCGGCGTTGCGGACGAGCGCCTCGTAATTCACGCCGGCATACCAGCCGCAGCCGATGATGCCGACCCTAGGTCGTGGCTTGGCGTCGACGGCAAAAAGGCGGGAGCTGGTGGCGACAGCAGCGCCTGCCACGGCGAGGGAGGAGACGAAGGTGCGACGATTCATGCGGAGGCGTGGTTGGAATGATTCCGGCCTTGCGGGTGGAGAAGCAAAGCAGCCGGACAATACACGCCGTCCGCAGCTGACCAAGACGGAATTGTCACGCTTGTGAGCGGCGGGCGATCTTGGCTCCTCCTCCGGGTATCAAGGTTGCCTTCGCCGACGGGCACAGCCCGCATCGTCGCGCGTCCTAAAAAACCATGGAAGGAACACACTGTGAACGATCCTACCAACGTCGTCAGCCTCCACCTGTATTTCAAGGTTCATTCCGGCCGGCGGGCCGCATTCGAGGCCGGCTTGCGCCGCTGAGGAGACGAGGGGACTGGCTGTCAGCCGCCGACCTTGGGGCCCGCACGGCTGCGCGTGGGATTCAGCTTTGCCGTTGCGGCCGGACCGCGCCACGGCATCACTGGAGGCATGAAGAAACGTCTCTATTTCGGGGCCGTCTTGCTGGCGGCGGGTTGGGCAATTCAAGCGGTCGCGGCAGAGGCCGATATCGCCGCGCTCAAGGCCGAGATCGCCAAGAACCACGATCGGGCGGTGACACGCCTGCAGGAATGGATCCGCCGGCCCGCGATCGCCGCGGAGAACCGCGGATACCCGGAAGGCGCGGACTACCTCATCACACTCCTCCAGGACGTCGGCTTCCAGCACGCCGTCCGGATCGAGACCGACGGCAAGCCCGGTGTGTTCGCCACGCTCGATGCGGGCGCCCCCAGGACCGTGGGCGTCTATTTCATGTATGACGTGAAACAATTCGATCCCAAAGAATGGTCGTCGCCGCCCCTGGAGGCTGCACTCCTCGACCGGCCCGGGCTCGGCAAGATTGTCATGGGCCGCGGCGCCGTGAACCAGAAGGGACCCGAGGCGGCCTTGCTCGCGGCGCTTGATGCGTTCCGCACCGCCGGCAAAAAGCTGCCCGTGAATCTCGTGCTGGTCGCCGAGGGTGAGGAGGAGATCGCCTCGCCGCATGTCGCGCAGATCGTCCGGCAACCGGAGGTCGCGGCCGCGCTCGCCCGGTGCCTCGGAGTCTTCCTGCCGCACGCAACGCAGGGGCTGGACGGCAACGTCACCGTCAATCTCGGCGCCAAGGGCGTGATCGAATGCGAGCTGACGGCCGACAGCCTGGCTTGGGGCCGCGGGCCGATGCGGGACACGCACTCCTCATTCAAATCGATGGTCGACAGCCCGGTGTGGCGGTTGGTGCATGCGCTCGACACCCTCGTCACGGCCGACGGCAACACGCCGGCGATCGACGGATTCATGGACAACGTCCCCCAGTTGTCTCCCGCAGACAAGGCGCTCATCGCCACCGCTGCCAAGCGGCTCAACGAGCGGCAGTTCCAAGTGGCTTCGGGGGCGCTGAAATGGATCGATGACCTGCCGTTCCTCGCGGCCTTGGAGCGGTATGAGGCCATGCCCACTGTCAACATCGAGGGCATCTACGGCGGCTACACGGGACCGGGTGGAAAGACCATCCTGCCCCACAAGGCGTCGGCGAAACTCGACCTGCGGCTTGTGCCCGGCCAGACGGCGGCGGAGGCGCTGGCGAAACTCAAAGCGCACCTCGAGAAGCGCGGCTACGGCG
>CAZZDB010000176.1:0-8326 GCA_964652485.1 uncultured Oleiharenicola sp.
ACGCGGACGAGGACGAGCACTACGACACCATCTCGGCGTTCATCAAGAGCTGCCGGGGCAGCGATCCCGATGCCGCGATGTATTGGCTGGCCAAGATGCTGGCTGGCGGCGAGGACCCCCGTTTCATCGCGCGCCGGCTGGTTATCCTCGCCAGTGAGGACATCGGCCTGGCCGACCCGCAGGCGCTGCCGCTGACGGTTGCGGCGCACCATGCGTGCGATTTCATCGGCCTGCCCGAGGCCGAGCTAACCCTCGCGCACGCCACCCTCTACATCGCCACGGCGCCCAAGAGCAATTCCGCGACCATGGCACTCGGTGAGGCACGTCGCGTGCTCAAGGAGGAGCCGGTGCAGGCGGTGCCGCTGCCGTTGCGCGACAAGACCGGCATGGCCAGCAAGCAGGCCGGCCACGGCAAGGGCTACCTTTACAGCCACGAATATCCTGAAGGCATCTCCGGACAGGCATATCTTGAGAAACCCCTGAGCCTCTACACGCCCAAGATGGTCGGTTGGGAGGCAAAGATCGTCGAACGGCTGGCCCGGTGGCGCAAGTTGCGCGAAGGTATGGGCGAAGCATCCCGCTCCGATTGAAACGGGGACTCTGGCGATGAAGGGTTGCGGGCCGGCGCAGGCGTGGTCATGAAGCGTCGGACATAAACCCCGATCTGGTCCGATGTTACCAAGGTCCACCCGATCCAAAACCGGTGAAACCTCTGTCAAAGCCGGGTGGAAAACTAGCGGGGGCTTGCGCGGGGCGGAGCGCTGCGTATGGTGGCGGAATGAAGCGATTCGCCATTCTTCTCGTGGCATTGTTTGCCGCCAGCCTGACCCGGGCGCAAAGCCAGCCCGCCGCCACGACCACTGACACTAAACCGGCCGCGGTGAGTCCGGCCGATGCCAAATCCACCCCGGCCGCACCCGCGGCGGTGGTGAAGACCCCGGCAAAGAAGGACGAGAAGAAAAAGGAACCGGAGCGCAAGATTCCCGGCATCACCCTGACGCGCGCCAACGGCACCTTGCTGGGCCTCGAGATCGTGGGGGGAAAATTCAAGCTGTCCTTCTACGACGCCAAGAAGAAGCCCATGGCGGTCGATGTGACCCGCGCAACCGCGCGGTGGCCCAACCTGAAATCAGCCACGACCGGCGATTATCGCACAGTGCTCAACCCCAGCGGTACCGCCCTGATTGGCGAGAGGCCGGTTGTGCCGCCCTTTGCTTTCAATGTCTACCTGAACCTGATCCAGGGGGAAGGAGAGACGGCCAAGAGCGTGGAAGCCTTCGTGGTTCAGTTGCACGGACCGCCTTGATGGTCCCCCCGGGGACAGGCTGCACAGGGATTTGACAGCAGCGAGCCGGATGCGGATGCTGGTTCCTCACGCCATGTCCCACCCTGCACCCTTTGATTCCGTCGAGAACGCGATTGCCGACATCGCGGCAGGCCGGCTCATTATCGTGACCGACGACGAGCATCGGGAAAACGAGGGCGACCTGATCATGGCGGCGGCAAAGGCGACGCCGGAAACCGTCAACATGATGATCCGTTACTGCAGCGGCATCGTGTGCGTGCCGACCGTCGAGCACCAGCTCCGCCGCCTCGGGCTTGGCCCGATGGTGCAGCAGAACCGCGAGGTGCAGCGCACGGATTTCACGGTCAGTGTCGATGCCGCCCAGGGTATCTCCACGGGCATCAGCGCCCATGACCGCACCCAGACGATCCGCCTTCTGGCCGATCCCGCCACCCGGCCCGAACAGCTTGTCCAGCCCGGTCACGTGTTTCCGCTGCGGGCCCGGGCGGGCGGCGTCCTCGAACGGGCGGGGCACACCGAGGCCGCGGTCGATCTGGCGACCTTGGCCGGCCTGGCCCCGACGGGGGTGCTGTGCGAGCTCGTCAACGACGACGGCACGGTCCAACGGCTGCCGCAGTTGGTGGAGTTCAAGCAGAAGTTCGGGTTGAAGATGATCTCGATCGCGGCCCTCATCGAGTACCGGGCCCACCGGGAGCACCTGGTCGAACGGGTCCTGACCCAGTCTTTTCCTTCGGAATTCGGCGAGTTCACGCTGCATGTCTTCCGCAGCAGTCTTGATGGACGGCACCACCTCGCCCTGGCGATGGGCGTGCTCGGACCCGAGCCGACGCTGGTCCGCGTGCACAGCGAAAACCTGCTGAGTGACGTATTTCGCGCCAAAGGGATGACCAGCCATCACGCACTGACCGCCTCCTTCGAGGCGGTGGCCCGTGCGGGCCGCGGGGTCGTGCTCTACATGGAGCCGTCCAACTATCCCGATGTGCTCATGCGCCGGCTGGCAGCCAAGCCCGGCGAAGCGGCGCCGACCATGGGGCTGCGGGACTACGGCATCGGTGCGCAGATCCTGGCGGCGCTGGGCCTGAAGCAGATCCGGTTGTTGTCGCACTCCCAGCGCCGCGTTGTGGGGCTCGACGGCTACGGGCTGGAAATCGTCGAGGTGATTCCGGTGTGAGAATTTGGTTGCCGCCCCCGCCGTTCCAACCTGCCTTGAGCCCTCCATGAGCCTTTCCGCCCCCCCGCCGATCAAACAGGATGGCGCGCCGTTCGCCATCGGCCTCGTGGCAGCGCGCTTCAATTCCGTGCTGGTGGACGCACTGTTGCACACCGTCTACGAAGAATTGACGGCGGCCGGCGTGAAGGAGAAGCGCATCACGGTGCTGCGTGTGCCCGGTTCGCACGAGGTGCCCTGGGCCGCGCGGGCGCTGGCGAGCCGCAAGGGCTGCCACGCCGTCATCGGCCTTGGCGTGCTCATCGCGGGCGACACCAATCACCACGAGATGGTGGGTCAGAGTGTTTCGCAGGCCCTCCAACAGGTGGCGCTGACCACGGGCACGCCGGTGATCAACGGCGTGATGGTGGTGAACAGCCTGAAGCAGGCGGAGGAGCGGTGCACGGGCGCCATCAACCGGGGCGTGGAATTCGCCCGCGCCGCGCTGGAGATGGCGGCGTTGAGGCAGACCCTCGGAGGACGGTCATGACCAGCCAGTTCAACCAGCGGCGCGAATGCCGGGCGGCCGCGTTCCAGTATCTTTACGCCTGGAGCGTGAACCAGCCCTCCAGCCTCACCGAGGACTTGCGGTTGTTCTTCGAGCATCTGGACCAGCCGCGGGACCACTACGCCTTCGCCGAGGAGCTGATCCATGGCACGATCGAGCACGTGGTCGAGCTCGACGGGCATATCAAGGCGCTCGCGCACAACTGGGAGTTCGAGCGCATCGCGAAGATCGACCTGGCCATCCTGCGGCTCGCGATGTTCGAGATGCTCCACCGGAAGGACATCCCTCCGGTCGTCTCGATCAACGAGGCCATCGACCTCAGCAAGCAGTTTTCCAGTGCGGATGCGAAGCGGTTCATCAACGGCGTGCTCGACCGGATGAAGGACAAGCTCGGCCGCGACGCCCGGAAACCGGTCACGGAGTAAGCGGCCGAGCATGCTCTCGCTCTTCAAAAAATTCAGGGATGGGCTGACCAAGACCGTCTCCGCCATCGCGGCAAAGACGCACGGGCTGTTTGGTGGGCGGCGGATCGACGCGGCCTCGCTCGACGAACTGGAGGAGGCGCTCTACACCGCTGATTTTGGTGTCGAGACGACGACCGAGATTCTTGACGAGATCAAGACCGCCTACCGGAAGGATGCGGAGCTCAAGGGGCAGCAGGCCGCCGTCATCGGAGCCGCGGTACTGCGGCGCGTGCTCGAAGGCGCCGAGGGGAAACTGGAACTCGCGGCGAGCAAACCCACCGTCATCTGCATGATCGGGGTCAACGGCTCGGGCAAGACCACGACGACCGCGAAGCTCGCCCACAAGCTCAGGGGCGACGGCCAGTCGGTCATCGTGGCGGCGTGCGACACCTTTCGCGCGGCGGCGGTGGAGCAATTGCGCAGCTGGACGGAGCGGCTCGGGATCGAGCTTGTCGCCAGCCACACCGGGGCCGATTCCGCCGCCGTGGCGTTCGACGCGTGGCAGGCGGCGAAAGCACGCGGTCGCGACTGGCTGATCGTGGATACCGCCGGCCGGTTGCACACTAAGGGCAATCTCATGGAGGAACTGGCGAAGATCCGCCGGGTGCTGCAGAAAAACGATCCCACGGCGCCCCAACACCGCTGGTTGGTGGTGGACGGAAGCCTCGGGGCAAACTCGATCGAGCAGGCGAAGGTCTTTCACAAGAGTTTCGGCCTGACGGGTCTGGTCGTGACCAAGCTCGATGGGACGAGCCGCGGCGGGGCCCTCGTGGGAATTTACCGCCAGCTGAAGATTCCGATCTATTTCATCGGGCTCGGCGAGCAGCCGGATGATCTGCAGCCGTTCTCGGCCGAGAACTATGCCCGGGCAGTCTTTGGTCTGGAGGGAACATGAGACGCTTTGGCTTGGGTGTGATCTGTCTGCTAGGTCTGCTGGCGGTTGCGTGCGCGGCTGAGCCCGAGACGAGAATCAGCCCGAAGAAGGTGCGGGACGAGGTGAGGGCCGTGGTTGAGTCCCAGTTGGCGGCGCTGCGCAAAGGCGACTTCGAGATGGCCTACGGTTTCGCGGCGAATGGCATCAAGCGCCAGTTTGGCGTGCGGGTATTCGGCCTGATGCTCCGGCGCGGCTACGCCCCGCTGCTGCGGCACAGCCACGCTGACTTGGGAATCGTGCGCGATGACGGGGACGGGGTGGCCCAGGTGGCGGTGACGGTGACCGACAATCTGAACCGCAGCACGGCCTACCGCTATTGGCTCGTACGGGAGGGGGACGTCTGGCGGATCAGCGGCGTGGTATTGGAGCAAAAGCCGCCGCACGGTGACATCTGAGGTCGGGCCAAGGCAGGTTCGCGGTCGTTCGGCTGCCAAGGCACGGCGTTGATCCTGGGTCGGGGCAAGGCCCTTAGGCACCTGAAGCCTGGTGGCCAGACCACCTAAATTTGGGTGGTTTGACCGCTCCCCATAACACGAACGTGCTGCTTTTGTCCCGTTCGCAGTTTTCGCACGGTCAAACGTGCGAGAGGTGAACGGAAAAAAGGGGTTCGCGTGTGCTTGACTGGCCCATTGTGTGCACGCGAACCCCGACCTGTTTTTAGCCAGTCGAGAGGGGAAGAGCCGGCGCGGTGAAGACTGCGTCGGCTCTTTTTCTGCGACGAGGGGGCAGGCCTCAGCGGACCCCGTTCATCAATTTCTTAACCCAAGGGACCACGGCCAGAAGCGCGATCGTGGCGATTCCGACCCAGAGAGACTGTTTCTCGAAAAAAGCTGCGAGCGCAGGCGCATCGGTGGCGGTAAATTCACCCGAAAGCACACCGGCGAGCTTGTTGCCAAGCGATGCGGCAAGAAACCAGATCCCCATCACGAGGCCGACGAGATTCGCCGGAGCCAGCTTGGTCAGCGTGCTCAAGCCGACCGGGCTCAGGCAAAGTTCGCCCACCGTCTGCAGAAAAAACACCGCGACGATCCAGAGTGGGCTGACCGGTCCCGCGGCCGTGAGCTTGGCGGCTGGGACCATCAGCAGGAATGAAAGGGTGAGGAAGAACAGACCGATCGTGAACTTCATCGGGCTGGAGGGTTGCCGGTCGCCGAGCTTCACCCAGATCCAGGCAAAGACCGGGGAAAGCGAGATCACCCAGATGGAGTTGACCGATTGGAACCAGGCTGAGGGAAACTTGTAGCCAAACATCACCGTGTGGGTGAGCTGGTCGCCGAAAAGCTGGATGGTCGAACCAGCCTGCTCGAAGATCGCCCAAAAGACGATGGCCGCGAGGGAGAACACGAAGATGGCGGCGAAGCGTTTCAAACTTGGATCGTTCCGGGTTCCAAACCACAGGATGGCGAACACGGGGAGGACGACGTAACCGTAGCGGATCCATTCATACGACGGATCGGTATCCGACAGGCGCACCAGGCCGAACACTGCGGCAGCGCCACCGAGCACTCCCAGCAGCTTGCCCCAGGGGCGCGGACTGTCGGCGGCGGGAGCCTGACCGACATGGGCCAGACGGTGTTGTTGCAGCAGATAAACGACCAGACCGATCGTCATACCGACGCCGGCGGCACCGAAGCCCCAATGCCACGAACGGACGGGATTGAAGCCCCAGCCGCGAAGGACTTCCTTGAAGGCGTCGCTTTGAGCGAGCCAGCCGGTGATCAAAGGGGCGAGGAAGGCACCGACATTGATACCCATGTAGAAGATGGAAAACCCCGCGTCACGCCGAGGATCCTCGCGGCTGTAGAGCGAGCCGACCATGGAACTGATGTTGGGCTTGAGCAGGCCGGTGCCACAGGCCACCAGGGTCAGGCCGAGGTAGAATGCGGGCATCGAATGGATGGCGAGGGTGAAGTAACCAATTGCGATGATGATCCCGCCCGAGAGCACCGCGGCGCGCCCCCCGAGAAAATTGTCGGCAATAAAACCGCCCGGGATCGACAGCATGTAGACACTCATCGTGTAAGTGCCATAGATGAGCCCCGCGGCCTTGGTGCTGAACTCCAGTCCCCCCTTCGCGATCGGTGCGACCATGAACAGGGTGAGCAGGGCGCGCATGCCGTAGTAGCCAAAGCGCTCCCACAATTCGGTGAAGAACAGGTTGGTGAGGCCGCGGGGCTGGCCGAAGATTCCACTTGAATCCCGGACCACGGGTGCGGACGTTGGGGATGACGTCGGACTCATTTGAGCGGGGATTCGGGCAGCGTTTATGACAAAGGGCAAGTCCCGCCTCCAACAAGTCATCGGCACAGTTGGCCGGTGGGACCGAAGTCGACAATACCGTGGAATCGCTTCAAATCGGCGCCATGTTGGCTACCGTGAAAGTCTCCGCATTCATTCCCGTTTCCAGCGCATGGTAACGGTACGCAAATGGTGGTCGCGCAAACCGTCCACCCAAACCCGGAAGGAGGAAACCGAACCACTCGAGGTGCGGGGTGTCGCACCGCGCCGGGTCAGTGTCTACCTGCCGCCGCACTATGATCCCGGCCGCCCGCGGTCGTATCCGCTGTTGGTCGCCTTGGACGGCCAGACCATGCCGCAATGGCGATTGGCGGAGACGCTCGAAGAAGAGGTCGGGGCGGGCCGCGTCGAACCGTTCGTGGTGGCGGCGGTGCCGGCCTCGGTGGAACGGGTCGAGGAATACGGCACAGCGGACAGGCTTGACTATGCGGGACGGGGACGGCGGGCGAAGGCGTTTCAGGATCTGCTGGCAGGCCTGGTCCTGCCCACGCTCCGCGAACACTATCACCTGGCCGATGAACCGGCACGCACGGGAATATTTGGCGCCTCAATGGGCGGGCTGGGAGCTTTCGATGCCGCTTGGCGCCGGCCGCAGGTCTTTGGGTTCGCGGGGATCTTTTCCGGCTCGCTCTGGTGGCGGGCTGACAACTCGAGTGGAGTGGCCCAGCAGATGAGCCGGATTGCCCACCACCGGGTGCGGGAGACAGCCAGGAAGCCGGCCCTGCGCTTGTGGTTTGAAGCGGGCACCAACGATGAGACGGCGGACCGCGACCATAACGGGGTCATCGACGCGATCCAAGACACGCGCGAACTCATCGACGAACTGGAGTCGAAGGGGTTCAGTCGAGGCGGAGAGGTGGCTTACCTGGAGGTGGCGGACGGAGAACACCATGAATCGACCTGGGCCCGGGCCTTGCCGGAATTCCTGCGATGGGCCCTGCCGGCCTGCCAGGACTAACGCTGGACGGACGCCACGCGCACCACCCCGCCGGGCAGCGGCCGGAACGCCGCGATGACCACCCCGACGAGGTTACGCTCCAGCACCGGCTCCATGTCGTGGATCCGGTTGTTCAGGCCGGCGACTCGCCAGCCGTCGCGCGCCTTGGCGATGAGTACACGGGCCACCACATTGCCGGCTTGGTTGCGATAGAGCGCAGTCTGGCCGCGCTCTAGCTTCCCGTAGGCGCATCGTTGCATGACGAGGATAGTGCCCGGCGCATAGAGCGGTTGCATGGACTCGCCGCCGCCGACGAGCACGAAGGCTCCCGGCGTGACGCCAGCCAGTTCACTCGCCCGTTGCCAGGCTTACGCCTCGGCGAGCGATGTCGGAAGGGGCGACTTGCCGGTGAAAATTCCGCGGACTCACGGATCATCCGTTTCATCCGCCGTACCGACGAGGCCGCTCAATCCCATCAGCCCTATCACAGCCCATGACGCTCGTCGGAACATGGCCCAACGGTCTGCAGGCGGCGGGCCAAGGCGAGCCGGAGCAGCTAGAGTTGTTACCCTAAGACCGGATGATTAGTCGCCGGAGGACCCTTCTTGCGGCCCAGGAACCGACCCCAAGCGAGGGCAAAGCCGGTGTATACAAGGAAGCATCCACCGATGC
>CAZZDB010000177.1:0-8319 GCA_964652485.1 uncultured Oleiharenicola sp.
CTCCTCATCGGCATCGTGAAGAAGAACGCGATCATGATGATCGACTTCGCCATCGCGAAGGAACGCGAGCAAGGCGGCTCGTTCAACGCGGAGAAGGCCATCGTGGAGGCATGCCTCGTGCGCTTCCGGCCAATCATGATGACGACCTTCGCGGCGCTCGCCGGCGCCATCCCCATCGCGCTCGGCCTCGGCGCCGGGGCGGACTCGCGCCGGCCGCTCGGCCTCGCGGTGGTGGGGGGCCTGGTCGTTTCGCAGATGCTCACGCTCTACATCACGCCGGTCATCTATCTCTACATGGATCGTTTCACGCACCGGCACGTCCGGAAGCACAGCCTTGCGGCCATCATCACCGCCGAGCCGGCGCCGTTGGCGAAGTGAGTCAGATCTCCGGCGGGTCGTCGCCGGTGGTGAAGATGGCGCCGGAGGAAACCGGCGCCGTCTGCCAGTTGAAGGCGATTGTCATGGAGCGGAAGAGGAACGTCACCGCCATGGCCAGCAGCGCGGCCTGCGTGGCCGTGATGGGGAGGTAGACCCCGGCGCAGAGGAACGTGACCGCGCCGCCCAGCGCCGTGAGCAGGTAAAACTGGCCAGGCTTGAAGACGAGCGGCTCCTCGCGCGTGAGCACGTCACGCAGCAGGCCGCCGCCCACGGCGTTGATCACGCCGATGAGCACGGCCGCTGATGGCGGCAGGCCGGCGTTGAGCGCCTTCTGCACGCCGAACACCGCATAGGCGCCAAGGCCAAGCGCATCGACCCAGGCGATCAACCGTGCAAACAGGTGCACCTTACGCTGGAAGAAGAACCCTGCCACCGTCGCGGCCGTGATGGCATAAAGGTAGGCCGGGGTCGTGAGCAGCGGCGTCAGGCCCTTTTGCAGGAAAATGCCGTCGCGGATGAGACCGCCGCCCATGCCCGTCACCAGGGCGAGTGCCAGCACGCCCACGATGTCGTAGTTCCGCTTGATGGCGGCCAGGGCGCCCGTCAGCGCGAAGGCAAAGGTCGCACCCAGGTCGAAGAGGATCGGCACATCGAAACTACCGTGGAGCATGGAGGTGGGATCGCAAGGGGAGCCTGAAAATCCGCGCCGGCGTGCCGCGTGGCAAGCGTAACGTTAGGCGGCCGGTGGACCACCAGACTGAGCGCTGTAACCTGCGCGGCACATGGATTTTTCCCGGCCGTCACAAAACCGTCCCTTGCTCGCTTGCCTGCAACATCCGGGCAGGAATTTCATCGGGCCGTGAATACCTACGCCAAACTCACCGCTCTCTTGTTTGTCAATTTCGCCGTCATCCTGCACGCGGATGAACCGGCCCCGACCGACACCCTCCGGCTGGAGGACGTGGAGGTCAGCGCCGCCCGCCGGTCGGCGCTCACGGAGGCTTTGACCGACAGCAGCCTGGCCGCCCGTCAGCCGCAGTCGGTCCTGACCCTCGAGTATATCTCGAACAACGTCGCCCCGACGGCCGACTACGCGACGATCGCGGCCCTTGCCCCGAGCGTGGCCAACGTCGAGACGAACGGTCCCGGCTTGAGTGAGGCCAAGCATACGACGATCCGCGGTATCGATGACGGCGGCTACAATGTCACCTTCGACGGCATTCCTTTCGGCGACTATAATTCCTACAGCCACCACACCACGAGTTACTTCCCGGCCAAGCTGATCGGCAAGGTCGTGGTGGATCGTGGCCCCGGCACCGCCAGCACCATCGGCCTCGCCACCTTCGGCGGCACGATGGCGCTCTATTCGAAGGACCCGCGCACGGTGATGGGTTTCGTTCCGACCCTCAGCTACGGCAGCTTCAATACCGAACTCGGCCATTTCGAGGCCAACACCGGCCTGCTCCCCGCGCTCGGTGGCGGTTCGGCGATCTTCAGCTATCAGCGCATGACGACCGATGGCTACCGCACCAACTCCGACATGAAGCGTGATACCTACAATATCAAATACCTGCAGCCCACCGGCAAGAACACCACGATCACCGTCCTGAGCAGCGTGAACAAGATCAGCTTTGGCAATCCCGGCACCGTCACCCAGGCGCAGATCGACACCTTCGGCCGTAATTTCGGCCTGAAGGACGACAACGCCGCCAACCACCTCGACCTGCTTAATCGCAAATACAACTACCAGGACAAGAAGGCGGACTTCGAATACATCGGCATCGACACCAAACTCGGCAACGGCTGGAGCCTCACCGACAAGGTCTACACCTATTCGTACGACAACATCAGCCACGAGAAGCCGAAAGTCGGCTCGGGCGCGGCGGCGGGCCAGATGCTCGGTTCTGTCAAGGGCAACGAATACCGCACGTACGGCGACACCCTCCAGATTTCGCATGAAGACACCGTCGGCATCTTCAAAACTGGGCTCTGGTATGACGCGACTACGAATCACCGTTACACCTACGGTATTAATTACGACACCACCGGGGCCGATACGATCGACCTGACCTCGGCCGCGCTCTACAAGGCGGCGGCTCCGGGCGGGAATCCCGCCACGCTACCGGGCGGCGTGGGCTACGACTACAAATACCTGCTGGTGGACAAGGACACCTCGTTCCAGCCGTTTGCCGAATACCAGTGGAACGTGAGCAACGACTTCAACGTCAACGGTGGCGTCAAATACATCAGCTTCGGCCGGGATTTCAATGCGACGGTCAACCAGACCTCGGGGCGGCAGGCCCTCGTCGCGTCACGCACCGACTCGAAGCTCACGCCCTCGGTGACCGCGCACTACACGATCAACAAGGACTGGGCGGCCTACGCCGAGTGGGCGCAAGGCATCATGGCTTTGTCCGAGGGCAACTCCTTCTACGTTGCCAATGCCAATCTCCCTTCGATCAACGTCAAACCCGAGCTCTCGACCAATTACCAGGTCGGCACCGTGTTCAAGCAGGACCGGTTCAATGCCGATATCGACGCCTACTACGTCGACTTCAAGAACTACGCGTATAACGGCCCGGCCGACGCTTCCGGCGACCCACTGTACTACGGTGTCGCCCGCGGCGCCTACTATGATGGCTGGGAAGCGCAGGCCACCTACTATCTCGGCAACGGGTTCAGCGGCTACGCCAATGGCTCGATCAATGACGCGAAGTTCAAGGGCTCCAAGCTCCAGGTGCCGACGGTGCCCAAGAACACGGCGGCCCTTGGCCTGGTGTTCGACGGCGCGGGATTCTTCGGGTCCTTCACCGAGAAATACGTCGGCAGCTGGACCGTCTACGACACCATCACGAACCCCGACATCGCCGGGGCCGGTGCCTCCCGTTCGGCGAGCAGCCAGAGCTATTGGATCGGCGACGTGTCCGTCGGTTATGCCCGGAAACTCAACGCGGGCTTTATCCGCAGCTTCAAGGTTCGCTTCCAGGTTGGCAACGTCTTCGATCAAAAGATCCAGGTGCTGGACAGCGTTGACGCCAACCCGGCCAATGCCTACGCGAAGGATGCCTTCAACGTGCTGCCGGTGCGCAATTACTTCCTGACGGTCTCGGCCGAGTTCTAATCCGCCACTCCGATGAAAATACTCCATTCCTTGCTTCGTCCCGTGCTGCTGGCGCTGCTACTGGTCGTCACCCTGCGGCTTTCTGCCGCCTACCTGCCGGCGGGCGTACCCGATGCCACCGCGCTGCTGGCGCCGCCCCCCGTCGCCGGTTCGGCTGAGGACAAGTTCGACCTGGAGGCCACTTACACGGTGCACACGGGCGCCACGCCCGAGGAAATCGCCCTGGGCACGGCCGAGAACAAGCTCACCATCTTCCACTTTGCCCCGGCCATCGGGGCGTGGTTTGCGCCCGGCCGGTTTCCTCAGACTGAGGCGCTGTTCAAGGAAGTCGAAGTCGAGGCGAAGAAGGTCACCGACGACGCCAAGAACCATTGGCAACGCCCGCGGCCCTACCACGTTGCCCCGGCACGGTTTCCCCACTCCATCGAGCACGAGAGCCCCACCCACTATAGTTATCCGAGCGGCCATTCAACGCGCGGCACCGTCTTTGCCCTGCTGCTGGCTGAGCTGTTCCCGGATCGGCGCGAGGCCATCCTCGCAAAGGGCCGCGAAGCTGGGTGGCTGCGGGTGGAAGGAGGCGTGCATTACCCGACCGACATCTACGCCGGCCGCGTGCTCGGGCAGGAACTCGCCCGTGATTTCCTGCGCAGCCCGGAGTTCCAATCCGCTCTGGCGGCCGCCCGGGCCGAACTCGCCGCCGCGGCGAAGTAGTCCGCGGAGAGCATTTCTTGGCCCCCGGGGCCGACGGCGGCCCCGGTTTTTTCCAGGGTGCGTGGCGTCGATCCGCCCCTGCCGGGACCTCCCGGTGCAGTGGCCGCGATTATTGGCCAGACACAAAAGGGAAGTTGGGCACCCGGTGGTTTCCTGCTTTGGTGGCCGCCGTGCAGACCGTCCTCAAGGAACTCCGGCTGACGCTGGCGCTCGCGCTCCCCATGATCGTGGGGCAGGTGAGCCAGATGCTGATCGGCATCACCGACGCAGCGTTCATCGGCCGCGTCGGGACGGTGGAACTCGCGGCGGCGGCGTTTGCCCACGGCATTTTCGGCATGTTCTACATTGTCGGCCTCGGGCTGCTGCTGCCAGTCGGTGTGTTCACGGCCCGGGACCACGGGGCGGGCGACCCCGCCGGCTGCGCGGCGTGGCTGCGCCACGGACGCGTCATGGCGCTGGCGGCCGGCGGCGCCGCCTTCCTGCTGTTGGCGGGACTGTCCACGCAACTGGCGTGCTTTGGCCAGCCGCCGGAAGTCGTGGCCGTCGTGCGGCCATTCTTCGTGCTGAACTCGCTGTCGCTGGTGCCGGTGTTCTATTTCCAGGTGCAGCGGCAGTATCTGGATGCACTCGGCCGGCCCTGGGTCGGCACGACGATCATGCTGGCTGACGTGGCGCTCAACGCGTTGCTCAATTGGATTTTCATTTGGGGACATCTCGGCGCGCCGGCCCTCGGGTTGACCGGCTCGGGCGTGGCCACGCTGACCGCGCGCACGCTCGCCGTGACTGCGATCGCCGTGTGGCTGCGCGGCGAGGCGGATGCCGTTCGCGGCGTGCACTGGTCGCGGTTCCGCGAGATGCTGCACATGGGATTGCCGGTGGGCGGCAGCCTGCTCTTCGAATCCGGCGCGTTCGCCGCGGCGGCGCTGATGATGGGCTGGCTGGGCGCCACGGCGCTGGCCGCGCACCAGATCGCGCTGAGCTGCGCGGCGTTCACCTTCATGTTCCCGCTCGGTCTTTCCATGGCGGCGAGCATCCGGATCAGTAGGGCGCGCGGCGAAGGCCGGCGCGAGGTGCTGCGGGCAATCGGCTTTGGCGCGTTCGGGCTGGGCAGCCTGGTCATGTTGACGTTCGCCACGTTGTTTGCGCTGGCGGGCGGCATTCTGGCGCGGGGTTTCACCGCCGATGCGGCGGTGATCGCCCTGGCGTCCAAGCTGCTCGTGATCGCGGCTGTCTTCCAGCTCTTCGACGGCGGCCAGGTGGTTGCCTCCGGCGCGCTGCGCGGGCTGAACGACGTGCGGGTGCCGACGGTCATCACATTCGTGGCCTACTGGCTGGTCGCGCTGCCGGGCGGCTATCTCCTGGCGTTCAAGGTGGGCCTCGGCCCGATTGGCGTCTGGGCCGGTCTGGCGTCCGGTCTGGGTTGCGCCGCGCTTCTGCTGGGCCGGCGTTTCCACCGGCTGACACTGCCGGCGGGTTTGTAACGTATTATTATATTACAAACCGGCCAGCGCCTCGGCGAGGGTGGCGAGGATGTCTTCCACCGGCTCGGTGCCGACCGAGAGACGCAACAGGCTGGGATCAATGCCGTGCGCCGCCAGCTCGGCCCGGCCGGCAACGCTGGTGACGAGGTCGTAGTGGGCGAGGTAGATGAACGGCGAGATCAGCGTCGTCTGCATGCCGAAGCTCGGACCCTTGGGCAGCCGCACGCGGTCGTAGAACTTCGCCAGGTCGCCGCGCAGCGTGAAAGAGATGATCGCGCCGACGGATTGCGGGGTGCGCGCGACCTTGAGATAGTTGGCACGCGTGGCGGGCTGCAGCGCCCACCAGATCTGCTGCACGGCCGGGTGTTCTTCCAGAAAAGCGGCGACCCGAAGCGTGCTGGCGTTCATGCGCGCGACGACTTCTTCCGTCATGCCGATCTGGGCGGCAAGCCGGGCAAGGTCGCGGGCGTGCACCGGCTCGAGCAGACCGGGCAGAAGGCGGCGGAGCTCGTTTGCGTCCGGACCGACGGGGTTGATCACGAGCGCGCCGGCAATGACATCACCCTCGTGCGCGGTGTATTTGGTCAGGCTTTGCGCGACGATGTCGGCGTGCGGTAGCAGGTTGACGTTGAAGCACGAGCTGATGGCCGGATCGAGAATGAGGCGGGCGCCGTGGCGGCGGGCGAGCGCGGCGACCGCCGCGACGTCCGGGGTCTGGATGAGTGGATTGGTCGGCGCCTCGATGACGAGACCGGCGATACGCGGACCGTGTTCGGCGAACAGGCGCTCGAGACCGGCAAGGTCGGTCACGTCACCGTGCCGCAGGTAGTCGCGGGCGGGGTCTGCAGTGAATTTCCGCAGCACCGCGATGGTGTCGAGGTAGAGCCAGCCGAGCTGCACCCAGGCGGTGCGGCCACGCGGAGCCTGCAGGGTGTTGATGGCGCGAAAGGCGGCGTGGAGGGCGTTCATGCCGCTCGGGGCGAGCAGCAGATCGGCGTCGCGGACGCCGGCGTAGGCCCGATGCAGCACGCGGCGGATCTCGGCGGCGGCATCGCCGGGGAAGAGCTTCTCGGGCACGACGGCGGGCAGCACCCCGAGGCGCACCAGATGATCCTCGGCGGCGCGGGAGGAGAGGAAACCGCCGATGTGCTGGAGGAACACCTTGCCGCGGGCGTTCAGCTCCGGAGTGTCGGTGTGCGCCACACCGTCGATGCCATCGACGCAAAACGCCATGGCCGCGGCCGGACCGCCGGACCCCAGATGGCCGGCGAGGGCCCGGGCCATGGCGTTGGAGGTCACCAGCCAGAGGGAACGGCCGGCGAGGCCGGGGCGCCGGCCGAGGTGTTCGCAAAGCTGCCTAGCGTGGGAATGGATCACGAAGCGCGGGTAGCCCGAGGCAATGTGGCGCGTGATCTCGGGCCGGCCTTCCTCGTATCCGACGACGTCGTGCAGCGTCGGCAGGCTGCACGCCACCGAGTGGGGACTGCCGGGGATACGTTGACCGAGGGGGATTTGCGCGAAGACGGACATGAATGGGCGAAAGGACAACTCACGGGCCCGGGGCACGCGAGGCAACGGCGGGGTGTGTCATGTGACAGGAAGCGGCAGCCTGGCCCTGGCCTCCGGGAGGGTCAGGCCGTCGATGCGGATGACCTTGTGGCGGGACTTGTCGCCCCGCACGAGGGTCACGGCGCGGCGGGGCACGCCGAGTGTTGCGGCCAGGAAGGCCAGCAGCGCGTCGTTGGCGCGGCCGTCGAGGGCGGGTGCCTGCACCTTGACCTTGAGCGCCTCGCCCAACCAGCCGGCGATCTCATCGCGCGGGGCGTTGGGAATGGTTTTCAATTCAAGCGTGCAGGCAGCCACGGGGGCATACTGCGGCACGGAAGGGCGGCGCGTCAGGCGCAAAATGCCGCACCAGTTTTTTTGCGAAACGGTTTGCCGCGCCGGCGGCAAACTGGCCGACTGTCACCGCATGAAAATGGTTTCCTGGAACGTCAACGGCGTGCGCGCCGTGCTGAAGAAGGGGTTTCTCGACTACATGGCGAAGGTAGAGGCTGATGTCATCTGCCTGCAGGAAACCAAGGCGCACCCGGGGGATGTCGCGCACGTGGCCTGGGTGACGGGCTACACGCCGCACTGGTATTCGGCGGTGAAGAAGGGCTACTCGGGCACGGTCATCTTCACGCGCGTCAAGCCGCTCAGTGTTGCCAATGGCATCGGGCTGCCCGCCCACGACGACGAGGGGCGCGTCATCACGGTGGAATTCGCGGATTATTACCTGCTGAACGTCTACCAGCCCAACTCCCAGCGAGGGCTCACGCGCCTGAAATACCGCACGGAGGAGTGGGATCCGGCGTTCCTGAAATACCTCAAGAAGCTGGAAAAGAAGAAGCCGGTGGTGTTCTGCGGCGACCTGAACGTGGCCCACACCGAGATCGACCTGACCAACCCCAAGACCAACCGGCGCAACGCCGGCTTCACCGACGAGGAGCGGGCGAACTTCACCACGTTGCTCGCGAAGGGCTTCGTGGACACCTTCCGGGTTTTTGAACCGGGTCCCGGCCACTACACGTGGTGGAGCCAGATGATGAACTGCCGCGCCCGGAACATCGGGTGGCGTGTCGATTA
>CAZZDB010000178.1:0-8278 GCA_964652485.1 uncultured Oleiharenicola sp.
ATGTTCTTGTCGAGGCCGGAGATTTTTTCGACGCGCACACCGGCGGCGGGCACGAGCTCATAGCGCGTGATGACGGGACCGACGTGGATTTCGCCCAGCGTCACCTCGACGCCGAATTCGCTCAGAATGCGGAGCAGGTTCTCGGCGTTCTGGCGGTGCTCCTCCTCGCTGTGGGCCACGTCGGATTTGACCTGTTCGCGGAGCAGCTTGAGCGGCGGGAAGAGGTAGTCCTTGTCGTCGCTTTGTGGAAGGGTGAGCTTGGCCTTCTTGGTTTCCTCGGGCTTGACGATGTTCAGCTCGATCTTGCCCGCGGCAACTGCGAGGGGCTTGGTGTCAGTGGCCGGCTCGGTGGCTTTGGCCGTGGTCCGGGCCGGCTTGGGCGCGGCCGGTTCAGGCACAGGCTCGTTGCTGGACGGCATGAAGGCGGCCTTGGGCTGATTGGCGAATGGGTCGTCCTTTGGAAGCACGAGCTTTCTGGCGGGGCCCGGTGCGATGACCGGTGCGGCCGGAGCGCCGGATCTAGCCGCCACTGCGGCGGCCGCCTTTTGCTTGGCGGCCTCCTCACGCTGCTTGCGCAGCTCCTCGGCGCGCGCGGCCTTGAGGGCGGCGCGCTTCTGGCGCCATTCGGCAAAATTATGAAGCAGACGGCCGACTTCCGCCGCGATGTCGCGGGTGAAGATGAACAGCATGCCGACGAAGTACACGGTACCAAGGATGAGCGCGGCGCCGAACACTCCGAGGCTGTCACGCAGGAGGTCGGCATAGATCACCCCGCCGAGCAGACCGCCCGGTCCGGCGGTGAACAGGTATTTGCCGGTGAAGAACAGCTCCTGCATGGCGACCAGAGCGGAGAGCGACACGATGCAACAAACCATCGCGATGAGTCGCGTCGTGGCGAGGCTGCGGGCGCTGCGCAGATAGATGTAGGTCATCCAAAAGAGAAAAACCGGGATGAGCCAGGTCGAGACGCCGATCAGATGGTAGGACCACCAGGAGAATTCCGCGCCGATCACGCCCACGAGGTTGGGATGGACGCTGGCCTTGACCGCTATTTGCTGCGGCACGCCGTTGACCACCTCGTTCTTGCCGGCCACCTGTGTCATCACGCTTTGCGCGGGCTCGTAGTCAATCAGGGCAACGGCCAGCAGGATGCCGCCGACCAGACACACAAAGGCGGCCAACCAATGGGGGCGGTGGCGCGGGCCCTCGAATGATGGGGTATCCTTGTCCCGGTCCTTTGGATTTGAACTCTCCGCTTTGGCCATTTGTGTGTGTGTCAGCGGAATTGCAGGTCCATCAGGACGGAGGGTCAATGTAAAATCCCCCACCATGATTTGTCCAAACCACTTACGTGCAACACATGATACCCTATTTCAAGTTCAAGCCGATCTATCAGGAGCGGGTTTGGGGCGGGCGGACGCTTGAGACCTTTCTTGGCCGCAAATTACCCGGCGCCGCGCCCATCGGAGAAAGCTGGGAGCTGGTGGATCGGCCCGAAGCTCAATCGATCGTGGTCGGTGGTCCGATGGCAGGGAAAACGTTGCGGGGGCTGCTCGAGAACCTGCCGGCGGAGATCATGGGACCCGTCTGGCCGAAGGCCCGGCCGTTCCCGATTTTGGTCAAGTGGCTGGATTGCCGCGACCGGCTTAGTGTGCAAGTGCATCCGCCGGCCAGCATCGCCAAATCGCTGGGTGGAGAGCCCAAGACGGAGAACTGGTATTTTGCCCGCACCGAGGCCGGAGCGGCGATCTATGCCGGTCTGCGCCCGGGAGTCACCCGAGAGAGTTTTGCGCAAGCCATCGCCGCCGGCACCGTGGATCAGTGCCTCAAACGACTGGCAGTGTGCGCCGGCGATTCGCTGCTGGTCCGCAGCGGGACCGTGCACGCGATCGATGCCGGCAACGTCATTTTGGAAATCCAACAGAACTCCGACACGACTTATCGCGTCTATGACTGGGGTCGCGCGGGGCTCGATGGCAAGCCGCGGGCCCTGCACGTGCGCGAGTCACTCGAAAGCCTGGGCGCCAACACCGCCCCGGCGCCGCGATTGGTGCACGGGGACGGGGTGCTCGTGGCAGGCCCGGAGTTCCAGTTGCGTCGCCTGGAACTGCGCTCGGGCGACCGGCTGGAGTTTGCGCGGGGCGAGCAGGCGCGCATCCTGTCCGTCGTCGGTGGCGAACTGGAGGGTGGCGGCACGCTGCGGCTGGGCGACAATGTCCTGCTGCCGTATGCCGGGGAGTTCAGCTTCGTGGCAAAGGCCGCGGCGACCGTCTTGGTGACGGAGGGTTTCTCCCGGGCGTGAAGAAACTGGCCAAGCTGCTGCTCCTTCTGGCGGTCCTCGGGGTGCTGGGCTCGATCCTGTGGGTTGTGTTGCTGCCCGCCGCGATGGTCGCGACCATCCGTGCGCGGACCGGTTTCACCGTGCAGGTGGAAGAACTGTCGGTCAACCCGTTCTCCGCGAATGCGGTGATCCGGGGCTTGGTGATGAAGAATCCCGAGGGCTGGCCGGTGGCGGAGTTCGTCGATCTGCGGGAATTTCGCGCCGATGTGGACCTGATTTCACTCCTCGACAGTCGTTTCGTCGCGAACGAGATCGTGGTGGACGTTCCCCGGTTGACCCTCGTGGTGAACGAGCGAGGGACGCTGAACGCGGTTGCCTTCAAGGAAGGCCTCGCTGGCAAGGACGCTCCAGGCGAGGCGAAGCCCGCTGGCGCCACGCATGGATTCCTGATCAGGCACCTCGTGCTCCGGTTCGACAAGCTGGTTTACGTCGACCACTCGGGCCGAAGGCCAAGCGTCAAGGAATACAACCTGAACCTTACCCGCGACATGAGGGACGTGGACAGCGTGACCAGGATCATCAGCCCGTTCACGGGCGCCGCGCTGGGTGTCGTCACCCGCACGCTCGGCGGCATGTTCAAGAGCAGGCCGGACATCCTGCAGGAACTGGCGAATCCGTTGCAGGAGGTCGGCAAGAAGACCGGGGAAAAATTGAAGGGATTGCTGGACTCGCTTGATAAGAGGCGGCCATAGGCTATGGTGCGCCACTCTCATGAGCGAACCTTTGCAGACTGAACCCAAAGACACCACCCAGGCGGCCCCGCCCCCCGCCGCACCGGCCGAGGCGGCCACGAAGCTGGAGGAGCAGGTCGCGGCGGCCAAACAGGAAGCGGCGGCCAATTACGACCGCTATACTCGCGCGGTTGCGGACCTGGAGAATTTCCGCAAGCGTACCATCCGTGAGAAGGACGAGCTGCGGCAGTTCGCCGCCTCAAGCCTGATGGAGGATGTGATCCCGGTGCTGGACAACCTGAGCCTCGGCTTGGCGGCGGCGCGCCAGCAAAATGACGTGGCGGCAATCGTCACCGGGGTGACCTCGGTGCTCGAACAATTCAAGAACACGCTCGCCCGCCACGGGCTGAAGGAGATCAATCCCGCGGGCCAGCGCTTCGACCCGCATTTCCACGAATGCATCGCCCACCAGCCGAGCCCGGACGTGGCGGAAGAGAACGTGATGCAAGTCGTGCGTCTCGGCTACAGTCTGAACGGTCGGCTCCTGCGGCCGGCTTCCGTGATTGTCTCCAGCGGCACGGCAAAGGATATCCCAGCCTAACCCATGGCCACAGGACAAAAACAGGACTACTACGAGCTGCTCGGCGTGACGAAGACTGTCACCGAGGAGGAGCTGAAGAAAGCCTATCGCAAGAAGGCCGTGCAGTTTCATCCCGACAAGAATCCCGGCAACAAGGAGGCGGAGGAGATGTTCAAGAAGGTCTCCGAGGCCTACGAGGTGCTCAAGGACCCGGAGAAGCGCGCCGCCTACGACCGTTACGGGCATGCGGCCTTCCAGCAGGGCGGGGGCCCGCGGGGCGGCGGTTTCGGCGGCGGGGGCGCGGGTGGATTCCACGACCCGTTCGACATCTTTCGCGAAGTCTTCGGCCAGCAGGGCGGCGGGGGCGGCGGGATCTTTGAGGAATTTTTCGGCGGGGGCGGCGGCAATGGCGGTGGTGCTGGCCGCGGCTCCGATCTGCGCTACGACCTCGAGATTACGCTCGAGGAGGCGGCGCATGGCGTCGAGAAGGAGATTTCCTTCCGGAAACTCGGCGAGTGCAAGCACTGCCACGGTCAGGGCGCGGAGCCGGGGTCCAAGCGTACGACCTGTCCCACCTGTCGCGGGGCTGGCCAGGTGACCACTTCGCGCGGATTCTTCCATGTCCGGCAGGTTTGCCCGACCTGCCATGGCGCCGGCAGCCGTTTCGAAAAAGTTTGCGGCAAGTGCAATGGCGAGGGCCGGGTCAATGAGAACGCCAAGATCAACGTGAAGATCCCGCCCGGCGTGGACACGGGCAACAAGCTGCGTTCGTCGGGCAATGGCGAGGCAGGAGTGATGGGTGGCGAAGCGGGCGATCTCTACATCGTAGTGCACGTGAAGGATCACGAGGTTTTCGAGCGGCAGGGCGACGACCTGTTCTGCGAGATACCGATCAAATTCACGCTGGCGACGCTTGGCGGCACGATCCAGGTGCCGACGCTCCAGGGCAAGGCGACCCTGAAAATTCCTGCGGCCACGCAGTCCAGCACGACCTTCCGGCTAAAGGGTCGGGGCATGCCGCATCTGCGGGGCAGTGTGCACGGCGATCAACTCATCCGCGTGCAGGTGGAAGTGCCGGCGCACCTCACCGCCGAGCAGAAGAAGATTCTCGAGGAGTTTGCCCGCGTCAGTGGCGACACCGACGAGCCGATGGCCAAGAGCTTTTTCGACAAGGCGCGGAAGTTCTTTTGAGCCCGCCCATGCGCGTCGTCATTCTCGGTTCGGGACGGGGCAGCAATGCGGAGGCGATCCTCCAGGCGCAGGCGGCTGGCCGGTTGGGCCACGCGCACGTCGTGCAGATTCTCTCGGACAAGCCGGATGCGGGCATCCTGGCGCTCGGGCCGCGCTTCGGGGTGCCGGCGGGCTTTGTCGATCCCGCGCCGTTCAAGACCAAGCTGGAAGGCCCAGGCGAGGACCGCTTCATCGCGGCCATCCAGGCCGCACGCGCGGACCTCGTGGTGCTGGCCGGCTTCATGCGCGTGGTGAAGCCGAAGTTCCTCGCGACGTTCGCGGGCCGGATCATCAACCTGCACCCGAGCCTGCTGCCGGCTTTTCCCGGTCTCGATGGCATCGGGCAGGCGCTGCGCAGCGGTGTTAAGGAAACCGGGTGCACGGTGCACGGCGTCACGGCCGAGGTCGATGGCGGTCCGGTTCTCGCCCAGACCAAGGTGCCGATCGAACCCGGGGAGACCCTGGAATCCCTCACGGCCAAGGTGCACGCGGCGGAGCATGAACTGTTGCCGGCCGTGATTGCCCGGCTGAGCAAGCAGACCGTCCGCTGACTATGGCTGTTTTCGAATTAAAGGCTGAGATAGCATTGGACGCCTGCGGCGCACTGGAGGAATTCCTGGCGGAAATTGAGGAACAGCGCCTGATGGTGATCGAGGATAAACCCTCCGGGCGGGCGTGGTTGACCGGATATTTCGAATCCCGAGAAGAGGCGGCCGTCGTGTGGAAGGCGTTGGCGGCCGCCGGACAGACGAGCGGTGTGGCGACCGAGCCCGAAGTGCGCGAGTTGCCCGACACGGACTGGAAGAACAGCTACAAGGCGCATTTCAAGGCGTGGAAATTCGGTCCGCTCAACTGGGTGCCGGTGTGGGAACGCGAAACGTTCCGGCTGCCGGTGGGTGAGCAAGTTTTGTGGCTGGACCCGGGCATGGCCTTTGGCACGGGCAACCATGAGACGACACGGCTGGTGGTTGAACGTCTAGTAGGATTCACCGCGAAGCGCGGCGGGGGCGGCCGGGTTATCGACGCCGGCTGTGGATCGGGGATTCTCGCTCTATCGGCGGCGAAGCTGGGTTATCGTGACGTCGTTGCGTTCGACAACGATCCGGAGGCAGTGCAGGTGAGCCGGGAGAACGCGATATTGAACGGCCTGACGGGCCGGGTGGATTTCTTCACGGGCGATCTGGTGACCGGGCTGGCCGGTCGGCAGGCCGAACTTGTGCTGGCGAACATCCAGGCGGACGTGCTGATGCGGTTTGCACGCGCGTTGCAGGGCGCGGTGGCTCCGGGAGGAGTTTTGGTGCTGAGTGGCATTCTGGGAGCTGAACTGCAGCCGGTACGCGAGGTGTTTCTCGCGGCCGCACCGGGTTGGAGAGCGGACTCGCGTGTGCTGGGCGAGTGGAGCGACTTGGTGCTGGCGCGCGGCTAGGCTGCGCTCGGGCGGACCGGTCTATTGCTTCTTGAAGATGAGACCTCCGCGGTCGGAGCCCCAAACCTGCCGGTCGTCGGCGTTGTAGCCTCGTTCCCAAGTGATGGTCTGCTGCTCGCTGACGCTCATCTGTATTGTGGTGTGACTGGCTCCCTGCAGCGTGCTGAGGCAGCCCTTCCCTTCGGTTCCTCCTTGAAACGAGCCATCGGGCTGGGCGTGAAGGATGAGCGTGCAACTTTCACCGGTGGCCAGGCCGGCAGGGGTTATTTTGGCGAGAAGGGCGGGATCTTTCCAGGCGCCGGTCGCCGCAATGGGATCGGGCAGGTCAAAAAGGCGGATCTCAAGTGCGCCATCAGGACGCGCAGCGAGTTGGCAAATGCGTTGGCGATAGGGATGGTCCGGGACTTCGGTCAAGGACTGCTCGCTGTAGAGCCAGGGGCCGTCGCTGCGGTCGCCCCAGATGGGCGTGACATGCAGCGTGAGATCGCGGAAGCGATTGTCGGCGCGGGCCTGGTCGGTGGTGGAGAACGTGCCGGTCAGGTAGGCGGCCAGGTGTTCAAGCGCGGTTGTGGCCGCAAAGGCCGGGGCCGCGAGCAAGTGCAGGCCGACGAGGAGCAGAACGCAGCGCATGGATTTAGAGAAAACGCCAGACACCGTGAAGCAGGGTTAAGTTTCCTGAAATCCAAAGCGGCCAGAAGCGATTGTTGGCCGGAAGCAGGAGATTGAAGGCGACGGTCATGGGCAGCACAGCGCGACACACTGCCCAATAGCCCGACCAAACCCAGTAACTCAAAAAGAAGAGCAAGATCGAGTAAGCCGCGCCGACGCGCCACCAAGGTGAATGCGGGTGCGGACTGCGCCAAAGCACAAAGATCTGGGTGAAAAGCCCGAGCATGGCGATGAGGCTGAAGCTGTAACGGCTGTCAAAGTTGCCGGATGCAATTTCATGGAGCGCATGTTTCATCTGGGTAAACAAGCCGAGCAGCGGCCAAGTGAAATTGCCCAGACCATTGCTTCCGTTTGCGCCGAATTGGTGCTGCACGTAGACCGACCAGATCAGGAGAGGGACGGTGGAAAGGCCCAGGTGGAGCAGGGTGCGACGCCCTTGGCCGCGGCCAGGCTTTTCAGCGTGGAGAGCGAATGCGCCGAGTAGGCTGGTTTCCTTGGTCAGATTGCCGAGAGCGAGCCAAAGGGTGGATCGACCGTTCTTTGCCTGGCGGTGGGCTTCAACGGCCGCGGCCAGCAGAAGCATCGCCGGCAGATCGACGAGGGATTGGCGGACGCTATCTAGCGCACCTATGCCAAACATGCAGCCGGCCCAACGGGCAAAGGCGACCCAGCCGGCGCCGCCGATGATGTGGCGCAGCAGATGCCCAAGTGCAAACCAACAGACCACGTTGAGCGAAGCGTACGCCTGCAGGATCCACCATGGTTGGCCCAAGCCGACCAGCGCAGCAACCGCGGGGACCAGAATACGGCGGGCGCGGTATGCGGGGGCGTCGAGCGCTATGGACAGATCGGGGCGCTGTAGCAAGGGGTCGAGCGCGAGTTGAGCATAGAACTGGCCATCGTAGCCGTTTGAGTCGCGCGCCACGGCGACGGGAAGATTCTGCAGTGCGGCGAGCCGGTGGTCTTGCCCGGTCTCACCAAAGCGGATCAGAGCGGTAAAGCCGGTTTGCGGGTTGAATTTGGCCAGCACCAAGACCGAGAACAACAAGGAGGCGATCCAGTAGGCATGGCGGCTCATCGGCTGGGCAAAATTTAACCGCGAGCCAGAGGCATCGCGGTTAATTGGCAAAGGCTAAAATGGTCTGTTTCCGGTCAAAACAGATCCGTCGGTGTACGCGACATGAAGTCCTCCATGTAGGCCGTGGTGGCTTTGCCCTCGATGAAGACGGGGTCGCTCATGATCGCCTTGTGCAGCGGGATTGTCGTCTTGATGCCGCGAATCAAGTATTCGCTGAGGGCCCGGTAAGAGCGCTGCAGGGCGACCTTGCGGGTGGGCCCGAAGCAGATGAGCTTGCCGATCA
>CAZZDB010000179.1:0-8050 GCA_964652485.1 uncultured Oleiharenicola sp.
ACTCCAGCGCCCCCTTGCCCGTCACCCGGAAATCCATGTGGTTCAGGTTCGTGCCAGTGGGCAACAGGCGGACGATGATGAAGAGGACCAGGGCCGCCGCGGTAATGAAGGCGATCGAGCGGCGCTGACGGGACGACAGCCAGGACGGCCCGAGGGACCGGACCACCCCCTCGGGCTGGTGCGCACCAGTGATGATGTCATCGAAATCCCGCTTCACTTCTTCAGGTGCTGGAGGAAGTCTTCCACCAGCCAGGTACTGCCGTCCACGCGATAGGAAATCCTGCCCTGCTCGTTGATGAGCACGGTCGCGAGGGTGTGCTTGATGGTGGCGCCCTCGAATTCGCGGATGACACCGAGTTGCGCGAGCAGCTGGCGTACGGAGGCATCTGGTCCGGTGAGGAAGGACCAGTTCGACGTGTCGAGGCCGCGGACCTGCGCGTATTCCTTCAGTACACCGGGGGTGTCGTGGTCCGGGTCGAACGAAATGGAGACGAGCTCGAAGTTCTTGACGCCGGCCTCGTTCGCGGCCTTCTGCAGCGAGGCCATGCGCAGGGTGGCGGCGGGACACATGTTGGCGAGCGGGCAGCGGGTATAGATGAAGTTGAGCACGATCTGCTTGCCGCGGAAACGGCTGCCGGAGACCGCGCGACCCTCCTGGTCGAGGAGGGTGAATTCCGGCAGAGTCTCGCCGATCTCGCGATAGGCCTCCTTGCCCCGCATCGTCGTGTCCTGGGCGAGCGCCTTGGCCGCCGCGTCGAGCGCGCGCTGGGTGGCCGCGTCATCCGGCCAGATGTTCTCGAGCAACAGATCATTCCCGCGCTGCACCAGCTCGGCACGGATATGCTGGCCGGGCTTGGCGATGGCGAGGTCGCCCGGCGACACATTGAACTCCATCGTCATGGCCATCATGAAGCCCTTGATCTCATCGTGGGCGACGATGAGCGTGCCCCGCTCCGGGTCGGCCTTAACGATCTCGCCGGTCAGGGGATAGCGCTTCTCGGCCGGTGCGGCCGTCGCCGCGTTGGTGGTGACCGCGGCTTCCCTCTTGGCACAACCGGCCATTAGCAGACAGGCGGCGAGGACCACGCCGGGCGAATAACTGCACTTCATCCCGCACACACATTTGCCACTCGGCGAAATTGTCAAAAGGTTTGCGCTGCGCCGGCCGGGGCTATCACTTCGGCTTTCCCGCCATCGACCCACGCTGATGAAACGCCTCTCCTCTCACCAACCCGGCCTCGCCTGGTTCGCCGCGCTCGGCAGCGCGTGGGTGTTCGTGCTCGTGGCCCTCGGTGCCTTCACCACCAGCATCGGCGCCGGGATGGCGTTTCCCGACTGGCCGCTGTCCAACGGCTCGGTCAACCCGCATGGCTGGCTGACCGAGATCGACAAGTTCGCGGAACATTCGCACCGGCTGAGCGGCACGATGATGGGCCTGATCACCATCGTCCTTGCCGTCTGGTTGCACCGCGCCGAGGAGCGCGCCTGGCTGCGCAGGCTCGGCTGGTGGGCGTTGGCCATCGTGGTTTTCCAAGGCGTGCTCGGCGGCACCCGGGTGATGTTCGATCGCATCCACGTCCCTGACTTCGAGATGTCCTTCGGGCAGATGTTGCGCATTCCGCACGGCGTGCTGGCCCAGGTGTATGTCTGCGTCCTCTTCGCCATCGCGGCCGGCTTGTCGCGACCGTGGGTGAACAACACGCTCGGCACGGCCGGCTCGCGTGTACGCCGGCTCGGCTGGTGGTGCGTGGCGCTCGTGTTCGTCCAGCTCACCGTCGCCGCCACGATGCGGCACAACTACGCCGGCATGGCGATCCCGACCTTCCCCTACTCCACGGCCGACGGCGCGCTGCTGCCCGCCAGCTGGGACTACCGCGTGGCGCTGCAGTTCGCCCACCGGGTCATGGCCGCCGTCATCGGCGCCGGCATCCTGATCTACGGACACTTCCTCTTCCGGGAGAAGTCACTCGCCCTATGGCTGCGCCTCGCGAGCCTCCTGCTGGTCGGGCTCGTCGTTCTGCAGATCCTGCTCGGTGCCCAGATCATCTGGACCGGACGCAGCGTGATGATGACAACCGGACACGTGCTGACCGGCGCGCTGACACTGGCCACGACGTTCGTGGTGGCCTTTTTCACCTATCGCGGCTCGATTGAGCGGACCACGATATGACGCGAACCGAAGAACCGCTGCCGGCCGAAATCCCCGACAACACCGCCTATGCGACGTGGCGGCATTACCTCGAGCTTACCAAGCCGCGCCTGAGCATGCTCTCGGTCAGCACGGCCATGGTCGGCTATGTGGCGGCGGTACCGTATTCCTACTGGGACTGGCAGCGCACCCTATTCGTCGTGCTGGGCACCGCCCTGTGCGCCGGCGGCGTCGCGGCCCTCAACATGTGGATGGAGAGTGACACCGATGCGCTGATGCAGCGCACGATGGACCGGCCGATCCCGACCGGCATCGTCGCACCCGGCTCGGCCTTCGTGCTCGGGTGGGTGCTGTGCATCGCCGGGACCATGATGCTGTTCAAGATGGTGAACGGCCTATCGGCCTTTCTCGCCCTCGCCACCGTGGTCGCCTACCTCGCCATCTACACCCCTGCCAAGAAATGGTCGCGCTGGTCGACGGAGATCGGCGCCATCAGCGGCGCGTTGCCTCCATTGATCGGCTGGGCGGCGGCCGGCCGCTCCAACGCCCCGCTGGGCTGGACGATCTTCGCCATTCTTTACACGTGGCAGATGCCCCACTTCTTCTCGCTGGCGTGGACCTACCGCAAGGACTACGCCGCCGCCCAAATGCCGATGCTGTCCGTCGTCGATCCGACCGGCACCAAGGTCTCGCGACGGACGTTTATCTGGACCGTCCTGCTGGTGGCCGCGAGCCTCGTGCCAACGCTGCTGCACTATTGCTCGTGGTATTACTTCGCATTCGCGGCGGCGCTCGGACTGTGGATCCTGAAATCCGCCGTCGTTTTCCTTGACCCGGCGCGACGGGAAACGGAGGCCCGCCGGCTGTTCTTCATCTCGATCGCCTACCTGCCGCTGCTACTGGGGCTTCTGGTGGCCGACCGGTTCTTCTTCAAGCTCTGACCCACCGATGACCGTTCGCGACATCCCGACCCTCAACGCCGCGCTCAACGCGACGGCCACTCTGCTGATCACAACCGGGTTCATCCTGATCAAGCTCGGCAAGCGCGAGGCACACCGGGCGGCCATGCTGACTGCCGGGGTGGTGTCCGCCCTGTTTCTGGTCGGCTATGTGACCCACAAGGTTCTCATCCGCGGAGTACATACGCCGTTCGGCGGTGAGAGTCCGGTGCTGCGGGCGGTTTATTTCACGATGCTGGTCACCCACATCATTCTCGCGATGAGCATCGCCTATCTGGTACCGCGCACCTTCCTGTTCGCGATCAAGGGCGACTACGTCTCGCACAAGCGCTGGGCGAAATTCACGTTTCCCATCTGGTATTACGTATCGGTGACCGGCGTGCTCGTATATTTTTTCCTCTATGTCTGGTGGCCGGCCAACCCGGCCGGTTGATCCAACAAAAAAGCCGGGCAGGCCGCCCGGCTTTTGGGTTTCTGGAAGGGAGATCGGTGACCGCCGCAGGGAAAGACCGGCTTACTTCACCACCATCACGCCTTTCATGCCGGACAGGAAGTGCGCCGGGAAGCTGCAGAAGAAGGGATATTCGCCCGGCTCGGTCGGAGCCTTGAACTTCACCTCATCGGTCTGCTTCGGTCCGAGCAGCTTGGTGTGGGCGATGATCTGCCCGGTCAGCGCGGCGGGAATGTAGTCGGACGCTGCGGCCATGACCGCCGCGTCGGTAAAGGCCTTCGGGTCGGCGTCCTTCTTCAGGATGATCAGATTGTGCGCCATGGCTGCCTTGGGCATGCTGCCCATGTTGGTCAGGCTGACCGTGACATCCTGCCCCGCTTTTACTTCAAACCGCGCAAGGTTATACTTCATCGAGTCGTTGGCCGTGAGCTCAATGACGGTCGCGGCATCGGCAGCCGGAGCCGCGGGCGCTGCGGCGGATTCTTCTTTTTTGCCACAAGCCGCGAGAACGAGGCTGCCGGCCAGAATTGGGAGGAGGAGGTGTTTTTTCATGTGGGACCCCGACTATCGCATAAGCCGGTTGCGGGTGCAATGTCGCAGGTCAAAACCGGTTGATTTTCTAATAGCCGGCGGGCGGGGGATAATACCGGGCTGCGCCAGCTAATAGCTGGATTTTTGGCGCGGTTTTGTGGTTGAAATGCCCGGGTATTTGCGAACTCTGGCCCGATATATCGCACCAGCGCACACCGCTGATGCCTCCATCGTTACACATGACCCGTCCACGCTTCGTCCCACGCAAAACTTATAGCTTTGCCATCGCCTTTTTGGCCGCCCTGGGGCTCGTCCTACTGTCCGGCTGCAAACTGGCCGAAGTTTTCAGCCTGAGCGGCCACCAATCCACCGTACATGTCGCGGGTCCCGTCGCCCAGTCGCAGCAGAATCTCTTCATGGTCACGGTTTATGTGTGCACCGGCATTTTCGTCGTGGTAGGCGCCGTGCTCGCCTATGCCCAGATCAAGTTCCGCGCCCGGTCCGAAACCGACGAGCATGCCACCCCACCGCCCCAAGGTCACGGCAATCCGTTCGTGGAAATAGGCCTGATCGCCGCCTCGGTCGGCTTGCTGGTCATCATCGCCGTCCCCACGCTCCAGGGCATCTGGTATACTCATGATGTGCCGGAGGAGGAGAAGGGCAACGCGATGGAGGTCATGGCCACCGGTTACCAGTGGTGGTTCAAATTCGAGTATCCCTCCGAGATGGTGAAGCTGCCCAACGGCGGCGAAGCCCCTCTCGTGACGGGCAACGAACTCGTCATCCCCGCCGGCGTGCCCGTCCGGGTTCTGCTGCGCACGGTCGATGTCATCCACAGTTTCTGGGTGCCGAAGCTCGCCGGCAAGGTGGACATGATCCCCAACCGTCCGAATTTCGTCTGGTTCAAGGCGGACAAGCCCGGCTACTTCTACGGCCAGTGCGCCGAGTATTGCGGCGAGTCGCATGCCATCATGCGCTTCCGCATCATCGCGCTGTCCGCCCGGGACTACGCGCTGTGGCTCGAGAACCAAAAGCAGCCGGCCCGCACGGTCACCGCCGCAATGCTGGCCGCAGCCGGGGCCCCCAAGGTGCAGTTCGCCAGCCTGAAAATGGCCCCCGGCGAGGCCCTCGCCGCCTCCCCTTCCTTTGACACCGATCCTCTCACCGGCTGGCACGACGTGCAGAAGCCCGAGGCCGGTGAGAATGCCGCCCTCGTCGCCACCGGCCGCAAGCTCTTCCAGGAAAAGACCTGCGTCACCTGCCACACGATCCGCGGACACGAGGGCATCGGCATCACCGGCCCCGACCTCACCCGCGTCGGCGCCCGCACGACCATCGCCGCCGGCGTACTGGAGAACACCCATGAGCGCATGCACGCCTGGATCAAGGACCCGAACCACTTCAAGCCCGGCAACAAGATGTTCAACGGCGGCTACACCGACGTCGAGACCGGCAAATACAAGTTCCAGCTGAACGACCAGGAGATCGACGCGCTCGTCGCCTACCTCCACAGCCTGAAGTGACCCTGACCGGCTCCTGCTCCCGCCGCTGACCACCCACCTTCCCTCCCTCTCCTCCCCACCCGCACCCATCATGGCAGAAGCAATCGCAAAATCCGGTTTCACCGGAGCGGCGCCCGCCCCGTCCCACACGTTCGAACTGTTCGCCCGCCCGACGGCCAAGACCGGCCTGAAGAGCTGGCTGACCACGGTCGACCACAAGAAGATCGGCATGCTCTACGGCGGTTTCGCGATCCTGTTCTTCCTCATCGGCGGCCTCGAGGCGCTGCTGATCCGCACGCAGCTCATCGTCCCGAACAACCACTTCGTGTCCGCGCACCTCTACAACGAGCTGTTCACGATGCACGGAACGACGATGATCTTCCTCGCCGTCATGCCGCTGAACGCGGCGTTCTTCAACCTGCTCATCCCGATCCAGGTCGGCGCCCGCGACGTCGCCTTCCCCCGCCTGAACGCGTTCTCACTCTGGGTCTGGGTCGTCGGCGCCCTCCTGCTCAACGTCGGCTGGCTCTCGCACTTCTTCCCCAGCTGGAACTTCGGCGGCGCCCCCAGCATCGGCTGGTTCGGCTACTCGCCGCTGACCTCGAAGCAGTTCACCCCCGAGCTCGCCACGGATTTCTGGGTGCTCGGCATCCAGGTGCTCGGCGTCTCTTCCATCGTCGCCTCGCTGAACTTCATCGTCACGATCATCAACCTGCGGGCCCCGGGCCTCACGATGATGCGCCTGCCGGTGTTCTGCTGGATGGCGCTCGTCACGAGCTTCCTGCTCATTCTCGCGTTGCCGGCGATCGCCATCGCTCTCGTCATGGTGATGTTCGACCGCAATTTTGGCACGAACTTCTTCGAGGTTTCCGGTGGCGGCCAGCCCATCCTCTGGCAGCATCTCTTCTGGGTGTTCGGCCATCCCGAGGTCTACATCCTCATCCTGCCCCCGATGGGCTACGTCTCGGAAATCCTGCCGACGTTCGCCCGCAAGCCGCTCTTCGGCTACCCGATCGTCGTCTTCTCGGGCGTCGCCATCGGCTTTATCGGCTTCGGCGTGTGGAGCCACCACATGTTCACCACCGGCCTCGGCAACGTTGCCACGGCGGCCTTCTCCCTTGCGACGATGGCCATCGCGGTGCCGACCGGCGTCAAGATCTTCAACTGGATCGGCACGCTCTGGGGCGGCCGCATCGTCACGCGGGTGCCCATGATGTTCGCGCTGGGTTTCATCTGGATGTTCATGATGGGCGGCTTCTCCGGGATCATGCACTCCGCCGCGCCGGCCGACGCCCAGCAGCAGGACAGCTACTTCGTCATCGCCCATTTCCACTACGTGCTCATCGGCGGCGCCACCTTCGCGCTGCTGGCCGCGATCCACTTCTGGTTCCCGAAGTTCTTCGGCAAGATGGTGCCGGAATTCTGGGGCAAGGTCTCCTTCTGGCTCATCTTCGTCGGCTTTAACTGCACGTTCTTCCCGATGCACTTCCTGGGCCTCAACGGCATGCCGCGCCGCACATGGACCTACGATTCCAACATGGGCTGGAACGAGGGCAACCTCTTCGCGAGCTGCGGCGCCTACCTGCTCGGCGTCGGCATCTTCACCTACTTCGCCGTGCTGGTCTGGAGCTTCTTCAAGGGCAAGCCGGCCGGGAACGACCCGTGGGACGCCCGCACGCTGGAGTGGTCCATCCCGTCGCCGCCGCTCGAGCACAACTTCGCCGCCATCCCGACGGTCCATGCCCGCGACGCCTGGTGGTATGAGAAGACCCACAAGGACGAGATCGCCAAGGAAAGGGCCGAGCACATCAAGGCCGAGTCCGAGCACGGGGGCATCCACATGCCCGACCAGTCGTGGTATCCCTTTTTCGCGGCCTTCGGCCTCCTGATCGGCGCCTACAATTTCGGCCAGCTGCACTATCCCATCATCATGCTGGGCAAGGAGGTCCTCCCCTCGCACCTGCCGCTCGCAATCACCGGGCTCTGCCTCCTGGTCACATCCTGTTACCTCTGGTCGCTCGAAGGCCCCGGCGGCTACCACATCCACCTTGATGCCGCGGGCAATCCCGCCGATGCGCACGGTTCCCACCATTAAGCCTTACCGACCCATCTCATGAGCAGCCACGCGGCCACCATCGACCACCACCACGACTCGACGACGTCGACCGGCATTCCGAACAAGAAGCTCCTTTGGTGGGCCTTCCTTGCCTCGGACTGCATGTTCTTCGGCACGCTGATCTCGACGCATCTCGTCTACCGCATGAACCCGCCCCCGGGCAACGCGGTCCCGACGCAGATCTTCAACATCGAGCTCACCTCCTTCTCGACGTTCATCCTGCTCATGTCCTCGCTCCTGATGGCACTGGCGGTGAACGCTATCCAGCGCGGCAACGTGAAGAGCACGCGCACCATGCTGCTCGGCACGATGTTCTTCGGCTGCATCTTCCTCGGCGGCCAG
>CAZZDB010000180.1:0-7983 GCA_964652485.1 uncultured Oleiharenicola sp.
GGCGATGAACTCAAAGACCTTGGTGTCGTAGCCGGCCCACTCGAGCAGCAGCGCGCGCAGCGCGTCGGTGGCAAATTCCGCCTGGCGCTCCTGGAAGATCCCGTGCCGCAAAGCCGGGGCGAGCACGGGCGCCGCGGTCAGCTGGGCGCGGAGTTCCTTCTGACAGCAGGGCGCCACGACGATGAGCGCGGCACCGGCCTGCACGCCGCGGGCGATCGCGTCGTCGGTCGCCGTGTCGCAGGCGTGCAGGGCGATCAGGACATCGAGCGCTGCCGGGGCCGCCGAGGCGATGGTGCCGTTGATGAACTCCAGGTGATCACGCCCGGTCTCCCGGGCGACCTGCCGACAGAACTTCACGAGCTCCTCGCGGGCCTCGACTCCTCGCACATGCGCGGGACGGCCCTCCACCAGATTGAAGTAGTCGTGCGTCGCGAAGGTCAGGTACCCCTTGCCGCAGCCCATGTCGGCGATCTCGATCGGACGGTGCGTGGGCAGCGCCAGGCCCGGTGTGAGATGGCTGAGGATTTCCACGAACTTGTGGATCTGCCGGTGCTTGTCGGCCTGGCCGGTGCGCACGGAGCCAGCCGGGGTGGTCACCCCGAGTTTCTCCAGCCACGCCTGGCTTTGCTCCGTCAGGAGGCGCGATTTCGGGCGGTCGTGCGCCGGATCGATCGCGGTCGCCGCCGGCGGGCCGTAGGTCAGGCGCGGTGTGCCGTGCTTGTTGAACTCGAGCTGGGCCAGGCGTGTGGCCGTGAACAGGTGGGCGCTGTGAAAATCCGTGCCGATCAGGCCGTCGAGCACCTTGAGTGCCTCCTCGGGCCGGTGATTCTTGGTGATATCCTGCCGCTCGTGCCGCCAGACGAGCGTCAGATACGGTGTGCCGCGCAGGCTGACGGGTCGGGCGAAGAGGTTGCGCAGTGTGGTGTCGGCCCCGCGCGGCTTGCCGAGCGTGAGCTTGACCAGGGTACCGTCGCGCACGCTGGCGGCCAGCTGGGCGCGGAACTGTTCGAGAGGTGACACGCCCAAGAGAGTCAGTGTACCGGCGTCGGTGGCAAATAATAAGCAATCACCGAGCGCTTCCACCATGCGCCGTTGGCGTTGCGTTCGGCCGGCGTCGTGAACTGGTAGTCATAGAGCACGGCCCGCAGGTAGCGCGGCGGATCCTTGGCAAAGGGATTGCGTGCGAGCAGGCGCGTGACCGCCGGGGTGTTGGCGGCCAGCTTCTGAAGGAAGGGCGTCATCCATGGATCGAAGTTCGGATAGTTCAACGCGGCGAACCATAGCTGCCAGTCCAACCGAGGCTGAAAAGGAGCCACGAAACCCGGCCGGCGGTGCAGGTCGCCGGGCTTCCACTTGAGCTCATACGTTTCCCATGTGCGCCCATCGCGGCTGCCCTCGACGACAATCTCCGGGCGGTGGGTGGTCATCACGGCGAACAGCCCGTAGCTGTTCACGCTCCGGGTGACAGCGATGCCCCGGTAGGTGGTGACATACCACGCCGGCCAGCTGCGCGCCGACAACAAACCCGGCAGGGTAACGATCAGTGAAGCCCCGAGAAACCCCGTGAACACCGAGCGCCGCAGCCAACCCGGGAGCGGGTTGTGACGACCCTCGGACCGGTCGGCCACGACGTCGGCGTACCGACGGGGTGCAATTCCGAACCAGCGCGACCACCAGGCGTCGTCGAGGAAGAGCAGGCACAACGAGCAGGTGAGCAGGTTGAAAAACGTGTAATTGCCCGTGAGCATGATCAGCACCTGCAGGCTGATGAGGTTGAGGGCGGCAACCAGCCGCAGCCGGCGCGGACCGAACAGCAGGAAGGGTGCGGCGAACTCGATAACGAACATCGCCAGGCACGACAGCCGGTGGAACCACGCGGGCAGCTGGTAGACGTGCCAGGCAACCCAGGTCGGCAGCGGCTGCGTCTGGTAGTGGTATATAAGTGCGGTGAGATTGTGCCAGGTTACATCACCGCTCGCGAGCTTCACATAGCCGGACATGAACATCAGCCGGAACAGCAGCCACCAGAGGAGCCAGCGCGCGAGCTTGGGCGGCTCGGTGCGTCCGGCAAGCGAGCGCCACGGTGCGACGAAGATCGCGAGCAAACCCGTTTCCAGCAGCAATCCGTCCCATTGATATCCCAGGAAAACCTGTCCCGCACTGCAAAGCGACAGATAGAACAGCCAGAGCAGGAGCAGACAGAGAGGTTGGGCCAGTCGCAGCCAGAGCGCACCGGCGAGCAGCAAGCCGCCGGCGCACAACAGATGCAGGAATGACCCAGCGCCGAAGAACCAGCTTAACGTCGGCAGGTACCAGAATCGCAGCAGGCCGAGCTGTCTTCCGACCGCGTCGAGGTAGGGTTGGGCGGGCAGAATGCCGTCCGGGCCGATCAACCCGTTGAGCTGCCACCACAGCGACGCAAAGGCGATGAAGTAGATCGCGGCCAAGGCCCGCAGGAAGATGGCGGTGCTGGCGGAAAAGTTCGGGCGCTGCAGGTTGGGCCCGACCAGAACGCGCGTCAGCCGGGAGAACACCGGCCGGTGGCGCGCTACCACCCGATAGCCGGCGTCGAGCGCGGTCGCGAGGCCGGGAATGGATTCATAGGCTCTCCACCACCAACGGCCACCGGTGCCGTGCAGCCTTGTGCGCAACGCGGCGGCAACCCCGGAGTAGACGTGCCCGTCCGTTTCGACGAGTTGGATGCCCTGATCGTAGGCGGTGGCAGGGATCTCGGGAAACCGGGCAGACTGGGATTGGGCTGTGGCCAGGTCCACGTGGGTGCCGTATTCCTCGCGCCAGCGTTCGGCCCAGAGCCGGCAGAAACCGCATTCACCATCCCAGAGCAGCAAGGGCTTGCCAGTCGGAGGGGTGGCAACGCGATAGCGCGGCAGTGACATGGTCAATCTCTGCCTCTTTGTCGGGATTTCGGCAAGAGCCACTTGGCCGGAGGTACCCGTCGTGCGAGCCGCTTCGAATTTGACGTGACCGTGCTGCCGTCCATCGTGCTTTTGCCGACCGGCGCCGCCGAAAGCCGGTCGACCGAACCTCGATTTCTCACTCCACGCCCGGCCCGCGGGTCATGAGCCAATTCACCAGCCAGCTTTTCCTCCGGTCGTTTTCCGCCGCCGAGATCATCGCGGCCAATGCCCATGTGCAGCTCTACGAGGTCACCCGGGACTTCACCTATGTCTCCGACACGCTGGGACGGAGCGTGACGGTACCGGGTGGTCTCGTCACGGACTTCGCCAGCATTCCGCGGGCGGCGTGGGAACTGATCGATCCGGAGGATCCGATCATCGCCTGGCCGTCAGTCATCCACGATTACCTCTACTCTTGCCAGGGGAAGCTGCCCGACGGGTTCACCTACAATCGAGAGAACGCCGACGCGGTGCTGCGCGAGGCGATGGAGGTTTGCGGCGCGGGGCATTTCATCCGCGAGTCCGTCTATGAGGCGGTCCGGGTGTTCGGTGGCAGCCACTGGGGCTGAGAGCGAACGCCGCGGGGGAGGTCAGCAGGCAGAGGACGGTGGGCGGCGATCACGGGTGGGGGCAGAGCTTGCAGTGCTCGTTCCTCAACCATTCTTCCCGTCGGCTTCCCTCAGCTTCCGCAGTGCCTCGATGGCCTGTGGGAACTGGGGGTCGGCCTTGAGGGCCGCTTCGTAGGCGGTGCGCGCGCCGGCCTTGTCGCCCTTTTGTTCGAGAATGTTGCCGATGCGCCAGTGCGTCGGTGCCCGGCCGGGTTCGCCGGCGGGCGGCGTCAGTTCGAGGCAGCGGCGCAATGACGCGAGGCCGCGATCGAGGAACTGTCCACTGCTGGCGGCGAGGCGGCCGACCTGGTAGAGGGACGTGTAGTCATCCGGCGTGACCTTGAGCACCGCATCGAACTCGGCGAGCGCCAGGTCATATTTCTTGTCCGCCAGGTAAAGCGACGCGTAGGCCTGACGCCCGCGCAGGGGATCGAGCTTCTTGATCTCGGCCGCCTGGGCATAAGCGCCATCCATGCCGCCACCGACAAAGCCCGGCGCCTGCCGGCAATACTCCAGCACGCTCATCCGGGCGTTAAGGTTCTTCGGGTCGAGTTCGACGGCCTTGTCGTACGCGGCCTTGCATTTCTTCGCCCAACCGAGCTTCGAGAACAGGCCGCCCTTCTGGGCGGAAATGCCGTAGGCGTCGCCAAGTTCGCGGAAGTATTCGCTGTCGGTCGGCACGAGGCTGGTGGCCTTCTCGAGCGACTCGACGGCGTGCTCCTGGTCGCCGCGGTTGATCTGGACCTGACCGAGAAAGAAATAGGCCTCGGCATTGGCCGGTTCGGCGGCGACAATCTTTTCCAAAACGGCCTGAGCCTCGGCCCACTGGCGGTGCTTAAGGAGGTCCGTGACCTGGTCGCGCACCGCCTGGGCGGCGGCAAAGGCGGCGGTGGTGAAGAGTAGGAACAGTCCGGCAATACGGCGCATGTTGGGGCGTATAGAACGCAACGGCGGGAGATTGTTTCCAGCTATTCTGCGCGCAGCGCGACCATCGGGTCCACCTTGGTGGCGCGACGGGCGGGCAGCCAGCAGGCGAGGAGGGAGACGGCGAAGATCAGGACGACGTTCAGCGTGAAGGTGAAGAAGTCCTGGCCGGGCAGGTCCGGCAGCAGAGCGGAAAGCACATGGATGAGGGCGAGACTGCCCGCCAGGCCGAGCAGCGTGCCGTAGAGGGCCAGACGCAGCCCCTTGCCCAGGACCAGGCCGAGCACGCTGCCCGGCGTTGCGCCGAGCGCCAGCCGGATGCCAAACTCGGGGATGCGCTGGACGACGAGACCGGCAATCACACCATAAAGGCCCACGGCGCACAGCCCGAGACCGAGCACCGCGAAGCCGCCGAGGACGCCGTTGATGATGTAGAAATTGTGCTGGTAGCTGTCGATGGCCTGGCGGACGGTGCGGACGTTGTTGACCGGCAGGTCGGGGTTGAGTTCAGCGACGAGGCGGCGCAGCGGCGCGGCGAGCGTCTGGGGCGCGGAAGCACGGAGGATCATCGTGACGTAACCCCAGGGCTGCTGCACGAGTGGGCGGTAGATCTGCATCCGCTTTTCCGAACTCGCACCGAAGGCGGCGAGGCCCACGTCGCGAACGACGCCGATGATCTCGTAGCGGTAGCCGGGGTCGGAGAGTGAGCCGAGGCGTTTGCCGAGCGGATTCTCGTCGAGGAAGAGTTGGTGAGCCATCGACTCGTTGATGATGGCGACCGGCGGACCATCGGGACGGAGGTCGTCGGGGAAGAGCCGGCCGGCGACGAGCGGGATGTGCAGCGTCGGAAAGAAGCTCGGGGTGACCATCGCCTCGTAGGCCAGCGGCTCCCGGCCGGGTTCCAGCGCGGCGCGGCCCTCGACAAAAACCGGGTTGGCGCTGCTGTAATCGGCGATCGGCACGGACGTGGCGAGGGCGGCCTGCTCGACGCCGGGCAGGGCGGCGAGGCGCTGCTCGAGCAGTCTGTGGAAACCGAGGCGCGCCCGGTAGTCGTAGCGGTTCTCCGGCAGCGAGACCGACGCGGTCAGCAGGCCGGAGGTCTCCCAGCCGACGTCGCGCTGCATGAAACGCTGCAGGCCGCGGATGAAGAAGCCGGCGCCGCTGAGCAGGATGAGCGACAGTGCGACCTCGGCGATGACGAGCCCGTGGCGCAAACGGTGCTGGGAGCGGTCGCCGGTCGAGCCGCGCGCCTGCGCTTTGAGGGCGTGGTTGGGATTGGCGCGGGCGACGACCCACGCCGGTACGGTGCCGAAGAGGATGCCGGTGGCGACGGAGGCGAAAACGGCGAATCCCAGCACGGTGGTGTCGAGCGGAATGGTGAAACCCGCACCGAAACGGAGCTGGTGGCCGAGGGCCTGGTTGATCCAGAGGGCCAGCAGCAGGCCGGCGGCGCCGCCGAGCACGGAGAGCAGGACGCTCTCGACGATAAGCTGGTGCATCAGGCGGAGGCGCGACGCGCCGAGCGCGGCGCGGATCGCGAATTCACGGGTGCGGATGGCGACGCGCGCGAGCTGGAGGTTGGCGAGGTTGGCGCAGGCGATGAGCAGGACGAAGCCGGAGAGGCCGAGCGCGAACCAGGTGAGGTTGCGCTGCGTGGCATTGGTGGCGGAGCGGTGGAGCGGCTCCAGCCGGACACCGCTGCCGGCATTGGTGGCGGGGTATTCGCGGGCGAGGCCGGCGGCGAGACCGTTCAGCTCGGCCTCGGCCTGGTCCAGGGAGACGCCCGGCCGGAGGCGCGCCATGGCGTTGACCCAGTGCACGCTGCGGTCCTGGCGCCAGTCGGGCGTGAGCGGCAGAGGTTTCCAGACGTCGATGCGGCCCCAGAGCATGGGATAGGAGAACTTCTCGGGAAAGACCCCGATGATGAGGTTGGCCTCGCCGTCGATGCGCAACGTGCGGCCGACGATGTCGGCCGCACCGGCGAAGTGCCCCTGCCAGAATTCATAGCTGAGGATGACGACGCCGTCGCGGCCCGGCTGCTGTTCTTCCGGCCGGAAGCTGCGTCCGAGCATCGGCTGGATTCCGAGCGTGGCAAAGAGGTCGGCGGACACGATCAGGCCCGCCAGACGCTCGGCGGGGCTGCCGGGCTCGGACAGGCTGTAGGTCCACCATTGGAATGGCGTCACCGAGGCGAGGCTGCGGCTGTGGGCCGCGAGGTCGCGCAGATCCGGCAGGGAGTGCGGCCAGGTCTGTGATTCTGACGAGGTACGGCGAAGACGGACAAGCTGGTCCGGCTCCGGGTAGGGCGCGGACTTGAAGAGCAGGGCGTTAACCAGGCTGAACATCGCGGTGTTGGCACCGATGCCGAGCGCGAGGGTGAGGAGCGCGACGACGGTAAAGCCGGGAGTCTTGCAGAGCGACCGGAAGGCCTGGCGAAGGTGGGACATGCTGCCAACGAACAAAACGGGCGGGACGTTGCCCCGCAAGTTGTGTTATTCGGCCCGCAGCGCGATCAGCGGGTCCACCTTGGTGGCACGGCGGGCGGGAAGCCAGCAGGAGAAAAGGGCCACGGTGAGCAGGGCCAATACAGTTGCGCCGATCAGCAGCCAGTCCAAACCGGGGAGCGCGGGGATCAGGGTCGAGAAGAGCCGGAGCAAAGCGAAACTGCCCAAGAGACCGAGGACCGTGCCGTAAGCTGCGAGGCGAAAGCCCGTACCGAGGACCAGCCAGAGCACATCCCGGGTCTGCGCCCCCAAGGCGAGGCGGATGCCAAACTCCGAGGTGCGTTGCGCGACCAATCCCGCGATCACCCCGTAGAGACCGATGGCGGCAAGCAGGAGACCGAGGAAGGCAAAGCCGATGAGCAGCTGATTGGTGATCTGGAAATTCTGGGCGAGGCGGTTGATCGACTGCTGAACCGTGCGGATGTTGTAGGCGGGCAGGTCGGGGTCGATCGCGGCAATCGTCGAGCGCAGGCTGGAGATGAGCGTGTCCGGGGCGGCGGTGGTGCGCAGGGCGACCGAAAGGTAGTTCCAAGGTTCCTGGTCGAGCGGACGGTAAACCTGCAGACGGGTGTCGGGGGTGGACAGGTTGCCGGCGAAGCCCACATCGCGGACGACGCCGATGACCTCGTCCCAATCCTTGTTGCCCGGGTCGGGGCTGCCGAGGCGCTTGCCAATGGGATTCTCGCCCGGCCAGAATTGGCGGGCGAGGGACTCGTTGACCACGACGACGCGAGGACTGTCGGGCGGGAGGCTGGCGGGAAACAGGCGGCCTTGGAGCAGTTGGATCTTTATGACGTCGAAGAAGCCGGGGCTGACACTGACGTAGTACGCCAGCGGTGTCTGGTTGCGCGCTGGCAGGGGCCGGCCCTCAGGCACGATATCCCGGGAGCTGTTGTAAGCCCAGACCGGCAGTGAGGAGGAAAGGGAAGCATGCTCCACCCCGGGGAGGGCCGCGAGGCGCTCGAGGGCCCGGGAGTAGAAGGCTCGGCGCCGGTCATCGGTGCCGTATTTGGAATCCGGCAGATTGAG
>CAZZDB010000181.1:0-7981 GCA_964652485.1 uncultured Oleiharenicola sp.
ATGCTGCTGGCCCGGGGCACGGCCCGCCGCAAGGAATTCGCCATCCGCCTTGCTCTTGGTGGGGGCCGCAGCCGCATCGTCCGCCAGCTGCTCACCGAGGGTCTCGTGCTCGCGCTCGCCGGCGGCCTTGCTGGCTTCGTGACCGGCACCTGGTCAACCGGGCTTCTCATGCGCACCGTAGGTGCCCTGGCCCCCGTCGGCATCTTCTTCCAGGGCGCTACCAACCCCGCCCTCTTCGCCGCGACCTTCGGCTTCTGCGCCCTGGCCATCCTGTTCTTCGCACTCGGGCCGGCACTCAAGCTCTCCCGGGCCGACGTGCTGACCGATCTCAAGGATCAGGCGGGCGAGGATGTCGCCCAGCCCCACCGCCGCCGCTGGATGCCGCGCAACCCGCTCGTCGTTGCCCAGCTCGCCCTGTCCCTCGGCCTGCTCACCTCGGCCGGCCTCTTCATCCGGGGCGCCGTCGCCGCCGGCAGGATCGACACCGGCTTCAAGGCCGATGATTCCATCCTCCTCGAGGCCGACGCCAGCCTGGGCGGCTACGATCAGCCTCGCGCCATGCGACTCTACCAGGCCGCCAGCGATCGTCTCGCCGCGCTGCCCGGGGTGCAATCCGCCAGCATCGCCTCGATCGTTCCCTTCGGCATGGTCAGCTTGGATCGCGCCGTGCTCCGCGCCGGCCTCAGGCCCGCCAAGGATGCCAAGCCCGCCACCGCCGCCGAGGGTCTCGCCTTCAATGCACGATGGAACAGCGTCGGCGCCGACTATTTCTCCACCATGGGATTGCCGCTCCTTCGCGGCCGGACGTTCACCAAGAGCGAGGCCGAGTCGGCCGGCGCCCCCGCTGTCGCCATCATCGACGAGGCTCTGGCGCGGAAGCTTTGGCCGGACGGCAACGCCCTGGGCCAGCGACTCCAGTTCGCCGAGCGTGACGCACCTCGCGCGGCTGGCGGTGGCAACACTGGCGGCATTGGTGACAGCGAAAGCATCGAGGCCAGCGCCAAGGATTCCAAGTCCATCGAGGTGGTCGGCATCGTCCCGAATACCCGTTGGGAGCTTTTTGCGGACGACCAGGGCGGCACCATCTTCGTGCCTTTCGCCCAGGGCTTCCAAAGCAACGTGTTCTTCCATGTCCGCACTGCCGCCCGCGCCCAAGGCACGGACGCCGCGGCCATCGACACCATGCGCCGCGAACTCCGCACCGCTGCGCCGGGCGTGCCCTTGCTGGCGACCAAGACCTTCCGGCAGCACCTCGACGGCAGCATCCAGCTGTGGATCGTGCGCATCGGCGCGGCCCTCTTCTCGGTCTTCGGCGGGCTCGCGCTCGTCCTCGCGGCGGTCGGCCTCTATGGCGTCAAGGCCTACTCTGTTGCCCGCCGCACCCGCGAGATCGGCATCCGCATGGCGCTCGGCGCCGCCCCCGGGGTCGTGCAAACCATGATCCTGCGAGAGGGCGCCGCCATGATTGGCGCCGGCGTCGGCCTCGGCCTCCTCCTCGGCCTGGGTCTCGGCCAGTTGCTATCGAGCATGCTTTACAAGGTCAGCCCCGTCGACCCGGTTACCTTCCTAGCCGCCCCGCTCGTGTTGGGTCTGGCGGCGCTGCTCGCCTGCTACCTGCCGGCCCGGCGGGCCACGCGCGTCAACCCGCTCACTGCCTTGAGAGCCGAGTAACCTTTCCTCTCCGGTGCGGTTACCCTATACTGCCCGCTTCAGTTGCAACCTGCCATCCCATGAAATCAGCCCTCCTCCTTGCCGTCCTGTTCTCCCTTGTCGCCGTGGCGCGCGCCAGCGTCACCGAGACCTTCACCCACTCCTATCACGTCAATCCGGACGTCGCCATTCGCCTGGAGAACATCAACGGCGACATCGACATCACCGCCTGGGACAAGCCCGACGTTTCCCTCGTGGCGGAGAAGCGCGCCAAGGATGACGAGGAGCTTAATCGCTTGGAGATCATCATCGACGCCGACCCGTCCCGGCTTTCCATCAAGACCAAGCACACCAAGAAAACCGGCTGGTTCTTCCACAACTGGAACAGTGCGTCCGTCCGCTACAAGCTCATGGTACCTGTCACGGCACGCCTTGAGAAGATCGATTCCGTCAACTCTGACATCGTGGTCACCGGCGTGCATGGCGACATCAACCTCGAGACCGTCAATGGCGGCGTCGAGGCCCGGGGCGTCGCCCGCAATGCCAGGCTCGAATCCGTCAACGGCAGCGTCCGCCTCGAATTCGACGCCACGGACAAGGTGAGCGAGGTGCGGCTCAGCTCCGTCAACGGGCGGGTGGAGGTCACCCTGCCCAAGGGCGCCAGTGCCAGCGTCCGGACCAGTTCCGTCAACGGAAGCACCCGCGTCGACCAGCCCATCCGGCTCAGCAAGTCCGGCCGGCACAGCTTGTCCGGCGAGATTGGCAACGGCGGCGGTCCAACCATCGCGGCCGAGACGGTCAACGGCGGCATCTCCATCCGGGAGAAGTAAGCCGGTCGAAGGCCCGCGGCAGGACTTGAGTCTCCCCGCGGCTGTTGTATCCAGCCGGCAGGTCGAGCCATTCGCCGCGCCATGTTCCTCACGGGCACCTGGCTCTATACCGGCTTCACTCGCGCGAACGATCGCATCGGACGCTATGCCTTCTGGTCGCTGATCACCTCCGCCCTCCACCTCGGGAACCGTTTCGGCGCGCCACCGCCGCGCACGACGGCCATCGGGATTGTCGGTGTTGTGGGCACTGCTGTCCTTCTGGCGTGGGCGGTCTGGGCGGATTCGCACCGGACCGTTGCCTGGCCCCAGCCGGCTCGCGCCCCTTGGTTTCGGCACCGACTGCCCCGAAATCGCAATCCCTGCTCATCCTTTTGGCCTAATTCCGGCCATTCGGGCCTCGGGTCCTTTGTTTCCGCGTTCCTGAAGCGTATACTCACCCCAACAAAAAGGCTACCCCATGAAACCCGCATTTTCCGCCATTGCTCTCGCCCTCTTGCTTGGGGCACTGGGCTATTCCCTCGGGAAACCCTTGGACGTCTATGACTATGTCGTGGTGATTTTTGCCACCAGCATCGTCGTCTGGACCTTCGAGCAGTATTTTCCCCACCGCCACCAGCACTGAGTCTCCGAGGTGACGGTCAGGTTGTACGCGCAGCCCGCGAAAAGCACGGGAATGGGTTTCGTTTGGTCGGCCGGCTCGAAGGGACTGTTTACGGCCATGGCCGGGCGCAAAAAAGGCGCCGTCCAGCGGCGCCTTGAAACCTGCAGCACTTGGCGGTCAGCGGTGCCAGCCGCCGTGGCCGTGGAAGCCGCCATGGTAGTATCCATGGCCGCCAAAGCCCCAGCCGAGACCGACGCCGATCGCCAGCGGCGCCCAGAAGTCCCAGGCGGGGTCATAATACCGCACGTAGCCGGGCGTGTCGTAATACACGACGCTGGGCGCCGGTTGCGCATAGACCACCGTCGTCGACGGTGCGGACGGTGGAGCCACCATCGTGTACGTGGCCGTCGAGGTGTTCGCCGGTGCAGCGGTGACCACCTGGTCATTGCTGGTGGGCGGCACGGTGGTGTAGGCAAAAGCGCGGGTGCGACCGTCCGGATACTGATAGACGGCCACGACGCGGCTGGCGGACTGGTCCATGCGCGTGATGGTCAGGTGCTCGGCTTCGGCCTCGGCCGTTAGTTGCGTCGGTGTCGGCAGTTTCTCCACATAGACAATGCCGTTGACGGCGACCGGAGCCGGGGCCGGCGGCGCCGGCGTCACGCCCGCGGCAGGGGCGGCGCTCGCGACCGCATCGGTCTGCGCGAAAACGGCCGTGCCGGAAACGGCGGCGGCCAGAAGAACAGCGGAGAGATTGAGGATTTTCATGGGTTTGGTGGAGAATTGTGGTTGGTAAACTCAGTGAACCTGATTGTTGGGACAATACTCGGGAAATTTGGTGCCGTCAAATCAGCGCGAGGGCTGGGTTTCTGATGGTTGAGGGTTTGGTTGGCCATGGCCACGATTGGGGACGACGCTGGATGACCGCGGTTACAAGTGGTGGATGGGGTTGATGACCGGAGGGAAATGATATCGTCCGGCGGCCTCACAAAATCAGACGCACCGGCCGGGGGTTTATTCCTAGGTATCAACCTCCCCCGGTACCGCAGGGCTTCCGGCCGCCGGGCAGCTGCTTCCCGCACCCACCCCCCTACCGCGTCAACCGATAGAGCAGAACGGCGGCGCGCTTCACGAGTTCGGGCGCCGTGCTGAGGTCGGAAGACTCATTCCGCGTATGCTCGCCCTTGCCGCCCAGCCCCAACCCGTCGAGTCCGGGCAGCGGCGGTGAGACGAACGCGATATCACCCGCGCCGCGGCTCCGGGGATCCAGCGCCGTGATCTCGCCCTGGCCGAGGTCGCGGCTCACCTGGTCAAGCTGGGCGAGCAGTTCGTAGTTTGCCGGGGCCGGCGGCATCGCGGGATAGCCCTCGCTGAAGGTCAGGGTCGCCGACGTACGCGGAAGATTCCGGGCCACGATCTCCTGCATCCTGGCCTGGGCCGTCGCGAGCTGCTCCGCGCTGACCGTGCGGAGGTCGCCGCGCACGACCGTGCGCTGGGCGATGATGTTGGTCTTGCCCGCCACCTTGCCGCCGGTCCGTGTCAGGTCGCCGTCGGCCCCACCCGCCACGAGCCCGGGATTACAGGTGACACCGTCAAGCTTCCGCAGCTCCTCATGAAAACCCGTGAGGATGCGCGCCATTTCGTACACCGAGCCACTGCCCATCGCCGCCGAGAACATCCCCGACGAATGCCCCGTGGCGCCCTGCACTTCCAGCACCCAGCTGATGCTGCCGCGCCGGGCGACCGTACCGGTCAGGCCGACGGCGGACTCGAACGCCAGCGCGATATCGCTGCGCTTCGCCGCCTCGAGCAGATCGTGTCGCACGACATCGAGCGGATTGCCCGGGGCCTCCTCGTCGCCCGTCATGACCACGATGATCTGCGTGTCGTCGAGAGCACCGGCCTCGCGGAGCGCGCGCAACGCATGGACCAGGACCACGTCGCCGCCCTTCATGTCGCCGGTTCCCGCGCCGTGCACAAGGTCGCCTTCGCGGCTGTAATTGGCCCCGGGGTATACCGTGTCGAGGTGGCCGATCAGCAGCACGCGCTTGCCCTTGGTGCCACGGTGTTCGGCGACCAGATGCCCGGCCCGGCCGGTCGACGCCGGCAATTCCACGAACCGGCTGTCGAAACCGATTTCTCGGAGCTGGCGGCTGAAAACGTCACCCATCCGGCGGACACCCGCGAGATTCTCCGTGGCGCTGTCGATCGCGACCGCCTCCTGCAGGTCGCGGGCGAAGTCCTCGCGGTGGGCGTCGACGCGCGCGACAATCTTCTGCTCCACGGGCGTCAGCGGCGCCGCCGGAAGACCCGGCACCGCGAGCAGGACGAAGGCCAGGGGGAGAAGTGCGCGATGTTTCATGACCCAAAAGACGAGCATAAAGGCGCAGAGAAGCAACCTGAAGGAAGGAGCCCGGCAAGGTGGCTTGAGTCCGCCGTCCGAGGCGGCTAGCTTCCTGGAATGGCATTTTTTACCCGCATCCTGAACATCAAGCGTGCCCTGTTGATCCGGCTTCGCGACGAGCGCCAGCAGTCGCGCCATCGCGTGGGCGCGGACTTCCCCTTGCTGGCGTCGCTCAAGCTTACGGAGGGGGACGGCTCCGCGCCCGAGGCGACCGCCGGACGGGTCGGCGAGTGGAGCGGCCGCGTCAGCGAGGTCTCCGCTTATGGCCTGAGTCTGCGTCTGCCGCCCGAGGCGACCGCCACGCGCAACGAGGTCTCCACCGTCCGCTTCGACCTGGAGGGGCGCCGGCTGGACATGCCCTGCTCCGTCGCCCATTTCCGGGTTTACCCCGCGTATGCGCTTTGCGGCCTGCGCCTGGAGTTTGGTGACTTCGCCCAGCAACGGGCCTGGCACCAGATCGTCGAGGCCGTCGGCCTGGGCGCGTCGTTCACCCCGGTCGAGGGCCGCCGGGCCCCGCGGCCCGCGTTGGGCCTCGTCCGCCGGCAGTGGAGTTCGCTCCGGCACTCGCGGCTCACCGAATGGCGTGAGACGGGGACGCGCAAGCTCGACCGTTTCGAATTCCTTCTCGAGGACTTCCGCATCGAATCCCGCATGGCGGATCCCGACCTGACGATCCGCTCGGAGGGCAACCACGGCCGGCGCCCCTCGCCCACGGTGGACGTCGAGGTGCGCCAGCTCTTGCTCTGGATCGTGGCCAACATGCCGGCCTCGGTGCCCGCCGACCTGAAGAAATTCATGTGCCTCGCCGCCAACGCTCCGGACTATCCGCCGAAGCGCTAGAGATTCCCTCCGGCCGAACCCGCGAAAGGCTTGTCACCCGCCCGCCCTTCCCGCGTGCTCGGCCCGTGTCCGATTTGCTTCCCGCCCCACTTGCCCCGCTTCCGGGCTCACCCAGTCCGGACGCGGTGCTCGACCGTTTTCTCGCGGCGATGGCGGAGCGCGGTTTGACGCTTTATCCCGAGCAGGAGGAGGCGGTGCTGGCCTTGTTCGAGGGACGGAACGTCGTCCTCAACACCCCGACCGGTTCCGGCAAGTCTCTCGTCGCCGCCGCCCTGCACTTCAAGGAGCTCTGCGCCGGCCGTCAGTCGGTCTACACCTGCCCGATCAAGGCGCTGGTGAACGAGAAATTTCTCGGCCTTTGCCGCGACTTCGGCCCGGAGAACGTCGGCATGATGACCGGCGACGCCTCCGTCAACCCGCACGCGCCCGTCCTTTGCTGCACGGCAGAGATCCTCGCCAACATCGCCCTCGCCCGCGGCGACCGGGCCGCTATCGGTGCGGTGATCATGGACGAGTTCCACTATTACTCCGACGCCGAGCGGGGCTATGCCTGGCAGGTTCCGCTGCTCACGCTGCCCCAGGCCCGCTTCCTCCTCATGTCGGCCACGCTGGGCTCGACCGCCTTCTTCGAGAAGGAAATGACGCGGCTCACCGGCGCGCCTTCGCTCACCGTGCGCAGCGACCGCCGTCCCGTACCGCTGGCCTTCGAATACTCCGAGACCCCGCTGCCGGAGAAACTCGGCGACCTCCTGCAACTGCAGCGCGCACCGATCTACCTCGTGCACTTTACCCAGCGCGCCGCCTCCGAGGCCGCCCAGTCGCTGATGAGCCTCAACGTCTGCACCAAGGAGGAAAAGGCCGCCCTCGCCTCCGCGCTCGAGCGGATGAAGTTCAACAGTCCCTACGGCAAGGATATGAAGCGCTGGCTGCGCCACGGCATCGGCGTCCACCACGCCGGCCTGCTGCCGAAATACCGCATCCTCGTCGAGCAGCTCGCGCAAAAGGGCCTCCTCAAGCTGATCTGCGGCACCGACACGCTGGGCGTCGGCATCAACGTCCCCATCCGCACCGTCGTCTTCACGCAGCTGTGGAAATACGACGGCCAGAAGGCCGCCATCCTCAGCGTGCGCGATTTCCGCCAGGTCGCCGGCCGCGCCGGCCGCGCCGGCTACGACGCCCAGGGTTATGTCGTCGTCCAGGCGCCCGAGCATGTCGTCGCCAACAAGCAGGCCGAGGCCAAGGCCGCCGTCGACCCGGGCCGGAAAAAGAAATCCGTCCGGCAATCCGCCCCGGAGGGCTCGGTCAGCTGGGATGCCCGGACCTTTGAGAAGTTGATGACCGCGCCGCCCGAGGAGCTCGTGTCGCGCTTCTCCGTCACGCACGGGATGCTGCTGCTCATGCTCGGCCGCGACTCCGACGGCTGCCGCGCGATGCGGCAGCTCATCCGCGACTGCCACGAGACCCCGTCCAAGAAGAACGCCCTGCGCAAGCGCGCCTGGCAGCTCTTCCGCTCCCTCCTCGACCGCAAGATCGTCGAGATCACGCCGCGCCAGCCCTCGGGCCGGCGTCTCCGCGTCAATGTCGAGCTGCAGGAGGACTTCTCGCTGCACCAGGCGCTGTCGCTCTACCTCATCGACACGCTGCCGCTGCTCGACC
>CAZZDB010000182.1:0-7830 GCA_964652485.1 uncultured Oleiharenicola sp.
TTCGAGCGCATGCTCATGTTCGTGACCGGCGTCGGCAACATCCGCGACGTGATCCCCTTCGCCCGTACCCCGGGGACCGCAGAGTTCTGAGTACTCACTGGGTGACGATCCCGGCCGCCGAGGTGCGGTTGGGCGCGTTCAATTTGGTCAGGATGTGCTCGACGTGCTTGCCGACCGTCCGGGGCGAGACCCCGAGAATAACGGCGATTTCCCCGTCCCGCTTGCCCCCCGCAATCCAATGCAGGATTTCGGATTCGCGCGCGGTCAATCGACCGGCCCAAGGCGGATGATCGTCTGGCTTGGCCGTGGTCTCCACCAGGATCAGGATGACAATCCCGCCCGGCCGGTCGGGGAAACAACGCACGAGCAACCGGCCCCGGGTGGAGTCCACAGTGAAGGCGCGCAACGGATGCGGGGGCGGTTCCTCCCGCAAGCTCGCGAGCGACTGAGCCACCCACGCGTGCAGCAGTTCCGGCAAGTCATTCGTCTTCCGCCAATGAGGGAAGTAGGCATGCAGTACCTGTCGCTGCGGGAGGGAGAGCCAGAGCGGCCGCAGGGCGGGCGAAAGCGTGAGCGGCATCAGCTTCGTGGGTCCCCCGCGGTCTTCCGTTTCGCGCACGCGGCACCAAGCGGCGACCAGGTGGGGTTGCAAAAGCCGCGCGAGGACATGCTCCCGGTCGGTAAAGACCCGGTCCCGATACATGCCCACCGCCACCAGCGTCGGCGAGTTCTGCGCGACCATCATCAACTGGTCGTTCCAACCCATGGGGCGGGCGATGCCGTTGAAGTGATCCGTCCGGGCCCAGACCACGGACGAGAACTGCCGGCGCAAATGGAGAATTTGACACGGCCGACCGGCCGCGAGGGTCGGCGCAAAAGGATTGTCATGATGGTGCACGGCATAGTCGTCCGGCGGCTTCACCGAACAGCGCAAACCGTGCGCCACATAGCTGCGGGCCCTTCGGCCCATCTCTTCGCAGGCCGAGGCCAGCAGGTGAAACTGCGCGTCGATCGCCGCCATCGACACCCGCGTGAAGTCCGAAATGGTCCGCGCGGTATAGAGCTCCCGCACGGTTCGCGAAAGCCAGTGGATTTTCGACTGCGTGAACATCGTCGACCGTATTCAGTGCGAGGGACGCAGAGCTGAGGCCGCGGCCGTGCGGGTTTCCACACCGAGTTTGCGCAGGATATTCTCCACGTGCTTGCTGGCGGTCTTGGAAGTGATGCCAAGTGTGCGACCGATGGTCGCATCGGTCTCGCCCAGCGCTATCCTTTGCAGCACCTCCTGTTCCCGACGAGTCAAATTCGCGATGGCCGGCGGCACATCCATGGCGCCATGCCGCAACTGTTCCCGGCGCTGCTCCGCATGTCCCCGCAGCAGACGCTGCAGCCAGCCGTTCTGGCGGTCCGACCCGAGAGCCGCCTCCGCTTTGGTCAGCGCCGCCGACACGGCGGCCTCGCTGCCCGCGGCATAGACATGCAGCAAGACCTCGGAAAAGCGTCGGGCGGTGGCGGCGCTGACTTTCAACCACCCCAGCCTAGCAGAACCGACCGGGACGCAAAATACGGAATTCTCCGTATTCCTCATTCCGGGGTATTCAGCTATCGTACGACATCAGCCCTCCCTCAAGGCACCCACGTCTTCGTTCAACAATCTGTTCCGGGAAAATGAACCGCCTGATTCGTTTCGTTTTGGCCCGTTTCCAGCTCTTGCCCGAGCATTCCGGGCGACATTCCGTCGCCTTGTGCCCATGACGGCAACCGTTCAACCAGGTTTGCAGGTCGGTTGCCGTCATGGGTCTTTCTCCGCCGCGTCGCGGGCGAGACTTTTTCCCCGGCGGATTTCCCGTGCTCCCGGGCCTGCGTGACTCGTTTCTGGCACTATTGGCCGAACAAATACGCTTTGGAGTATAACGTGAACCATACCACCCTCGATCTTCTGCTGGCGGGCGCCTGTGCCGCTGCCGCCATGGCGGTCGCGGCGCTATGCGGCCTCGGTCTGCTGGTCTGGCTGGCGGGAGGCCGTCTGCCGGGCCAGGACGGGCCCCGGCTCAAATCCAAAACGGGGCTCCCCCGCCCGTGAAATCATTTTGCTGTCAATGTGTATCGTGACAGCAACAAAAAGGTGGGGGTGGGGCGGGTCGTTCGCTATCAGCGACCCGCCCTTTCACTTGCCGCCCGTCCGCCAAAATCAGGCCGCGGCAACCGGCTCGAGCGCGGTCCCCTCGACGGGGTTCTCCGCCGCGGCCGGTGCCAACTCCCGCTGAGTGGACAGCTGGCGCACATCCCGCTCGATGCAATCGATGGCGAGGTCAATCACGTGGGCGGTCGCCGGGACCGCCCGGATCAGCGCCGCAAACCGGCTGGTGATGTCCCCGATTTCAACCAGCTCGCGCGCGGTGCTGCCGATGTGTTCGTGGATCTCGGTCAAGACGACCATGATCGAGTCATCGTCCTTGATGCGGCTCGCCTCGACCTTGCCGCCCAGCTGCGCCACCTGGAGCGTGAGGATGGTCCGGCGCAGCTCATCCGCGATGGCATTGAGCCCGGCCAGGTGCTTGCCGAAGGTGCCGAGAAATTCCACCGCCCGGGTCATGGTGGCGTGAAAGGCCTTTTGCAGCAGGAGGATCATTTCCTGGCGCGAAGCGCCCGCTGTCGCCGTCCCGGCACCGCTGGCGGCCAGCTCGGATTGCAGCTCGTGGACAAAGAAGCGCATCATCTCAAGTTGCAGCCGCGCACCGGCCAGGTTGAAGATCACCGCGTGCAGTTCCGTGGCAATCTCCCGGATGCGGCCGGTGAGCTGGTAGACTTCCAATGAGGTGCGGGCCGAGGCATCGCTGAGATATTGCGCAATGACCTCGAGGCCGCGGCCCTCCTCGCCCAGCTTGGCGGCCTTGATGGTCGTGCTGAGCGCCACAAACCGGATGTTGTGCGTGACCGTAAACACCCGGTCGGATTTCCCCGCCAGCCGCTCGTGCAGCGCAATCAGTTCGTCGAGGCGCCCGTAAAGGGCGTTGATCTGTCCGTAGGCCTGGACCACGCCCTGGTGGATCGACCCGAGCACCGCCGAGTCTCCCGCCAAGCCGCCGGGCGTGCCCGCGGAAACCGCCGGCGCCATGCCTCCCGTGCGGGCGTCGCGGCTTTTCATTTCCTCGTGCAGGTATTTCCACATGAAGCTGCCGTAGTCGGCGAAGCCCAGTCGGCCGAGCTCCGCGCCCAAGGCCTTCTCCGCCGCGTCCATGCCGGCCCGGCCGTCCGCACCACCTTCCCCATGCTCCGCCTCGATCTCCCGCAGGCGTCCATAGAGCGCCTGCAGTTTTTCGCTGAGCGGCGACGACGGCTTGAACCGCACCGACAGGTAACCGCCGCTCACCGGGCCAACCAAGGCGACCACCCAGTAGTAACGGCCGTCCCTGGCCATGTTCTTGACCAAGGCCACGACGGCCCGACCGGCCTTGAGATTGTCCCAGAGCAGCCGGAAAATCACGCGGGGCATGTCGGGATGCCGGATGATGTTGTGCGGCTGACCGACCAGTTCCTCCAACGTATAGCCACTGACCCGGGAGAAGACGGTGTTACCGGTCAGGATGATCCCTCTCGGATCGGTGGTGGAAAAGAACATCTCGCCGATCTTGAAATCACTCGGGACGTTGACCGGCCTGACGGACGAAAGGTGCATGGGTATTCAGCACAAGATCGACACCGCGCCGCCCGACCTTGATGTCGATTGCTGCGCATATCCTGCTTTCGCACTATAAGTTGACCGCACGGCCGGCCACCCACCCGGCGAATGTCGCCCGTCCGCCCATCGATTAGCGGCATTGCCACCCGCCCGCAAATGCTCAGGCTGGTCGTCGTCATGCCCGACACGCCCTCCAGCCCCATCCCCGGCGCCGGCCTCAAGACCGTCCTGCTCATCGACGACGACGTGCGGCTGCGACCCGTCCTGGTCGAGGGCCTCGAGGCGCATGGCTACCGCGTGCTGAGCGCAGCCGATACCGCCCAGGGCGGCGAGCTCGCCCGCACCCACCTGCCCGATGTCATCGTCTGCGACATCGACATGCCCGGGATGGACGGCAAGGGCTACCTCAAGCAGCTGCGCCAGGATCCCGAGCTGGCCGACCGGCAGTTCATCTTGATGACCGGCGATCCCGCCTACGCCAATCCCCGCGCCGGCATGGAGCTCGGCGCCGACGATTTCCTGCTCAAGCCGTTCTCGCTCGGCGACCTCACCCGTGCCGTGGCCGCCCGCCTCAAGCGCGCCGAGATCAGCCGCCACCTCGAGAACCGCGTCATCGAGCAGCTCCGCAGCAGTCTGCACGCGACACTGCCCCACGAGTTTTTCACGCCGCTCGCCGGCGTCTTCGGGCTCACCGAGATGCTCGAGGAGGAACTGGACGACCTCGGCAAGGACGAGATCCGGCCCATCCTGCACGACATCCTCACGTCGGCCCGCCGACTGCACCGCACGCTGCGAAATTACCTGCACATCATCGAGCTCGACGCGCCCAACCGCCCGCCGTCGCCCTGGTTGGAAGCCCACCAGGTGGCCGAGGCCTTCACCGCGGGCGTCAACGCCGCCGCCGAACGCCACAAGCGCAAGGCCGACATCGTCCTCGAGCTGACCGGTGTGCGCCTGCGCTGCGGCCCCGCTGAATTCACCGCGCTGGCCGAGGAACTCGTCGACAACGCCCTCAATTTCTCCCGCAAGGACTCCCCGGTGAAGGTGAGCTTCAAGCCCGAGGGCTCCCGGCTGCACCTCACGGTGACCGATGAGGGCCGCGGCATGACGCCGAAGCAGCTGCAGCAACTCGGCCTTTTCCAGCAGCATGACCGCAAGAAATTCGAGCAGCAGGGCCTCGGGCTCGGGCTCGCACTGGCCCGCCGCATTGTGCACCGCCTTGGCGGCCAGTTGCGCATCGACAGCGAGCCCGGCCGCGGCACCACGGTGGACGTGATGCTGCCACTCTGAAGCGGTGCAGTCAGCCTACGCCGATCAACCAGCCGGCGATGAAGACCAGCACGCCCCCGACCACGACCTGGAAGATCGCCGAGAGCAGCGGGGTGTCCATGTAGCGTTTGCGGATCCACGCGATCACGCCCAGCTCGACGGCGACAACGGCGGTGGCCACGCCCGTCGCCGTGTGAAAATCACGGATCAGATAGGGCAGTGTGTGCCCGATCCCGCCCACGGTGGTCATCAGCCCGCAGACCACGCCGCGCAGCCAGGGTGCGCCCCGGCCGCTCAGCTTGCCGTCGTCGGATAGCGCTTCCGCAAAACCCATGCTGATGCCGGCCCCGACCGAGGCTGCCAGACCAACCTTGAAGGTGTCGCCGGTATTGTTCGTCGCGAAAGCCGCGGCGAACAACGGCGCCAGTGTCGACACCGAACCGTCCATCAGCCCGGCCAGCCCGGGTTGCACGAAACGCAGGACAAAGAGCCGGCGCGCGGCGGCATGTTCCTCCGCCAGCTGCCCCGAAGCTGCCTGCGCTCCGCCGATCAATTCGGCCGTCGCTTCGTGCTTTTGTTCTTCCTGGGCCAGATCGCCCAGCAGTTGCCGGATCGACGCGTCCGTCGTCCGGGCGGCGGCCTCCTCATAGAATCGCCGGGCTTCGATCTCCATCAACGCCACTTCCTCGCGGGCTTTCTCCGGCCGCAGCGTCGTTCCCAGCCAGGAGGACCGGCGCACCAGAAAGCCCTTCACGTCCTGCCGCCGGATCAGCGGGATGTGTTCGCCAAATTTCCGGCGATAGGCCTCGATCAGCCAGTGCCGGTGGCCGGACTCTTCCTCCGCCATGCGGCGAAACAACTCGGCCGAGGCCGGAAATTCCGCCTGCAACGACTCGGCAAAATCCCGGTAGATGTGCGCGTCCTCCTCCTCCGCTCCGATGGCCACCGCGAGCAGTTGCGCCTCAGTCAGGTCGCGAAAATGCATGGCACCAGTCAAGCCATCGGGCCGGCACTGTCGAACGCCTAATTCCACCTGTCGGCTCCCGGCTACGCCAAAGGGTGGAAAGAACCGGGGCCGGTCGCTCAGACATTGCACCCGGCGCCTTCTTCCGCAATCGTGGTGCCGGATGACTGCCGCCCGCTCCCACGCCCACGCCTGTCCGTTGCGCATTCTCACGGCCGTGCCGATCTGCGACGGCCACGACAGTGCGGTCACCACCATCAACATCGAGCTCGCCCGCCATGGCATCGAGGTCATCTACCTCGGCTACCACCAGTCGGCCTCGGCCATCGTCCGCGCTGCGATCCAGGAGGACGTGAATGTCGTCGGCCTCAGTTCCTACAACGGCGGGCACGTCGTTTTCTTCAAGGAAGTCATCGACCAGCTGAAGAAACTTGGCAGCCGTGACATTCCAGTCTTCGGCGGCGGCGGCGGCACGATCACGCGAGCCGACGAACGGCTCATGAAGCGCCAGGGCACCGACCGCATCTTCTTCGCCGGCACCCCGCTCGACGAGATCATGGCGATCATCAAGCGCGACTATGCCCGCATCGCGAAACCGAATGCAAAGTTCAAGGACGACCGCGCGCTGGCCCGGGCCCTGACCATTGCCGAGTCGGGCGGCAAGGGCCCGGCCATCAAGCGCACCGGCGGCGCCAAATCATTCGTCGTCGGCGTTGCCGGCCCGGGCGGCGCAGGCAAGTCCACCCTCATCGACGAGCTCACCTCGCGTTTTCTCCGCCGGAGTCCGACGGGGCGCATCGCCATCCTCGCCAACGACCCGTCGCATCCGGATTCCGGCGGCGCCATCCTCGGCGATCGCGTGTCCGCCATCTATTCGCAGGACGACCGCGTGTTCTTCCGCTCCTTGGCGACCCGCGGCAGTCTCACCGGCCTTTCCGCCGCCGCGCCCGCCGCCATCGACATCCTGAAAAAATCCGGCGAATTCGACCTCATCCTCGTCGAGTCGGTCGGCGTCGGCCAGGAGAGCGATCCGTTCCGCATCTACGGCAGGGGCCCGAAGCTGGTCGATGCGACGCTCTTCGTGCTCGCGCCGCACTATGGCGGCCGCATCCAGCTCCAGAAGATTGCGCTGCTGACCGGCGCGGACCTTGTCGCCCTCAACAAGTGCGACCATCCGATGGCGCACACCGCCAAGGCCGAGATCCAGGCCCGGCTCGACCAGAATGGGAAGGACCAGAAACTCAACGCCACGACGGCGGCGAAGCATTTTGATCCGGGCGTGGATGCGCTCTTTAGCGCCCTCGCGCGGCTGGGCGACCTGCCGGTTTCCACCGGCGGCGAGAAAGCCTGCCAGCTGGAGGTTACCTCATGAGCCAGCTCGGAAAAATCGCCGACTCCGTCGACACCTACAACGCCCACGTCGCCGCCGAGGTGGCCCGCGCCCGCACCGACCCGGAATTCGCCACCGCGCTCCGCGAGCGCTGGACCAGGATCCACGAGACCATCGATTGGACCGTTTCGCCCACCGGCACGCCGCTGCCGCGCCTCGCGCTGCCGCAGACCGACGACCCCGGCGTCATCGCCGAGTATCTGCTCGGCCAGGGCCTGCCCGGCGAATTCCCCTACGCCAACGCTGCCTACCGCGAGATGTATCTCAACCGGGACGTGAACACCGGCGAGGAACCGATGCGGCTGTTCGCCGGCCTCGGCCTCGCCGAGGACACCAACGCCCGTTTTCACTACCTCAGCTCGCACCAGAAGAGCCTCCGGCTCTCGACCGCGTTCGACGGCCCGACGCTCTATGGCCTCGATTCCGACCACGAGGGCGTGCTCGGCAAGGTCGGCGAAGGCGGCGTGGCGATCGACACCGTCGAGGACATGACGCGGCTCTTCGCCGGCTTCGACCTCACGCGCA
>CAZZDB010000183.1:0-7688 GCA_964652485.1 uncultured Oleiharenicola sp.
TCATGTGGCAGCGGGCCAAGCTGGTGCGGATGGCCGTGACCCTCGCGGGCTCGAGCATGCTGATGTCCTGCGTGCTGGTGGTCGTGATCTTTCTCGACGCGACTTTTCACCGGGAATTCGCCCTCGAGATGGTGGGAGTGTTCATAACCAGCGTGCTGCTGCTGATCGCGGCGCTCGGGGCGTTCCTGCGCGACATCCATGTTTCGTTGCACGCGCTGCACCTGGAGGTGGAGCGGGCGCGCCGGTCAGGGAGACCCGGGCCATGACCAATTCGCGCTGGGAAATCCTCCTCGACGGGCTGGTAAAGCGGGCGATGTTCTGGTCGCCGCTCCGTTCCTACCTGCTCTACAAGTACCGCTACGCTTTCACGCCGGGCCAGCTGGCGCGGCTCACCGCGCTGGCGACGGAAGCGGTGGCGGCGCCGGGCGATTTCTGCGAGATCGGCTGTTATCGCGGCTACACGACGGTGTTTCTCAACAAGCACCTCGACGCGGTCGCCCCGCACAAACGCTACGTGGCGCTCGACACCTTCGGCGGCTTCACGGCGGGCGACGTGGTGCACGAGCGGAAGGCGCGGGGCAAGGATTCGGCGGACGACCGCCGGGCGCTGGCGAAGTTCACCGTCAACTCGCAGCGCTGGTTCGAGCGCACGATGCTGTTCAACGGCATCACGCGCGTGACGGCGCACGCCGCCGCCGTGCAGGACTTCGCTTTTTCCCCGGAAGTCCGCTTCTGCTTCGTGCTGATCGACGTCGATCTTTACCTGCCGACCAAGGCGGCGCTCGAGAAGCTTTGGCCGCTGCTCAGTCCGGGCGGGATCATCATCGTGGACGACTGCCACGCGGGGCACGTCTACGACGGCTCGCGGCAGGCGCTGGAGGAATTCTGCGCGACGCGGGGCCTGGGTTTCGAGGTGGTCGAGACCAAGCTCGCCGTGCTGCGGAAAGGGTCGTGAGTCCGGCCGTCCGGCGGGCCGGGGCCCCGGTCTAGGCGAGCAGCACCGGCGTGAGCGCGACGAGATCGGGATAAACGTGGACGGCTCCGGCCTCGCGCAGTTGTTCCGCGGTGTGGGTGCCGGTGGTGACGCCGTAGAATTCCATGCCGGCGTTGCGCGCCGCCGCACAATCGTAGACCGAGTCGCCGACGAGGCCGGTGGTGGCCGCCGTGGCGTTGATCTGCGCCAGAACGTGGCGGGCGAATTGCGGGTCGGGCTTCAGCCACGGCGTGTCGTGTGCGCCAAAGACGCCGGCGAGGTGCGGCGTGAGGCCGAGGTGGTCGCAGAGGAGGCGGGAGGAATCGCCGCGCTTGTTGGTGAAGACGGCGCAGCGGCCGCCGGCGGCGCCCAGGGCGAGGATCAATTCACGCGCCCCGGGCAGCAGCACGACGTCGTCGAGCATCGTGGCGTCCCAATAGGCACAGTAGATCGGCAGCGCCTCCTGAAGCCGCGCCGCCCCGACCAGCCGTACGATGGCGGTCTCCAGCCCGGCCCCGACGGCGGCATGGACCTGGGCCATGGTCGGCGGCGGCAGGCCGAGCTGCTTCATCGTATGGGTATGGCAGCGATGAATGGCCTTGAAATGGTCGAGCAGCGTGCCGTCGAGGTCGAAAAGGAAGGTCTTGAGGCGCATGCGGGAGCACAATCCTTCGTGGGGGCTGACGCAATTGCACGGATAAAAAGTCCGCCGCAATGAGGCTCCCCGCCGGTGTTCCGGGGATTTGCGCATGCCAGCTCGTCCACCAGCGGAAAACCTCCCGCTGCGGCCAAGCTCTGGACCCGGCGCGGCGATTCTGCCGGACGTCGTCGGTCCGTGAGCGCAAAATCAGTCTGGCGCACCGGGCGCGGCTCTTCACACTTTATCCGTCCCATGCCACCCCAGAACACCGCCCGGGCCGACGTTTCGCGAGAAGGCGATACGCTGTTCCTGCGGCTCGGTGGCGACTGGCGCATCACCGACAAGCATCCCGTCTGGGCCGATACCGTCGTCGGCAACCGGCCGTCGCGGGTCGTGCTGCAGGCCGACGGGCTCGGCACCTGGGACAGCTCGCTGGCGCTGTTCGTGAGCGCGGCGCGGCTCTGGCAGGCCAGGCACGGCGTGGAGCTGGTGGAGGAGGGGCTGCCCGTGGAAGCGGGCCGGCTCGCAGCCCTCCTGATCAACAAACCGGCAAATGCGGTCAAACCTTCCGGGATGCCCGATCTCGTCACGGGCGTGGGCGTGACCACCTACAAGCTCTGGGCGGAGACCAAGGACCTGGCGCAGTTGGTGGGGGAATGCGTGTTCAGCATGGGCCGGTTCGTCCGCGGGCATGCGCAGTTCCGTTGGAAGGACTGCTTCATCGAGATGCAGCAGTGCGGCGCGATGGCGCTGCCGATCGTCGGGCTGATCAGCTTCCTGTCGGGCGTGACCATGGCTTACACCGCCGCCATCGTGCTCCGGCTCTACGGCGGCGACATCTACGTCGCCGATCTGATGGGGCTGGCGGTCCTGCGCGAAATGGGGGCGATGATGGCGGGGATCGTGCTGGCCGGGCGCACCGGCGCGGCGTTCGCCGCCACCCTGGGCAACATGAAGGCCAATGAGGAGATCGACGCGCTGGAAACGCTGGGCGTGTCGCCCGTGGACTTCCTCGTGATGCCCCGCATCGCCGCGCTGTTTTTCATGATGCCGCTGCTCGCCATGTATTCCAACCTGCTGGGCATGCTCGGCGGTTTTGCCGTGGCCAAGGGCCTGCTCAAGATCCCGGCGAGCCTCTACTGGGCCGAGACCAAGACCATCATCGATTTGTCGGACGTGAACACCGGCCTGATCAAGGCCGCCACCTTCGGCGTGCTGATCGGGCTGTCGGGCTGCATGCGGGGCCTGCAGGCCGAGCGCAGCGCGGCGGGCGTCGGCAACGCCGCCACCCGGGCGGTGGTGACCGCCCTGCTGCTGCTCGTCGTGGCCGACTCGGTCTACGCGGTGGCCTTCAACATCCTCGGCTGGTGAACACACTTCCGCACCATCCTCCCGGCCCGCCCGCCATCGAGCTCGATGGCGTGCAGTGCGCCTACGGCGATCGCATCGTGCTGGAGAACGTGAGCTTCGCCGTGCAGCGCGCGGAGATCTTCTTCATCATCGGCGGCAGCGGCTGCGGCAAGAGCACGCTGTTGCGCCACATGATCGGCCTGAAGCAGCCCGCGAAGGGCTGCGTGAAATATTCCGGACGCGACTTCACCCACGCCTCGCCCGCCCAGCGCCGCGAGCTGCTCAAGACCTTCGGTGTGCTCTACCAGGGCGCCGCGCTCTGGAGTTCGATGACCCTCGCCGAGAACGTGGCGCTGCCGCTCGAGCTGCTGACCGACCTGGGCCGCCGCGAGCGGGACGAGATCGCCGCGCTGAAACTCGCGCAGGTCGGGCTCGCGGGCTACGAGGAGTATTATCCCGCCGAGATCAGCGGCGGCATGAGGAAGCGGGCAGGACTGGCGCGCGCCCTGGCGCTCGACCCCGCCATCGTCTTCTTCGACGAACCCTCCGCCGGGCTCGACCCCATCACCTCCCTGAAGCTCGACGCCCTGGTGAAGCAGATCCGCGACACCCTGGGCACGACGATCGTCATCGTCTCGCATGAGCTGGCCAGCATCTTCGACATCGCCGACCGGGTCATCATGCTCGACCCGGTGGCCCGCGGTATCATCGCGGAGGGTGAGCCCAAGGAACTGCGCGACCACAGTCCGGACGCGCGGGTGCAGGAGTTTTTGAATAGACGCGCGGAGGCGGTTCAGCAACAACTGGGGCCCGATATCTCGTGAAAACCAAACTCAGTCCCTCTGCGGTCGGCATGTTCGTGCTGGGGGCGCTGCTGCTCGGGGTGATCGCCTTCCTGTCGTTCGGCGGCTCGAACATCTTTTCGAAGCCGACCCGTTTCTTGGTTTATTTCGGCGAGTCGGTGAGCGGGCTCGATCCTGGTGCACCGGTGAAGCTCAACGGCGTGCGGGTCGGACGCGTGGCGGCGATCAACGTGCGCTACGACCAGGCGAGCAAGGAATCGCTCGTGCAGGTCGTCTGCGAGGTCGACCGCAACATCCTCGTCGACCCCCAGGGTCGGACAATCGACCTGACCAGCCCGGCGGAGCTGCAGTCGCTCATTGACCGGGGCCTGCGCGCCGGCCTGAGCCTCACCGGCATCACCGGCCTCCTGTTCGTCGAGCTCGAGTTCAACGACCCGCGCCTCTACCCCGCCAACCCGCGCTTCATGGCGGAACAATACCCGGTGATGCCCTCCATCCCGTCGCCGATCTCCCAGGTGCAGCAGAGCATCGTCGAGATCGTGACCAACATCAAGAAGGTCGATTTCGCCGGGCTGTCCAGGGACCTGAGGACGTTGCTCGCCACGACGAACAAGAAGATGGGCGAGCTCGATCTCAAGGCGCTCGCCGAGCGCGTGGGACGCGCCGCGGATGCGGTGAACGCCTTTGTCGATTCGCCGGACGCAAAGAACGCCTTCGCCAACCTCAACGGCGCCATCACCGAGACGCGGGCGGCCGTCGCCAAGCTTGACGGGCAGGTCGGCCCGGTCAGCGACGAGCTGAAGAAGACCCTGGCCGACGCCCAGGCCGCCATGAAGACCCTGGAGACGGCTGCCGCCACGACCCGGGACTTCGTGAAGAACGAGGGCCAGGTCGGTGACGACGTGACGCTGGCCCTGAACCAGGTGGCCGATGCCGCTGCCGCACTGGAGCGCCTGGCGGATGCATTGGACCGGAATCCAAGCTCGATCCTGGTGGGCAAGAAAAAGAAGGAATGAACGGGTTACCCCAAAGCCTACGAAAATGAAGAACCGATTTCCTGCCCTCTGCCTTCTGTCCCCGGTCATCTATCTGCTCAGCAGCTGCAACCTGCCCCAGCCGCAGGCCGACACCGTCCGGCACTTCACCCTCGGTGGCCAGGTCGCCGCCGCGCCGTTGGCGAACGGCGCGCAGGTGCGGCCCGTTCAGGTGGCCGGCCATCTGCACGGCCGGTCCATGGCGGTGCGCGTGGCGGAGAATGAGGTCACCTATCTCGACGATGTCCGCTGGGCCGAGCCGCTAGACGTCTCGCTTACGCAGGTTCTCCGGGCCCGGCTCGGCGCGGTGGCCGGCGGAGCCACGGTCAGCGTCGACGTGCAGCGATTCGAGCTCGTGCGTTACGAGGGCAACAAGGTGCAGCTCTCGGCCACCTACACCATCCTGGCGGCCGGCGCGGGCCGGGCCGCGCCGCAACGCGGTATGTTCAACGCGACGCCGCGCACCTGGGACGGCAAGGATCCCGGCGCGCTGGTCGGCCTGCTGCGGGAGGCGGCCGGCGAACTGGGCGATGCGCTCGCCACGGCGGCGGAAGCGGCGCCGGGGGCGAAGTAGGACGGCTGGAGGGCGGGTGCACCCCGCCCACAATCCGGTCTATTGCCTGGGTCGCCCCCGGAAATCTGATTGCAGGACGACCGGGCGCTGGCATGTTTCCGGCTACAGAATCGTGAACATGATTCCGATCATATGAACGCAGCTTACTCCGTTTTCCGCTTCGGCTTGGAAAGAGACGCGGAAGGGAAGGTGTCGCAACAGGTCAAGAATTGCGGGAAGTTTTCGTCGGTGGAGACGGCCTTTGAGACCGCGCGAGCCGCGGCGCTGCAGGAGTGGGAGGAGGCCCTCGCCATGCCCGATCATGGGGTGAAGGTGCGGGAAGTCCGACTCACGGACACGGAATGGGGCTACGACCTGAAGCACGACCACCTGACGGTGGCGCGCTTCTGGGTGCACGACGGCAGCCCCAAGGATTTGAGCTGAGACTGCCGGTGATCCACTCTGGAAAGGGGGAAACCGATCGGGCGGGACGTGTTGCGGTGCTCAGGTGCCCGGTGTGTTGTCCAAGGTGAAGCGGATCGGCTGACGCAGGCGGGTGTTGACCTTGCGGCCATCCTTCAGGCCCGGCTGGAATTTCCACTGCCGCACGCCGTCGACGGCGGCGCGATCGAAGCCGGGATGCGTGGACGAGACGACGGCGGCGTTCCGGACGGAGCCGGACGTGTCGACGATGAATTCGACCACGACCTCGGCCGAGACGGCTTGGTTTTGCAGTTCGCGGGGAAAACGAGGAGCGGGTTGCGCGATCGCCCGCGGCGCCCGGCCGAGATCCTTCAGTTCAAAGATGTTTTCCGCGGGCCTCCGTCTGTCACTGGGAATATTGGTCGGGATCTTCGATAGCTTGTCCCTGGTGAGTTCGGTCAGCGGTGGAGGGAGCTGGAGCGGTTCGACAAAATCGCTGTGCAGGTCGATCCGGCTCGGCGCATCGGGGAGCCGGGGAACGTTGACGGGCGGCGGTTCCTTCAGGTCTATGACTTCCGTGCTGGGCGGTGGCGGTTCGTCCGGTTCAGGAGGCATTGGGTCCCCCGTGGGCGGGACGACGGGTATCGGCACCCAGATGGCACGGGGTGCGTGGCGGTTGAACGCCAGCAGGAAGGCCGTGTGCACCCCGAGGGAGAGGGCGAGGGCGAGGAACACGGTCTGGGACTTGGGCAGGCGGTCGAGCCGCCAGTTTCCCGCGGCTGGGCAAGTCGCTGCCGCCGCAGGACGCATGGGATTGTTTGGCAGTATGGGGTCCATGCCCATACCACGGCTGAGCGGGAGGATTATTAGGTGGTCCGTGAGAAAGGCGGGAGACGGATCTTTAACACCGAGATCGCCGAGAGAGTGTGCCCGCTTATCCCCTAAGCATCGGGATAATATCATACCACACGGACTCGCTTGAGAAAGCTTTCGCGTCTACCAGTAATCTGCTCTCACCAGTCCTGTCTGCCAAGTGGTCTGTGACTGGGCGGACTGGTCGGAGACCGGTCCTACTTCAGCGCGGCGGCGATGCGGGCGAGGGCGGTCGTCACGTTCTCGCGGGAGTTGAAGGCGCTGATGCGGACATGGCCTTCGCCGCATTTGCCGAAACCGGCGCCGGGCGTGCAGACGACCTGGGCCTTGTTCAGCAGCAGGTCGAAGAATTCCCATGAATCGCGGCCGGTGTTGACCCAGATGTAGGGGGCGTCGTCGCCCCCGATGCACTTCATGCCGAGCTGGCCCATGGCCTCGCCGATCAGCTTGGCGTTGCCGAGGTAGAAATCGGTGAGCGCGCGCGTCTGCGCCTGGCCCTCGGGGGTGTAGACGGCGGTGGCGGCCTTCTGCACGGGATAGGAGACGCCGTTGAACTTCGTCGTATGGCGGCGGTTCCAGAGCGCGTGCACGGCGTGCAGGTTGCCGGCGGCATCGCGGGCCTGGAGGGTTTTCGGCACGACGGTATAGGCGCAGCGCAGGCCGGTGAAGCCGGCGAGCTTTGAGTAGCTGCGAAACTCGATGGCCACGTCGCGCCCGCCGTCGATCTCATAGATGGAGCGCGGGATGCCGGGCGTACGGATGTAGGATTCGTAGGCGGCGTCGTAGAGGATGACGGCGCTGTGCTGCTTCGCGTAGGCGACCCAGGCCGCGAGTTGCGCGCGGGTGGCGACGGCTCCGGTGGGATTGTTTGGGAAGCAGAGGTAGATGAGGTCGGCGGCTTCCTTGGGCGGGGCGGGCACGTAGCCGTTGGCGGCGGTGGAATCGAGGTAGATGATGCCTTGGTAGCGACCGTCGACGTTCGCCCCGGTGCGGCCGGCCATGACGTTGGTGTCGACGTAGACCGGATAAACGGGATCGG
>CAZZDB010000184.1:0-7655 GCA_964652485.1 uncultured Oleiharenicola sp.
CGGTGAACTTGTTCACGCGCTTGTGCTTCACGCTGATGCCCTCGTCGGCGCCGAGCGCGAGGTCGAACTTCTCGCCGGACATCACGGTGCGCAGGTTGCTGGTGGCGACAAAGGTGCCGTCGAGGAACACATTCATGGCGCCGGCGAGCAGCGGAAACTCGGAGGAATTGACCACCTTGCTCGTCAGGTAGGCGATTGCCTGGCGTTTCGGCACGGTGAGGTATTCGGGATCGGCCGCGAGCTTGGCCGCGGTGATTGGCACGCGCTGCGGGGAGTTGTCGCTCGGGACACTGGCAGGCGCGCCGATCTTGAACGAAGCGCTCGTGGCGCCGGATTCGATGGTGGCGACAGCCATGCCCGCGTCCCTCAACTCGGGCGGCGGTTCACTCGTCAAGGTCTGCATATTCACCGCTCCTGCCGCCATGACGGCGGGGGCGTTTTCACGCATGGCCTTGTATTTCTTCATTTCATCGCGACGGGCGCGCTCCTCCTGCTCGCGCAGCGCGATGGGATTGAACACATCCAACTGCCACGTATACAGCGTGGGCGCGGCGCCGCCGAGCGCAGGGCGGGCGGTGGAGAGCGTGAGCGTGACATCCTTCCAGTCCTCACCGGTGCTCTGGCGCACCAGGCCGAAGTACCCAAGGGCGACGGCGTGCTCGGTGCTGAGCACGCGGGCATCATAGTTTGGCACCCACGAGGCACCGGGCACCATGTAGGAAAGCGCAACCTCCAGGTTGCCCGCCTGGGCGGCGGAGACACGGACGGTCACCGTCTTGTAGCCCTTGCCGCCGGCGCCGCGCAGCTCGTTGAGCTGCTGCTGCGCCGTGTTCGTCTTGTTTTGCAGCTCGTCGCGCTGCTCATCGAGCGAGGCGGTCTCCGCGATGATCTTGGCGTGCTGTTCGGAGAGGTAATTGAGCGAATTGGTGAACTGGGCCAGGTCGGGCCGGGGCACGTCCTTGGCCGGCGGGGCGAAGAGGGCGGCCTTCATCTGGTCGAGCATGGCGCTCTGCGTCTTGAGCACGGCGGTCCGGTCGCTGAGTCCGCGCAGCTGCTTGGCGAGGCCGCGGAGCTGGTCTTCGAGTTCCTTCACCCGGGCGTTGGGGGTGAAGTCGACGTAGGTGCGCTTCGCGCTGACATCGAGGATGGTGGCGGTGGCCGTGCCCCGGCCGCTGACCTGCAGCGACTGGTCGTTGAGCGCTTCGGGCAGGTCGGCGAAGACAAGCTCGGCCACGCCGCCGGGGAGATCGACGGTGGCCCAGCGTGTGACAACCGCCCGGTCGGTGTAGACCGTGACAGCAGAGATGGTGGAGCTGACCGGGGCGGCGCGCAGCGCGAGCGGCAACACGGTCAGCAGCGACAGAAGCAAGCGGGAGATCTTCATGGGAGGAGGTTGGGATGGGATGAACACCACGACGATCCCACCGGAGGTTTCTTAGGACAAATCCTCACCAATCGTCGGAACGGAAGGGCGCTGCCGGCAGGCCCGCGGCATTGTAGAGCGAAGCCACGGGGGCATTGGTGAAGGCGTAACGCACGGCCACGGACTCGACCACGGCGGACGCTCTGACCAGCACGGAGTCACCCTCGATTTTGGCGGTGGCGGCGTGAAACACCTTGTCCGCGCCGGCCAGTTCGAAGCCAGTAACCTCGGATGTGCTGCTCTTGAGCCCGTCGGCGTGGGTAAAATGCACGCGCAGGGCCGCGCCCTCGGACGTGACCGATTGGAACGCCGGCCCGGACCACTCCACCGCGAGCCCATAAACGTTGGCCGCGGCGACGAGGGCGAGGCGTTCGCCGACCGGCCGCTTGTTGGTCGGGTGCAGATTGTCGGCTTCGTCGTTGTCGATGGTAACGGCGAGGCCGCCGGCGGGCACGCGCCGCACGGCTTCCTGTGCCTCGCGGAGTTCCGCCCAGGCTCGGCCGGAGGCCTTGCCGTTGTCCGTGTAGTTCGGAAGCTGAACGACAAGGAAGGCGAAATCGCCCTGCAGCCAGGCGGCGCGCCAGGCCTTGATCATCGCCGGCAGGAGCTCGGCGTACTCGCGCGGCCGGCCGACGTTGGACTCACCCTGATACCAGATTGCGCCGCGCAGCGCGTAGGGGACCAGCGGGGCCAGCATGCCGTTGAACAAGGTGCCCGGGCCGAAGGCCGAACCAGGCCCCATCGGCGGACGCGGCCACGGCATGGTAACCGGCTTGCCGGAGGCCCGGAACTCCTCTTGGGCCTTCTGCCAGGCCGCCTCCAGCGCAGGCTGCTCGGCATAGGCCTTGGGAAACACCTTCATCGCCGCCTGCCACTTGGCGCTGAAACCCGGCCATGCGTGTGAGCCGCGCAGCACGGGCTCGGGCACCCACGATTCGATCGGCGTGCCGCCCCATGAGGCATGCAGGATGCCGACCGGCACATGGAGTTTTGCGCTGATCGATTGCGCAAAGAAATAGCCCACGCCGGTGAAACCGCCGATGGTGTCCGGACTGGCGCTCTGCCAGCCGCCGGTTTTCACCCGGGTGACCGGCAGGTCGGCGGGGGAGTGCTCGATGAACAGATGGCGGATCAGCGGATTGGCCGGCCGGGCCTTCTCCTCCCCATAACCGCGGGAGCTCTGCAACCGCCACTCCATGTTGGACTGACCGGAGGCCAGCCAGACCTCGCCCACGACCACATCGTGGAAGGTGGTTGTGATTGGACCGCGGTTCACGACGAGGTCCGCGCCCTCCGTCCGGGCCGGCATCGGATCGAGATCGGCGCGCCACAAGCCGGCGGCGTTGACGCGGGTTTCCTTGGTCTGGCCGGCATAGGCGACGGTAACGGTCGCGCCGGGCTGATCATCCCAGCCCCAGACGGGCACGGGCGTGTCCCGCTGGAGGACGGCGTGGTCGGTAAACGGCGGGGCCAGTTCGAGTGCCGCCACGCCGAGCGGGATCAGGGCAAGAAGGGCAAGGACCGGGGTGAGTCGGGACGAATTCATAGGGTGGCGGAAATCAACCCCGCCGCGCCCCGCTCCGCAATAGGCATTTGCTTCCCGTCCCGGGCGGTGTTTGCTCGGGCCACCATGCTTTACCACTGCGTCTATTTCTGGCTGAAACCGGAGCTCACTGCCGCCCAGCGCCTGGACTTCCGCCGCGGGGTCGAGACCCTCAAGGGCATCAAGTCCGTGGAAAAGGTCGCCGTCGGCGCCCCCGCCGTCACCGAGCGCCGTCCGGTGATCGATGCCAGCTACGACGTCGCACTCATCGTCATCTGCAAGGATGTCGCCGCACAGAACGCCTACCAGATCGACCCGATCCACCTCGCCTTCGTGGAAAAATACAAGGCCTGCTGGACCCGCGTGCAGATCTACGATTCGGAGTAGGCGGTCCTATGCCTGTGTTGCGCTGCCGTTCAACCTGTCTGCTCGCTCTGGGCGTTGTCACCATGGCCATCAGCGCGGAATCGCCACCGGCGAACTACGACGAGGACAAGGTTCCGGCTTACGTGCTGCCTGACGCGCTGGTCTTGCAGGACGGAACGCCGGTTACCGACGCCGCCACCTGGCAGGAGCGCCGCCGCCCCGAGCTGCTGCGGCTGCTGGCCGACAATGTCTACGGCCGCACCCCGGCTGGCCGGCCGAAGGACATGCATTGGAAGACGGGGGTGATCGATCGTGGCGCGCTCGGCGGCAAGGCGGTGCTGAAGGAGATCACCGTGTGGTTTTCCGCCGGTGAAGCCGGCCAACCGATGCACGTGCTGGTCTTCCAGCCTAACCGGGCGGCCGCGCCGTGCCCGGTGTTTCTCGGACTGAATTTTTACGGCAACCACACGGTGCATGCCGATCCGCGCATCACGCTGCCCGCGTCCTGGGTGACCAACAACGAGAAATACAACCTCAAGGATCACCACGCAACAGAAGCCATGCGTGGCTGCGAGGCCGCCCAGTGGCAGGTCGAGCGTGTGGTGGCGCGCGGCTACGCCGTGGCGACCGTTTATTGCGGCGATCTCTGTCCCGATCACCCGGAAGGATTGGCGGTGAGTCTGGCGGCCCGCTACAGCGCGCAGCCGGGCGCGGAGGAAAGGCCGGGCGACGCGTGGGGGGCGGTGGGCGTCTGGGCCTGGGGCCTGAGCCGGGCGCTGGATGTGCTGGCGGAAGATCCGGAGCTGGATGCCCGGCGCGTGGCGTTGCACGGGCATTCGCGGCTGGGCAAGGCCGCGCTCTGGGCGGCGGCGCAGGACGAGCGGTTCGCCCTGGTCATCTCCAATGAATCCGGCTGCTGCGGCGCCGCGCTCAGCAAGCGCATCTTTGGCGAGACAGTGGGAGCCATCAACCGGCAGTTTCCCCACTGGTTTGCCCGAAATTTCCGACGCTTCAACGAAAGGGAGACAGACCTGCCGGTCGATCAGCACGAGCTGCTCGCCTTGATGGCGCCGCGGCCGCTTTACGTGGCCTCGGCCGAGGGCGATCGCTGGGCCGATCCTCGCGGCGAGTTCCTGGCCGCCCGTGCGACCGGACCGGTCTACGCGTTGTTCGGCCGCGCCGGCCTCGGGGTTGAGACAATGCCACCGGTTTCCGCTCCCGTGGGGGGAACCGTGCGTTACCATGTTCGTCCCGGCCCTCATGACATCCGGGAATACGACTGGATGCAGTATCTCGATTTTGCGGACCGGTGGCTGGCCAAACCCTGACGCCCATGCCCGCCATCGCCGGACAGGTTGTGATCGTGACCGGGGCTTCCGCCGGGATTGGCGAGGCCACGGCGCGGCGACTGGCCCGCGCCGGAGTGAAGGTCGTCATCACCGCGCGGCGTCCCGACCGACTCGATGCGCTCGCGCGCGAGCTCGACCCGGCCGGAGCCAGCGTCCTGGCGGTGGCCGGCGACGTGACCAACGACGCAGACCGGAAAAAACTCGTCGCCGCTGTGCTGGAGAGATTCGGCCGGATCGACGCGCTCGTGAACAACGCCGGTTACGGCACCCGCGGGCCGGTGGAGATGGTGCCGGTGGACCTCATCCGGAAAAACTACGAGACGAACGTCTTTTCCCTCGTCGCGTTGACCCAGCTCGTGCTGCCGGGCATGCGCGAGCGCGGGAGCGGCTGCATCGTCAACATCGGCTCCGTGGCCGGCAAGATCGCGCGGCCGTTGTCGAGCATCTATGATTCCACCAAGCACGCGCTCGAGGCACTGACGGACGGACTGCGGGGCGAGTTAAAGCCTTTCGGGGTCCGCGTGACGCTCATCCGGCCGGGCTTCATCCTAACGGAATTCGTCGAGGCCGCGGACAAGATTTCCGCGCCCGTGGTGGAAAACGCCGGGCCCTACGCGCCGTTCTACGACGGATACCAATCCAACACCAAGACCATGCGGCTCCTCGCCGGTGCGCCCGACGACATCGCCCGATTGGTTGAGCGGGCGCTCGCCAGTAACAACCCCGCCCCGCGCTACAGCGGCCCGTTCCACGCCAAGGTTTTCCTGCTCTTGAAGTGGCTGCTACCCGACCGGCTGCTGGCCTTCGTCGTTCGGCTGAGAAAGTAACGCCGTGACGACTGCCCCCGCCCCCCGCCGGTGGATTGCACTTACCGGATTCATCACCGCCGCCTTTGCCGCGGGTGCCATCGGTTCGTGGGCGACGTATGCGAACGTCCGCACTTGGTTTCCCTTGCTCAACAAGCCGTCGTGGAATCCGCCCGGCTGGCTCTTCGGGCCGGTGTGGACCACTTTGTATGTTTTGATGGGGGTGGCCATCTGGCGGGCGTGGTGCGCGATCCCACCGGTGGGAGAGCCCTCCAACCGCGGTCTCGTGACCGGATATTTTGTTCAATTGGCACTCAACGCCCTGTGGTCGGTGCTGTTTTTCGGACTCCGGCAGCCGGGGTGGGCGCTGGTCGAGATCGTCATGCTCTGGGTTTTGCTGCTCTGGCTGCAGGCCGGCCTGTGGCGAACCGACCGGCTGGCCGGCGCGCTGTGGGCTCCCTATGTGCTCTGGGTCAGCTTCGCCACGGCGCTCAACCTCGCGATCGTGCGGCTGAACTGACCACCCGCAATCAGGGGTGTATTTGCACCACTGGCGGAGTTGCGGAATTGTCGGGTGTCAGGTCTTGGCCGGAGGCTCGGGCGAGCCCGCGGGCACCGACAGGCGCCACAGCCAGAACGCCAGCAGGCCGGTGACGACGCAGGCCCCACCGTTCATCCATAGGGGCACCGGATGGCTGCCAACCATGACTTGAAAGTGGATAAAGAGGCGCACCAGATGCGCGAGGCAGATCAGACCGAAGATCGCGCCGGCCACACGCAGACCGAGTTGGGGTGAATTCATGGGTTTTCCCTTGTTGGGGGCGCCCATCACGGCGTGGCGGGGAGACGCCATCGGTAAAATACACCCGCCGGCAGGCGGATTACAGTTCGGAGTGCGCGAGATGAAATCGGCAACTTCGGCCGGTTCGCCTTGCGGGAAACTGATCACTGGTGCAAAAACGCGTGCAGTTCACCGGCGAATTTTGGGCCGAAGCCGGGAACGGTGGCGATCTCGTCCACCGTGGCGGCCCGGAGCCTGGCGAGGGAGCCGAAGTGCTCGAGCAGCACGGCGCGACGTTTCGGACCGAGGCCGGGGAAGTCGTCGAGGATGCTTTCCTTGATCTTCCTTGAGCGCAGGTCGGCATTGTAGGTGTTGGCGAAGCGGTGCGCCTCGTCGCGCAGGCGCTGCAGCAGGTTCAAACCGGGGTTGCCGGGCGGCAGGTTGAGCGGGGCGCGCGCGTCGGGAAAGATGATCGTCTCCTGTTTCTTCGCGAGGCCGATGAGGGCAGGCGGGGGGCAGTCGAGTCCGACGAAGGCCTTAAGCGCGGCGGCGATCTGGCCGCGACCGCCGTCGATGACGACGAGGTCGGGAAATTGCTTCTGTTCGGCGATGAGCCGGCGGTAGCGCCGCGACACGACCTCCTCCATCGCCTTGAAGTCGTCGTTGCCGATGAAGCTCTTGATCGCGAAGCGGCGGTACTGGTCCTTGTCGGGCCGGCCGTCGGTGAAGTGCACCATCGAGGCGACGACGAACGTCCCGGAGATATGGGAGATGTCGAAGCACTCCATGTGTACCGGCGGACCGACGAGGCCGAGCGCACCGTGCAACTGCTTCAGCGCCTCCTCGTCGGGTCGCACCTGCGTGAAGTCCCGGGTGAACTTGCGGGTGCGCGCCAGCGTGCGCTCGAGCGCGAGCACGACATCGCGCAGCTCGGCGGCCTTCTCGAACTCCTGCTTTGCCGCCCGGGCCGACATTTCCGCGCGCAACGTGGCCAGCCACTCGCGGCTCTTCCCGTCGAGGAAGTCGCACGCCTGCACGACCCGCGCACGGTATTCGCCGGTCGTCACGATGTTGGGCCAGCCGGAAATCTCGGCACGCACGTCGTCATAGAGCTGCCAGGTGTCGTCGGCGATCTTCCTCGGTGTGGTGTCGGCCAGCAGGATACCGAATTGCTTGCGCATCGTCGCAAGCGTCTTGCGCAGCAGGCCGGAGTGGGCGAAGGGGCCGAAGTAGCGCGAGCGCGTGTCCTTCTTGAAGCGTGTGAGCACGAAGCGCGGCAGCGGGGCGTCGAGGTCGAGCCGCACGAGCAGGAAGCGCTTGTCGTCGGTGAAGTCGGTGTTGTACTTCGGCCGCCACTGCTTGATCAGCTTGCCCTCGAGCAGCAGGG
>CAZZDB010000185.1:0-7530 GCA_964652485.1 uncultured Oleiharenicola sp.
GAGAAAAGCCCGGGCGGCTGTCGGCCTTCATCGAGCGCCAGTTCCAGCGCCTGCTGCACGGCTACGAGCGCACCCTGCAGTGGTCGCTCGGTCACAGCCGGTTCATGCTCGCCACCCTGCTCGTCACGGTGGCATTGAACGTCTGCCTGTATGTCGTCGTGCCCAAGGGCTTCCTGCCCCAGCAGGACAACGGAAACCTCGTGGGCAACCTGGTCGCGGACCAGAGCATTTCCTTCCAGGCGATGCAGCAGAAGCTCGCCGACTTCGTCGCGGTGGTGAAGGCCGACCCGGCCGTCCAGCACGTGGTGGCATTCACCGGCGGCGGCCAGCGGAACGGGGCGTTCTTCTTCGTCATTCTCAAGCCGGTGCGGGAGCGCCGGATTGCCGCGGACCTGGTGGTCGCCCGGCTGCGCCGCCAGCTCGCCCACCAGCCCGGCGCCACGCTCTTCCTCCAGGCCGCCCAGGACATTCGCGTCGGGGGCCGCAGCGCCAATGCCCAGTATCAATACACGCTGAGTGGCGACGACATCGCGGAGCTTCGCAGCTGGGAACCGAAGATCCGCCAGGCCCTGAGCGCCCTGCCGGACATCACCGACGTCAGCACCGATGCCCAGGACCACGGCCTCCAGACCTCGCTGGTCATCGACCGCGATTCCGCGGCCCACCTCGGGATCAGCATCGCCCAGCTCGACTCGACGTTAAACGACCTGTTCGGCCAGCGGCAGGTATCCACCATCTACAACCCGTTGAACCAATATCACGTGGTGATGGAGGTGGCCCCGGTCTACTGGCAGAGCCCGACGGAGCTCGACCAGACCTATGTCGCGTCCGCCACCGGCGCCATGGTGCCGCTTTCCGCCTTCGCGCACTGGGAACCGACCAACACGTCGCTGGCCGTCGCGCACCAGGGCCAGTTCGTGGCCACCACGGTCTCGTTTAACGTCCCGCCCGGCGGCTCCCTCTCCGGCGCCTCCCGGGCGGTGGAACGCGCCCTGGTCAAACTCGGCGTACCGGCGTCCATCCACGGCAGCTTCCAGGGTACGGCCAAGATCTTCCAAACCTCGCTGCAGAGCCAGCCTCTGCTGATCCTGGCGGCGCTGGTGGCCGTCTACCTCGTGCTCGGCATCCTCTATGAGAGCTTGATCCACCCGCTGACCATCATCTCCACCCTGCCCTCGGCGGGCGGCGGCGCGCTGCTCGCCCTTCTGGCCACCGGCACCGATTTCACCATCATCGCCTTGATCGGCGTGATCCTGCTCATCGGCATCGTGAAGAAGAATGCGATCCTCATGATCGATTTTGCGATCTCCGAACGCCGGCGCACTGGCGTGGCCGCCGAGGAGGCGATCTTCCGCGCCTGCATCCTGCGTTTCCGCCCGATCCTCATGACCACGATGGCGGCGCTCTTCGGCGCCATCCCGCTCGCGCTCGGCCACGGCGACGGGGCCGAGATGCGCCAGCCGCTCGGCATCGCCATCGTCGGCGGGCTGGTCGTCAGCCAGATCCTGACGCTCTACACCACCCCCGTCGTCTACCTCTACATGGAACGGCTCGGCACCTGGTCCCGCAGCCGTTTCCGGCGCCGGCTGCCATTGTCGGCCCCCGGCCTGCCGGCCCATCAAACCGCCTCATGAAAGTCCACCTTCCTCTCCTCCTCGCCGCCGGCCTCGCGGCCCTCGCCCTTGCCGGTTGTGCCATCGGTCCCGACTACCACCGCCCGGAAGTGCCCGCGCCCGCCTACAAGGAAGGCGGCGAATGGAAGCCCGCCGCACCCGCCGCCGAGCTCCCGCGGGGCCGGTGGTGGGAGGCCTATGGTGATCCCGTGCTCAACGGCCTGGAAGACCGCCTCGCCGTCTCCAGCAATTCGCTGCAGATCGCCGCGGCCCAGTATCGCCAGGTTCTCGACTCGGTGGCGGTCGCGTATGCCGCCCTCTATCCCGCGCTCAACGGCACCGGCTCGGCCGTCCGCAACAAGACCGCGGCCAAGAACAACACGCCAGCCGAGCTGCAGAACTCCTTCGGCGCCGGCCTGGCGGCCAGCTGGGAGCTGGACCTCTGGGGTACGGTGCGCCGCGGGTTGGAGGCCGGACGGGCGACCGCCGCGGCCAGTGCGGCTGACCTCGAGTCGGTTCGCCTGAGCCTGCAGGCCACGCTGGCGCAGACGTATTTCGCGCTGCGTGTCGCCGACACCCAGCAAAGCCTCTACGAGCGGACCGTCATCGACTTCACCCGCTCGCTGACGATGACGCAGAACCGTTATGCCCAGGGTGTCGACACGCGCGCCGACGTGGCCAGCGCCGAGACCGAGCTGAAAACCGCCCAGGCCCAGGCCATCGATAACCGCCTGCAACGCGCGCAGCTCGAACACGCGGTGGCGATCCTGCTCGGGCAGGCGCCCGCGGCCTTCTCCATCGCCCCGGCGGTCCTCGCTACGCAACTGCCCGCGGTCCCGGCCCTGCTCCCGTCGGAGCAGTTGGAGCGCCGGCCGGACATCGCCGCGGCGGAACGCCGGCTCGCCGCCGCGTCGGCCGGCATCGGCATCGCGAAAGGCGGGTATTTCCCGGTCATCACTCTCTCCGGGTCCGCCGGGTACCAGGGGTCGCAGCTGCCCCATCTGTTTTCCGCCCCGAACGAGATCTGGTCGGTCGGTGCCGCGGCGCTGGCCCCGCTGTTCAACGCCGGACGCACCGGCGCCGCCGTCGACCAGGCCCGGGCCGCCTACGACGAAAGCCTCGCGACTTACCGCCAGACCGTCCTCTCCGCCTTCCAGGAGGTGGAGGACAACCTGGCCGCGGCCGATCTCCTGAGCCGCGAGTCCGCCGTGCAGGACGAGGCCGTGTCCGCCGCGCGCCAGGCCACGACCATCACGCTCAACCAATACAAGGCCGGCACGGTCAGCTACCTCAACGTCGTGACCGCCCAGTCGGCCCAGCTCGCCGCGGAGCGAACCGCCGCGCAACTCCTCGGCCGCCGGCTCAATGCCAGTGTCGTCTTGCTCAAGGCCGCCGGGGGCGACTGGCAGACTGCGGCCAACGTCGACAAGGCCCACTCCGCGAACTCGTCCCCTCCATAAGCTGGCAACGGCCCGGTCCACGCCATCCGGCCGGCCGAAAGGCTCAGGACTGCACCTGAAGCGGACGGAAGTTGCGCAGCCGGCGATGGATCGCGCCCACCAAGGCATCCAGGTCCAATGGCTTCTGGAAGAACTCCGCGGCAAAGCGTTCGGCGCCCCCGGTGGCCGGCGGCGGCAGGGCCGTGATGACGAAGATGGGCAGGTTTGGACGCTGCAGGGTTTCGTGAAACAACAGGTCCCAGCCGCTCACATCGCCCATTTTCAGATCGGTGATCAGGATGTCCGGCTGCTGTTCGTTTAACCGCTCAAGCGCCTCCTCCCCATTGGCGGCGGTGATCACCCGCCAACCCTCGACGAGGAACACGCGCGCGAGGGCCGCCAGCACGGCGTGATCATCATCCACGAGCAAAATGGTCGCATCGGACAACGGACCCAGCGGCGGCGGCTTCGCCTCGCCTTGGGGCCGGCGGACGATGGTCCGGATTGGCGGAACGGAAGGATGGGGGCGGGACATGGGAGGGATCAGTTTGAGGTTAAGCCGCCGGGCCGGAGGAAAACGCGGGCCAGCACCGGGTGGCCGGCCAGGCAGTCGCGCAGCGCCGGATGGCCGGCCAGGTAGGTGCGGTCGCGGATCAACTCGGGGTTCTGGTTCAAATCCTGTTCCAATTCGGGCAGCGCGTTGAAGAGATCCTTCAGCGGCGCCAGGTCGGCGAACGAGATCGGAGCGTTCGCCTGGCGCAGCAGCGCACGGTTGAGGAAATAGCGTGGATAAAGCTTCAACCCTTCCGCGACATTCGGATTGGCCCGGAGGAATTCGCGCAGGTCGACGTGGTTGCCCAGATAGGCCGGGTCGAACGTCTGCAATGGATCGAGCCGGAGATTCTCCTCGATCAACGGGTGGTGGTCGAGAAAGCGGTCAAACTCCCGCAGAGCCCGGCGCTTTGCCGGGATTGCATCCGCCGGATCCGCCGGCGGGGCGGCGGTCTCCCCAGCCACCCCGACCGGCGGGTCCGCGAGCGCGAAGGCACCCGCGCCCAGCAACAGGACCAACGAAAGCCGGCGGAGGTTGGGCCGGACCGCAAAGACTAGAGGCATGGTGGGGTGAGTTTCAAAAGGTTCCGCGCGGACCGACGCAGCATGGACGAATGGAAGCTAGGCGCGCGATCAGGCGGCCCGGCAAAGGAGACGCTCCACCTCGTGGTTGAAATGTTTGAGATCGAATGGTTTCGCGACAAATCCGGCGGCCAGACACTCTATTTCGGGCCGGCCACCCAGGGCGGTGCCCGAGATGATGAGCACGGGCATCCCGGGGTGGCAGACGTGACAATAAACCAGCATGTCCCAGCCGCTCCCGGCCGGCATTTCCAGATCGCTGATCACGAGTGCGGGATGCTCGGACTCGAGTACCTTCCGGGCAGCCACGCTGTCGGGCGCCACGATCACCCGGTAGCCCCGCAGGCGCAGCAGAAGGGAAACAAATTCACGGACCTCGTAAGAGTCATCCACCACGAGGACCTGCGGCGGAAGTTTTTTGTCCTCGCCCGCAATCAGCGCGGCACCGGCGGCGTCAACCCCATGTCGATGTGTCATGCCAGTCTATCTGCTGCTCCCGTGCCTTCAGGTCGGAAATCGCTGCCTGCTGCCACGCAGCGCTTTGCGATTGTCGATAGGAAAAGCCCCCGCTTCCGCCGTGCACTTGATTGCCAGTCGCCGGTAAGTGCCTGACCACCCGTGCTCACCCCTTCCCATGTGTTTCGCCGCCGGCTGACCGCGCTGCTGGCCGGGCTGGCCACCGCCGTGATGTTTTGCCTGGGGCTGGCCGTGGCCGTGCAGCGCGACGCGAGCGACAAGCTGCAGAGGCTCGCCCACGTGGAACTCGATGCCGCGCTCCTGGCGCGACAATTTCGCGGGGCGATTGACGATCTGCACGGAGCCCTGCTCCGCGTCGGGACGGAATCGCCCGAGGATACGTCCATCGTCATCACCAAGCGCCGGGATGAATTAAGCGCCTGGCTCCGCGGTCGCGAGTCGGGCGCCCTCAATGAAAACGAGCGACGGATCATCCGGCTGATCGCCGCGGAGACCCGCGCCTATTTCAACCAGCTCGACGCCGTCCGCGCGACGTCCGACGGCTGGAAGGAGCGGCTCGATCGCGACTCGATCGTCATGTTCGACGACAATGCGACCCGGCTGCAGAGCATCGCGGACGACTTCGCGGCCGCGCACGACGAGGAATTGCGCCGGTTGCTGCAGGCGTCGCTCGCCTCCCTCCGCTGGATGCGCGACTTGGTTTTCACGTGCCTCGCGCTGTTCCTGACCGCCATCGCGGCGGTACTGTGGCTGCTCTACGGCGAGGTGGTCCGCCCGCTGCGCGAACAACTGGTCGACACCGAGAACCTCCTGGCCCAGCGGGAGAAGCTCGCGGCGCTGGGCACGCTCGCGGCCGGTGTCGCCCACGAAATCCGCAATCCGCTCACGGCCATCAAGGCCCGCCTCTATACCCTGCGGCGCCTCCTGAACACGGACGAAAGCCGGGAGGATGTGGAGGCCATCACGAGCGAGGTCAGCCGGCTCGAGCGCATCGTACGCGACGTGCTGGGCTACGCCCGACCCGCGAATGCCACCCCCGGCCCGGTGGAACTGGCGGCGTGGCTGCACGAGTTCGCGGCATTCGTGCGGCCCGAGCTGGCCGAAGCCGGGGTCGAGCTGTCGGTCGACGCCGAGGGGACGGCCGACGTCTTGATCGATGCCAACCAGCTCCAGCAGGTGATGCTGAACCTGGTCCGCAATGCCCGGGAAGCCTTCGACGGCCGACCGGGCCGGATCGACCTGGCCCTGCGGCGGGCGACGACCCGGCCCCGCGGGAAGGCGGCGGAAGTAGTGCTGCTGTCCGTCACCGACAACGGCCCGGGCATCCCGGCCAACGTCCGGACCCGGCTCTTTGATCCGTTCTTCACGACCAAGTCGACGGGCACCGGGCTCGGGCTGTCGATCGTGGCGCGCCTCGTGGAGAACCTGGGCGGGGAGATCAAGTACCAGAGCGCACCCGGAGCCGGCACCCGCTTCGTTGTGGGCTTGCCCACGAGAGCGTCCGACCGGCAAACTGGCCCGGCATGAGCACGTCGATGCGCATCTGCCTGATTGACGACGACGCCTCGGCCCGCGGGGCGCTGGAACGGGTGCTCACAGGCGAAGGCTACGAGGTGGTCAGCGAGGCCGACGGTTCCCGCGGCCTGGCGACCGCGCTGGAGGAGGACTTCGATTGCGTCCTCACGGATCTGCGGATGCCGGGCGTCTCCGGCTTGGAACTGATCGACACCCTGCGCAACGAGCTGCCGAACCTGCCGGTGGTGTTGATGACCGCGCACGGCACGACGGACACCGCCATTGAGGCGACGCGGCGCGGCGCCTTCGACTACATCCTCAAGCCCTTCGAGATGGAGGAGCTGTTTCCCGTGCTGGCGCGGGCCGCGGCCGCCGGCCGGCGGGGCCGGGAGAAAGTGGTGCTGGGCACGGAGCCGCCGCGCGATGTAGCGCTCGTCGGGCAGAGCCGCGCCATGCAGGCGGTTTACAAGGAAATTGGCCGCGTGGCCGAAAAACCCGTTTCGATCCTCATCCTCGGCGAGACCGGCACTGGCAAGGAACTCGTGGCCCGTGCCGTCTGGCAGCACGGAGACCGCCGGAACAAGGCCTTCGTGGCGTTCAACTGCGCCGCTATCCCGGCCAACCTGCTCGAGAGTGAACTGTTCGGTCACGAACGCGGGGCCTTTACCGGCGCCGAGACCCGCCGCATCGGCCGCTTCGAACAGGCCGACCTGGGCACGCTCTTCCTGGATGAAATCGGCGACCTCTCCCTTGAAACGCAGGCCAAGCTCCTGCGCGTGCTGCAGGAGCGGGTTTTCTCCCGTGTGGGCGGCCGGGACTTAATCCCGGTCGATGTCCGCGTGATCGCCGCGACGCACCGGGATCTGCCTGCGCTCGTGGCCACCGGCAAGTTCCGGGAGGATCTCTGGTACAGGCTGAACGTCGTGGTCATCGCCCTGCCCCCCTTGCGGGACCGCCGGGAGGACATCCCGGCCCTCGTGAAATACTTTGTGGCCCGGCATGGTCCGGATCTGGGTGGGGCGGCGGCCGTGCAGCCGGCGACGGCCAGGTTTCTGGCGGCCCAGCCCTGGCCGGGCAACGTCCGGCAGTTGGAAAACGTGGTCAAGCGGATGCTGCTGGGTGCGCATGGCTACACCATCACGGAAGAGACGGCCCGGGCGGCCCTCGCCCAAGGGCCGTCGGGCGCGGCGCCGGAGCTGGCCGGCCGCACCCTCGCCGTGCTCTGCGAGGAGGCAATCGGCCGGGCGCGGCGCGAACCCGGCGCGGGCGCCATCGCCGATATGTTTACCGCCGTCGAGCGCGAACTGCTGGCGCAGGCCCACGCCACCACGGCCGGCAATATCACCCAGATG
>CAZZDB010000186.1:0-7461 GCA_964652485.1 uncultured Oleiharenicola sp.
ATCGGTCCGGCCGGTTCCGCCGCCAGCAGGGAGGAGGCGACAAACGCGGCGGACAAGAACAGGGAGCAGGCGAAATTCTTCATGGGGTAGGCGAATGGTTGGGTGGGTGCACGGTAACGGGTGCCTCCGCCGGCGCAAGCCGCGAGCTGTCCGGATTGGCTCTGCGACCGCAGCCGCAAAACCGGGCCCTGTCGGATTGCCTTTCCCGGAGGCTCAGGCAAGAAGAAGTCCATCACGAACATGAAAAACTGCCGCTTCCTAGTTCTCACGAGCGTGGTGTTCGTGGCGGGTTGTCAGACCGCACCCGCCCCGGAACGGACTACAAAAATGTTTGACCCGGCCATATCGGTACAGGCTGAACTCAAGGATCTATCGAAGGAACAGCAAGCCGAGGCGGTCATGCAATCGGGGAACAAGATGTTGGATAGCGCGCCATGGCCTGTTGGTGGATGGGCTTCCCTCGACAAGAACCTTGTGTTGCCCGCCATCGCAAAGGGCACCCGACTAAAAGGCCGGGTGACTTACGAGTTCGTCCTGGACTCCCAGGGGACAGTCAAAAAGGTCGTTGTTGTCGGTGGCCTGAGTGCGGCCGTGGACGCAGCGGTGGAGAAAGCCATCTATGCGACCAAGTTTCACCCGGCGGTCAAAAACGGACGGGCGGTGAACGCTCGTCTGCGGCACTCCATCGAGATCAACATGCAAGGTTAGTGCAGCACCGCATTGCATCGGAGGTGACTCCGGGTGAGGGGACGGGGAGACCAGCGGCACGGCCCGGCGGGCTGGAATAAGCAGCGGCCCGCAAATTCCGCAGAATCTCCGCACGCCTCCAAATTACCCCCAAGCGCAGCCTGAAGCCGTGGCTCTCCGCTGGTTGGTTTGCAGCTAGTATTTAGGAAGAAAATCCAGTGAACCGTCTACAAAGGCCGGACCATATTTGGGGCCAAGAAATTCTCGGACGATACGTTTTGTTTCTGGGTCGTTGCCGCACAAGGCGTCTCTGACTTCAAAGGCGTAGTCTCTCCCAATGTAGCCTTCATCTAACGCATTATAGATAGCGGTGAGTAGGAGCGGGTGCGGTCCCACGTTCGCAAACCACGCCCGCCAAGTGAGCCACTCGCCTGGCTTCAAAATCCCTTCCCGTCGATAATCATGCACTGCGGCGAGGTGATAAAAGTACTCCTCCACGTGCAGTTCGGCTTTTCGGAGTTCATAGAACTCGCCGGCGAGTGGGAAGGGGCGCTTAAGATAAACTTCCGGCCCGAAAAGTGCATTGTAAAGTTCGTCCGCGTTTTTGACGTTGACCAATAGCGGGTCAGATTCAGTCGGAGCAAGCAGGCGAAGCCGTGCACGAATATAGCTCTTCACGTCCATGCCCTTCGGATCGATCGCAGCATATATACTATTCAGACGTCCGCCGGCTTCAGCATTCTCACGTGCGTAGAGACTGCGGTCACCTGCATAGATCTGGCCGCGAATATTTCCCACCAGGCCAGCACTGTTTCTGTCGAGTGACCTCATCGCGAGGTACACGCTACCGAACGCAAAGAGGATGGCAAAGAGGCTAACCCAGTCCTTGGCGACGGGCAGTCTCTTCATTCCACGCAAGAAGAGCCTGAGTGTGGTTCGCTGTGCGTTCACGGTATTGTAGCCCGACTCTGTGATGAAATCAGTAACCGCCCGCGTGCGTCAAGAGGTGACCGAGGCCGCTGGCGAGATGATCGGCGTGGGGACGGGGAGACCGGCGGCGCGGCCCGGCGGACTGAGATCAGCCACGGCACGGCAATTTCCGCAATCTAGGGTTACCCCGAATTGACAGAGAGTGGACCTGAGGTCGCAACTCAAGGAGTAGACCTTCAGACCCAGATCTGTGACGCCAGCTATAGGACTTATAGGTCAGATTGGGCCAGTGGAATTTGCGGTGACGATGATACGTGGAGAATGCGGGGTGGGCCTATGGCGGGCAGGGCATATTTGTGACTTGAGGTAGCAGGGTGGTTTGGGTGTCGTAGAGGCACGGGCCGCAACATTGGAGGATTGCATCATGGCCCGAGAGAAAACGCCGGAGGGCTTTCTGCCGCTACGGAGAAATTACCGGGAGCTGCGCTCCTACCGGGAAGCCGAGGTAGTCTATGACCTGACCCAGGTGTTCTGCACGCGCTTCCTCAAGCGCGGCGACCGGACCATCGACCAGATGGTGCAAGCAGCGCGATCGGGGAAGCAGAACATCGTCGAGGGCGCCAAGGCGGCGAAGACCTCGGCAGAGATGGAACTGAAGCTGACCGGCGTGGCTCGGGCCAGCCTGGAGGAACTGTTGATCGACTACGAAGACTACCTGCGCACGCACCGGGCGGTGGCGTGGAGCAAGGATTCGCCTGAGGCCCGGTATGTCCGCCGGCTCGGGAGCAATCCCGAACTGAAATTCGACGACATACGCGAGTTCGCGGAAACCAGGCCGGGACCGGTGGTAGCGAATATTGCCCTTTGCCTGATCCATCAGGCCAACTACCTGCTCGACCAGCAGCTGCGCCGGCTGGAACAGGATTTCCTCCGGGAGGGCGGTCTCCGCGAGCGGATGACAAAAGCCCGGCTGCGGAGCAGGCAAGGACTATAGGCCCTATGGGACTGACGGGACCTATAGGTCCTATAAGGTGGCCAAGATGCCGTTAAGCGTGGCCGATGGGCGGAGAGCCGCTGACGCGAGTTTATCATCCGGCTGGTAATACCCGCCGATGTCGACGGGCTTGCCTTGGACGGCGATCAGCTCCTTCACGATGGTGGGCTCGGCGGCTTCGAGTTCGGCGGCGATGGGGACAAACAGGCGGTGGAGTTCCTCGTCCTTGTGCTGCGCGGCGAGGGCTTGGGCCCAATACAGCGCGAGGTAGAAGTGGCTGCCGCGGTTGTCCGTCGTGCCGAGCTTGCGGCCGGGGGACTTGTCGTTCTCCAGGAACTTCCCGTTTGCCTGGTCGAGCGTCTCGGCGAGGACCTTCGCCTTGGCGTGTTTTTGGGTGATGGCGAGGTGCTCGAACGAGGCGGCGAGGGCGAAGAACTCGCCGAGGCTGTCCCAGCGGAGATAGTTCTCCTGCGTGAACTGCTCGACGTGTTTCGGAGCCGAGCCGCCGGCGCCGGTCTCGAACAGGCCGCCGCCGTTCATCAAAGGCACAATCGAAAGCATCTTGGCGCTGGTGCCGACCTCGAGGATCGGGAAGAGGTCGGTGAGGTAGTCGCGGAGGACGTTGCCCGTGACGGAAATCGTGTCCTGTCCAGCCTTGAGGCGCTCGAGCGTGGCGAGGCAGGCGGCGGCGGGCGGCATGATCTTGATATCGAGGCCCGTGGTGTCGTGGTCTTTCAGGTATTTCTCGACCTTGGCGATGACCTGCGCATCGTGCGCGCGCTTGGCGTCGAGCCAGAAGATGGCGGGAGTGTTGCTGAGGCGGGCGCGGGTGACGGCGAGCTTAACCCAGTCCTGGATCGGGGCGTCCTTGGCCTGGCAGGCGCGCCAAATATCCCCTGCCTCCACTTCGTGGGACAGGAGGATATGCTCCGAGCTCACAGCTCCGAGCTCCGAGCTTGGCACCGTCACAACACGGATGACCCCTTTCCCCGGTGCCACGAATGTCTTGTTGTGCGAGCCGTATTCCTCGGCGGCCTGCGCCATGAGGCCGACGTTGGGGACGGTGCCCATGGTCTTCGGGTCGAAGGCGCCGTGCTTCTTGCAGAAGTCGATGACGGTCTGGTAGACGCCGGCGTAGCAACTGTCGGGGATGACGCAGAGGGTGTCCTGGCCCTTACCCTGGCCGTTCCACATCTGGCCGGAGGTGCGGATCATCGCGGGCATCGAGGCGTCGACGATGACGTCGCTCGGGACGTGGAGGTTGGTGATGCCTTTTTCCGAGTTGACCATGGCGACGGCCGGGCGGGCGGCGAAGACGGCGGCGATGTCGGCCTCGATGGCGGCCTTCTCGGCGGCGGGGAGCGTCGAGATCTTCTGGACGAGGTCGCCGAAGCCGTTGTTCAGGTCGACGCCGAGCTTGGCGAGGGTGGCGGCGTGCTTGGTGAAGAGGTCCTTGAAGAACACGCGGACGCAGAGGCCGAACATGATGGGGTCGGAGACCTTCATCATCGTGGCCTTGAGGTGGAGCGAGAAGAGGACGCCGTCCTTCTTGGCCTTGGCGATCTGCTGGGCGAAGAAGGCCCCGAGGGCATTCTTGCTCATGAAGGTGGCGTCGAAGATCTCGCCGGCGTTGAGGGGAGTCTTGTCCTTGAGGACGATGGTGGGTTGCTGGGTCGCCCCGGTCTTCACCATGGCCTCGGCGGGCGCAGCCGGCACGAACTCGATGCGGACGGTGGTGGCGGCGGGGACGGTGACGGACTTCTCGTTGGAAAAGAAATCGTCATGGCCCATGGTGGCGACGGAAGTCTTGGAGTCGGGCGACCACTTGCCCATGGAGTGCGGGTGCTTGCGGGCGTATTCCTTGACGGCCTTGGGAGCGCGGCGGTCGGAGTTGCCCTCGCGGAGGACGGGGTTGACGGCGGAGCCCATGACCTTCGCGTAACGGGCCTTGGCGTCCTTCTCGGCGTCGGTCTTGGGCACCTCGGGGAAGTCGGGGAGCTTGTAGCCGTGCGACTGGAGCTCGGCGATGGCCTCCTTCAACTGCGGGACGGAGGCGGAGATGTTGGGGAGCTTGATGATGTTGGCCTCGGGCTTGAGGGTCAGGGCGCCGAGCTCGGCGAGGTGGTCGGGGACGCGCTGGTCGGCCGGGAGCTGGTCAGAGAAGGCCGCGAGGATGCGGGCGGCGACCGAGATGTCGCGGGTCTCGACAGCGATGTCCGCGTGCTTGGTGAAAGCCTGGATGATCGGCAGGAGGGAATAGGTGGCGAGCGCCGGGGCCTCGTCGGTTTTCGTGTATATAATCGTCGGTTTCTGGCTCATGTGGTAAATTGGTAGCCCTCCACCTAAGCTGCCGGACGAGACACGGTCAAAGGGTTTTAGCCCGGCGGGCGGGACGTTTCAGCCAGCCTAATCATCAGGCCGAGCCAGATGGGTATCTGGCCATCGCCCCAAAAAGTGCTGAAGAACCGGCCGGCGCGGTCGACTCAGTCCGTGAGCGCGGAGTAATAGCCGGTGATGAAGGTGTCGAAGATGTTGTCTTCGTTGAAGGGGAAATGCTGGGTCAGCAGGATGGCCAGGGTGCGTTCCTTGGGGTCCATCTGGAACAGGGTGGTGGCGGCGCCATCCCAGCCGAAGCACCCCAGGGAGCCGGGCGTGTTGCTGGCGCCGAGGTCGGTGATCACGCGGACGCCCAGGCCGTAGCCCTGCTCGGGTTTGTTGAAAGGATGTGGGTCGGCGAGATGCGCGATATGATTCTGGCTCATCAGCTCGACGGTCTTGCGTCCGATGATCCGCACGTCGCCGAGATGGCCGCCGTTGAGGATCATCTGGGCAAAGCGCGCATAGTCCTCCGCCGTGGAGAACAATCCGCCGCCCCCGCTGAACAGCTTGTTGGCCGGGTTGCCATCCGAGCCGGGAAAGTTGGGCACCGGGGCGAGTTTCCCGTTGGCATCCGGCTGATAGGTGAGGGCGAGCCGGCTGCGCTTTTCCTCCGGCACCGAGAACCCGGTGTCCCGCATGCCCAGCGGCCCGAACAGGCGCTGCTGCAGGAAGACATCCAGACCCTGACCCGAGACCTTTTCGACGATGGCACCGAGGAGGTCCATGTTGATGCCATAGCGGAAACGGGTGCCGGGCTGGTCGGAGAGAGGGAGCCGGGCGACGCGGGTGGCGAATTCATCGAGATTGGCCGCGTGCCAGATGTCGGCCTGGCGGAACAACCCGATGAGCACGGGCGACCCGGCGGACCAGTCGGCATCATAATAGTAGCCGGCGGTGTGCGTCAGCAGGTCATGGATGGTGATCGGCCGGGCGGCGGGGACGAGGACGGGCACTTCAATCGTGCCCCCGGTGAGCACCTTCCGGTCTTTCAGGGCCGGCAGGTACTGGTCGACGCGGTCACCGAGCTTGAGCCGGCCGTCCTCCATCAGCATCAGGACGGCGACCGTGGTGATCACCTTCGACATCGAATAAATGCGGACGATGGAATCCTTCCGCAGGGGCGTTTTCGCCGCGATGTCCTGCCAGCCGTAGGCGCGCTCGTCGACGATCCGGCCGTCGCGGGCCAGGAGGGTGATGTAGCCGGAGTATTTTCCCTCGTCGACGTACCGGTCGAGGCTCTGGTGAAACACCTCGAGGCGGTTCGCGGAGAACCCGGCGGCGGCCGGCGTGGTGGCGGGCAGGGGCCAGTCGCTTTGCGCGCGGAGGGAGGCGAGCGCCAGGGACGACAAGGCGACGAAGCAGACGAAGGGGCGGAATGGTTTCATGGGGGTGAGGGATGATTGCAGACCGGACGGAGGATGGGCAATGCGGAAGGTCGGTTCTCCGCCAATCAAGTCCCCACCGGGCGGACATCCACGAAGCGCAGGATGGGCTCGGCGGCGGCACGGGACGCTCCGAGCGAGAGCGTGAACCGGGCTTCCCAGTCGTTCATCCCCTCCGGATCGATCAACACCTGGGCGATCCGCCACTCGGTGGCTTCCTCGTCGATATGGGTATTGAGGGCGGAACGTCCCTCGGGATCGAGGCGGAAGCGGCCGCGGGCGTCGAAGTAGCCGAGGAACGCCTTCTCGATGCGGCGCGACTCCGCGAGATTGGCGGCTTCGATGGTCGTGACGATCTCGGGCGGGGCGAGGCGTGCCACGGCGGCCTCCCAGTCGCGGGCGCCGACGTCCTGCAGGAAGCCGAGGACATCCGTGCGCACCAGGCGCTTGAAGGCGGCCTGGTCGCGGGTGACATCGAAGGTCGCCGGGCGCGCGGGCTTGTCCGCCGCCTCGGCGGCGATGAACTCGGGGTTGCGCAGACGTTCCCATTCCTCGAGCAGGCTGGAGTCGATGGCGCGGATGAGTTCGCGGAAGTAATCCTCCATCTCGATGACGGCCTCGGTCTTGGCGCCGTCGGGCACGGTCTGGGCGAGGACCTTGAAGGTCTGCATCAGGTGGCGAAGCAGGAGGCCCTCGCTGCGTTCGAGGCCGTAGTCGCGGATATAGTCGGCAAAGGACATGTAGCGCTCGAACATTTCGCGCGCGATGGACTTGGGCCGGACGTTCTCCTGTTCGATCCACGGGTGCGCCGCGGCGAAGGCGTTGAAGGTTTCGTAGAGGAACTCGCGCCGGGGCTTCGGGGGCTCGGTGATTTCCTCGAGCTGGGCCATTCGCTCATCGTAAGGCACGCCGGCGGCCTTCAGCTCGTTGAGCTTCGCCGTCTTCAGCTTGTCGACCTGACGACGCAGGATCTGGTCCGGATCCTCGACGATCGCCTCGCAGAGGGTGAGGACATCGAAGGGATAGTCGGGGCTCTCGCGGTCGAGCAGCGGCAGCGTGTCGATCAGGTAGAGCGACAGCGCCTGGTGC
>CAZZDB010000187.1:0-7448 GCA_964652485.1 uncultured Oleiharenicola sp.
ACCTCAAGCAGATGATCGGTTACAGCTCGGTCATGCACATGGGCTATTGCTTCCTCGGCGTCGCCTGTCTCGGCGTCACCGGTCCCGGCGGCGTGGTGCTGCTCATGGTGGCGCACGGCCTGTCCGTGGCGTTGTTGTTTTTGCTCGCGACCTGCGTCCACCACCGCACGCACACGTTCGACATGTCCGACATGGGCGGCCTGGCCCAGAAGACTCCCGTGCTGGCGGCGTTCTTCGTGGCCGGCACCATGGCAAGCATCGGCCTGCCCGGCTTCGCCAACTTCTGGGGCGAACTCACGGTGTTCGTGGCGCTCTGGAAATTCTCCCCGGCGATGACCGCGGTGGCGGTGGCGGGCGTGGTGATCTCCGCCATCTACGGCCTGCGTGCCGCCGCGCGGGTGTTCTTCGGCCCGCCGAGCGAGCAATGGCAGAAAGTCTCCGTCGCCAACCCGCCGATGGACATGGGCTGGGGCGAGCGGCTGCCGGCGCTCATCCTGCTCGCGGCGCTGATGCTCTTCGGCTTCTTCCCGCGGACGCTGTCGCACACCATCAATCAGGCGCTCAGCCAGCCGGCCGCGACCCCCACGGCCACCGTGCACTTCCACCGCTGATTCCCGCCGCCATGACGACCGAACTGCTCAGGAAAATCGCCGAGACCAACGAATGGTGGGCCATCGCGCCGGAGCTTCTACTCGGCTGCAGCGCCCTGGCGCTGCTGGGGCTGGAGATCGCGCTGCCGAAAAAAGATCACCGCTACATCCCGCTCTTTGCCGTCGCGATGCAGGCGACCATCTTCGCGCTGCTGTTGGCCGGGTTGTATTCCGCCTACGACAATGGGGTCAGCACCTTTGGCGGCCTGCTCCAGCATAGCTTTTACGGTCATGTTGGCCGGGTTTTCTTCCTGCTGTCATCGTTGCTGGTGAGCTTCCTCGCCGGGATCTGCCTGCCGAAGTCGAGGATGCCCCGGGTCGAGTTCTACCACATCGTAATGGTCGTCACGGCGGCGATGATGCTGCTCGTGCAGAGCAGCCACTTTGTGATGTTCTTCGTGGCGCTCGAGACTCTGACCATCGGGTTCTACATCCTCGTCAGTTACTATCGCGACCAGGCACTGACCCTCGAGGCCGGCTTGAAATACCTGGTGATGGGTGCACTCAGCTCGGCCATCATGCTGTTCGGCATCGTCCTCCTCTACGGCGCGGTCGGCAAGGTCGTCATCGAGGGCGTGGCCCACACCGGCTTTGAGTTCGAGGTGGTGGCCGATTTCCTCCGGCACCATCCCGACAGTTTCCTCGGGGTCGTCGGGGCGCTGCTGGTGCTGGCCGGTGTGGCGTTCAAGATCGGCGCGTTTCCTTTCCAGATCTGGATCCCGGATGTCTACCAGGGCGCGCCGACGCCCGTCACCGCGTTCCTCGCCGTGGCGTCGAAGGCGGCCGGCTTCGCCGTGCTGCTCACGTTGGTGCGAACGGCCTTCTCCCCGCTGGCGCCGGTGCTCGTGCCGGTGCTCTCGGTGATGGCCGCAGCCACGATCATCTTCGGCAACCTCTCGGCGCTCACCCAACGCAACACCAAGCGCCTGATGGGTCTTTCGGGGGTCTCGCACGCGGGCTACCTGCTGCTCGGCGTGGTCGCGTCGTTCAAGGTCGAGTGGGCCGCCGCCGCCGTCTGGTTCTACCTGTTCACCTACCTGCTGGCCTCCATGGCGGTCTTCGGTGTCATGGCCCATGTGGCCGGCCCCGACGACGCCGACCAGGAACTCGAGCACTATGAACATCTGGCCAAGGGCCGGCCCTTCCTCGCGGCCGTACTGTCCGTGGGCGTCGGTTCGCTCGCCGGCATCCCGCCGCTCGCCGGCTTCATGGGCAAGCTGCTGCTTTTCGTCGCGGCTTTCCAAGCGCATCTCTACGGGCTGCTCGCCGTGGCCATCGGCGGCGTGGTCGTCTCGATCTACTACTATTTCGGGTGGATCAAGGCGGCGTTCTTCGAGTCAGCAAGCGGCGAATTTGTCCCGTCCGGCCAGCCAGTGCCCGCCATCCCCACGTGGGTAAGCAAGCTGGTGCTGGGCGCGCTCGCGCTGGCTACCGTGTTGCTCGGTTTCTATCCGGGCCCGCTGTCGGACTGGCTGCCGTTCAAATAAACGGGACCGCGGTGGTTTATTTTCTTCGCGTCGGCTCGCGAATGTGTTTCGTGTGGGCCCGCGCATGAAGGTAACCGGACTCGCCATAGTGCCGCCGCCCGCGGCCGCCGACCTCCCCAAGGTAACTCCCGAGTTGCTGGCCTCAGTCCTCGCCCGCTATTCGCGGAGCAACGACGGCATCGGCAAGATCATGGAGAAGGTAGACCTCGCCAATCCGGATGAGTCCATCGACCGCATCCTGAAGTTCGTCGACTACGGGCACGCGTCCATCGGCGGCCTGACCGGCGGGCTCGCCGTCGCGCTCGACGATGTGTCGATGTGGCTCGCGTATAAAGTTTTTGAGATAGCCCAGATGGCGGATGGGCAGGAGTCGAGCACGCGCTACATCACGATGGCCGCGACGAACCTGCCGACGCCCGACGAGCTCGGCATCCCAGCGGACCTCGCCCCGCGCTGGTCGGCACTGATGGCGAAGGCCTTTGCGGCCTACCACGCCGAATACGAACGACTGGACCAGGCGGCGCTGGCGAATCCCGGGCTCGTGCGGTTGCCGAAGGACGCGAAGCCGGCGGTCGTCACCCGGCTGCGCAAGAACTACGCGCTGGACCGCGCCCGCTACTTCATCCCGCTCGCCACGCGCACCAATCTCGGCCTCGTGCAGAGTTCGCGCATGTGGGCGCTGACGGTGAAGCAGCTCGACTCGCTGCCGATGCCCGAGGCGCAGGCGGCGGCGAAATTGATCCGCGACGAACTGCTGAAGCTCTCGCCGCGATTGATGCGCCACAGTTTTGCCGAGAAGTCCTACCAGGCGCAGGCGGCGCAGGAACTGGCCACGAGCCTGAAGCTCGGCCTTGAACGGCTCTCGACCAAACCGCTCGCCGACGACGTGTGGGTTAAAGTCGACAGGGATACGCCGCCTTGGCTGCGCGAGGAGCAGTCCCTCGCCGAGGCGTTGCGGCACCGCGCCAACCGCTACGGCTACCAAGGCACGGCGACGCGCCGCATGCGCGTGAGTTTTGCCTGGAACAACATGGCCGTGGCCGAGCTGCGCGACCTGAACCGCCACCGCACGGGCCACCGTTACACCCCGCTCATCCAGGCCGGGTTCTACCTGCCGCCGGAGATCCTCCACATGGCCCATCAGCCCCTGCTCGATGAGCAAGCAGCCCTGACCCGGGAGCTTATGACGCGTGGGTTGCCGGCCTATGTATATTCGCTGCTGCTGGGGGCGCAGACGCCCTTCGAGCACAGCACTCACGCCGACAAGTTCATCTACGAGGCCGAGCTGCGCACGGGCATGGGGGCGCATTTCCGCTATGCCGAGCATCTGGCCGCGGCGCTGCGGGAGTTCACCCGAGAGGTTCCGGAGGCGAGAGAATGGGTCGTCGAGGGCACCGCCGAGCCAGAATAGGCTTGCCGCTGTTTCGGTGCCGGCGAACATCCTACAGTCTGCTGCGTATGTTTTGCCGAGCGAAAACCAGCGTTTCTATTACCCTTGTCGGCACCCTGACGGCAGCGGCTGCGTCGACGAACCCTGAGCTGCGCAACGGGGCTTTCCCACTCGTGGTTTCGACCAGCGCTGACCGCGCGACCCTGCTCAAACCGGCGGGAGGCACGCGGACATGAGCGGACGGTTCAAGATCCTCCAGTTCAACATGCAGTTCGGACAGATCTGGGATGACGCCTACCCGGATCACGCTCCGATCAAGCTTGAGGAGACCATCAACGAGATCCGCTCCCATAATGCCGACATCGTGATGCTCCAGGAGGTCGAGCGGACGCTGCCCGGCGGCCAGCAGGCGGATCCCCCGCCGCATTATACGCGCCTCAAGGAAGTCTTTTCCGACTACGACAGCTACTTCTGTTATCCCCGACCCGACCCGCGCGAACTACCCTTCGGCATTGGCCTCGCGATTTTCTCAAAGACGCCGCTGTACGGGCAGATCTGCCTTAACCTGCCGTCGCCGCCCGTGGAATTCGATTTCTTCGGAATGAAGAAGACTCCGACCGATCGTTTGCTGATCGGCGCGACGACCATGATCGCGGGTCGCCCAGTGCGGCTGTTCAACACGCACCTGCTGGCTTTTTTCATGCTCAACTCCAGCAGTGAGGTGCATCCCGACCAGCGACGGTTGGTCGAGGAGCAGCTGCGCAAATCAGCCCAAAGCCCGACGCTGCTCACCGGTGACTTCAACGTCAGCAAACATCACTCGCTCATCCAGCAGTTTGCCGAGGCCGGCTACCTCACGGTGCAGTCCACGGAGGTCACCTGGCGCCGGCGGCCCTACGTGCTCGATCATATTTTCTACAACGACTCGCTACGACCCTCCGGCTGGTGGGTGAAGCCGACCCCGGCCTCGGATCACCACACGCTCTCCGCGGAGTTCGAATTCACGCGGTGACGGGCCGGGCCCTCACTTGCCCCGCCGCACGCGTTCCTTCTCCTCTTCGCATTCCTCGGCGAGTCGGGCCTTTTCGCCGGACATCTGTTTCCGGATCTTGTCGGCGTCGTCAAATTTTTGCTCCCCCAGCGCGGTCTTGAGCTGCTGCTGGAGGAAGATCTCCCGCTCGGCGCCCTTGCCCTGATAGACGCGGTCGATCTCGGCGAGGCGGGCCTTCTGCTCCGCGCTCAGCGGCTTGGCGGCGGGGTCGGACTTGGCGAGACGTTCCATCGCGAGTTCATAGGCACTTTTCATGCCGGGGAGAATGGGAAGCTTCAGCCGAACTTCACGAGCAAAATCAGGATCAAAGCCAGCGCCACCGCCGGCGGCCAGTAACCGCCGTAGCGCCGGGACCACCGTCCGGACAGGCAGGCGAGCATCAGGCCGGTGATGCCCGCCAGGGTGACGGGTGCCATCCAGCCGCTCGCAAACTGCGCCGGGAAATAGACGCCCGGCAACGCCGTGCCGCGTTGCACGAGCCAGTCCATGATGATGAGGGTCAGCGCGGCCGCGGAGTTGAAGAGCAGGCTGAGCGGTGCCAGCCCGACCAGTCCGGTGAGCAAGGAGACGAAGCCGGCGACGATGGCCAGCGACGAGATGGGGATGATGATAAGATTTGCCGCGAGCGAACCCGGGGAGAGCACGTGAAAATAGCCGATGCCCGCCGGAGTGCTTGCGAGAAAAGCGGGGCCCAGCACACCGCGCTGGAGCCCAGCAGCCAACGACCGCACCGGTCGATGCGGTGATGATACCAGCGCCAGTTTGGCTTCGGCATCAGGGCGAACGGCCGCCACGCGGCGAGCCACCGGTCCGCCAGCGGCATCCCCAGCACCACGAGTGCCACAACGACAGTGTAGGACATCTGGAATCCAGTACTGAACAACTGGATGGGATCCAGCAATAGGGTCAGGAGGGCGGAAGCCGCGAGCGCCGCGAGCGGGTTGCCCGGCAGCCGGAAGTTCTGTGAAGCGAACAGAAACGCGATCATGATGAACGAACGTTCCGCCGGCGAACTCGCGCCGGTGATCTGCACGTAGAGCCACAGGACGGACAGGCTCAGCACCGCCGTGGGCCGGCGCGGCACCCGCAGCAAGTTGAGCACCCCGTAGAGGGCGCCGGCGATGACGCCGACATGAAGCCCGCTGATGGAAAAAACGTGGAACGTGCCGCTGCGCATAAAGGCATTCTGCTGGTCGGCCGACAACACGGCCTTCTCGCCCAACAGCATGGCCAGGTAGAGCGATTGGGTCTGCGGATGTTTTTCCAGCCCCAGTCGCAGGATGGCTTCCAACCGGTCTTCGGCCTGGCTGCAGAAGCGCCGGAACCATCCGGGCGGTCGTTCCTCGCGCCTGATGTGCGCGCGAATGAGCTTTTGACGGATGCCGAGATTATCAAGGTAATCGTTGAAGCTGGCCTCGGCAGGTTCGCGCGGCAGGGGCTCGATGACGCCCTGCACGGTGTAGCGGCCTGAGCGCCGGGGCGGAACACTGATCCGCCGGATGGTGGAAAAATACACGCGGCGGCCGGCCAGTTCGCGGTCGTGAGTGCCTGTGGCGACAATCCGGCCGAGACCGGTCAGGTTACGCGCCGACGGACTGGCGGGGAACGCTTGCAGCACTTCGAGGCTGACGGTCACCTCGCGCGGCGGCCGGTCGTCCCATCCATGCAACTGCGGCTGACGGGCATGGAGCAGGGCAAAACCGGCGAGCGCGACCGCCAGGCAAAGGCACGCACCCCATGCCAGACCGGCGGCCTGGCCCGGTCTCAGGGCCAGCCAGATGGCGGCAAGACCAAGGCTGGCGGCGATCAGGGTGAACGGCCACAGACCGAAGGACGGGGGCGGCCAGAGTTTGGCGGCGGCAAGCCCCGCCATGAATGGCAGCAACAGCCACAGTAGCGGCGCACGGAGATGCGTGGAGGGCGAAGGCATGAGGGCTGCGCCTTGGCCCGGACGGAGCAGATGGCCGACGGAAACAGTTTTCCCGGCTGCCTTCAAACTTGTTTCTCCAGGGATGGAGGCACAACCTGCCGGCACGCATGGCGCGCCTCGCAGACGATTCCGGCTCACTTTTTAACGACGATCTCTCGCTCCCCGGCACGGTGTTGTCCGGCAAGCCCGCCGCCCATCAGCCTCTCGCGGCGCGGATGCGCCCGCGTCGGCTGGAAGAGATCGCCGGCCAGGCGCACATCCTCAAGCCCGGCAACCTGCTGCCGCGGCTCATCGCCAGCAACCGCTTCGGCAGTCTGATGTTCTACGGACCGCCCGGCTGCGGCAAGACAAGCCTGGCGGAGGTCATCGCCCGCGAGACCAAAAGCCGGTTCGTGCGCGTCAACGCCGTCATGTCCAACGTCGCCGAATTGCGCGACATCCTCGCGGCCGCACGCCGGCGGCCGGAGGCGTCCACCATCCTGTTCATCGACGAGCTGCACCGGTTCAACAAGTCGCAGCAAGACCTCCTGCTACCCGACGTGGAGGAAGGCACAGTCCGGCTGATCGGCGCGACCACGCACAACCCGGGCTTTTATGTGAACCCGCCGCTGCTCAGCCGCAGCCATCTCTTCCGGCTCGAGCCGCTCGCGACTTCCGAGATCGCCGGCGTGCTGAGGGCCGCGCTGGCTGATGAGGAGCGAGGACTCGGCTCCCGCCGGCAGACGGCGGACGGCAAGGTGCTTACCGATCTGGCGGTGCTGTGCGATGGCGACCTGCGCCGCGCGTTGAACGCCCTCGAGGTCATCTCACTCAGTCTGCCGGAGGGCGCCGCCCTCACCGAAAAGGAACTGGAGTTGTTCGCCCGCGAACGGCGCATCCGCTACGACGCGGACGAGGACGAGCACTACGACACCATCTCGGCGTTCATCAAGAGCTGCCG
>CAZZDB010000188.1:0-7366 GCA_964652485.1 uncultured Oleiharenicola sp.
TTGTAACGGGTGCTGACGCGGGCGAAACCGCTGCGGATCAAGAGCAGGCCGTTCGGATAGTCGCCCTGCCGCGCGATCAGCGGCTCCTGCTCAAGCCGCTCGCGCTCGCCCGCCTCGCTCACCCGCTGGTAGGCGTTCTGCCATTCGAATTCCCCGAAGACCTCGAATCGGGTGGCGTCGGCGACCAGCCGCAGGGTTTCCACGGGAAGGTGGTGGAACAGCGGGGTTTCCTCGAGGTGGTTCAGCAGGCTGCGCTCGCGGTAGCGCTGGTCGATGTTCTGCTTCCACTCGGGGGAGTATTTGCGGATCTCGCGCAGGCCCTGCCAGCGGATCTCCAGCACTTGGGTGTCCTGTTCCGCCACGAGGGTGGAGGTGCGGGGGGTGCGGCCAAGCGCGGCGATCTCGCCGAACAGCTCACCGGCGGCGAGCCGGATGGTTCGGTCCGCTTCCAGCACGCCGGGAACGTCCTGCAGGAAGATCCGGGCCTCGCCGCGCGGGTTCAGCTGCACCGCGGGAGTGGCCCCGTGTTTGGCCGACTGCTCGGGATAACGGGACTGCTTCAGCCAGCGCTTGAAACTGCCCCAGACCGACGGCCGGACCTGCCGGCGGCGGTCCGGTTGCTCCACCTTCCGTTCGTTGACATACACCCGCACCGCTCCGTCGAGGATGACAAAGGCCGAGTGGCCGTAGTCCCCCCGGCGCACGATGACCTCGCCGGGCTGATACCGCCGGATGCGCGCATCGTTCTTCAGGATGCCGCGAAGCGGAATAGACGGTGGAAACCGGTCGGGGTCGGTCGAAATGAACAGCGGATGGGCGAGGAGCAGGTCCACGTCGACCTCCTTCATATCCTCGCTGAACGGCTTGTCCCAACGCTCGGGGGCGGCATGCCGCCGGGCTGGCGCGTAGGGCGGTTGGGAGCCCGAAAGGATCGGCGGGCGGCTGGAGGATTTGGCCATGGCGGGGAAGCGGAGCCGGTTTAGGGTGCGGCGGCCACGGGCTCGTAGGGCTTGCCCTTGTAAAGATCGGCGCTCGGCAGCAGGGCGTCGATGCCGGCCAGCTGTTCCCCGGTCACTTGGGCGGTGAACGCGCGGCCCAACAGCGCGATCTTGTCGGCCGCGGCGATGAGCTCGGCGCGGTTGTTCAGGCGCAGGCCCGTCGCCCGGGCGACTGCGATGATCCCGGCCAGGCCCGGCGTGGGGGCCAGCCCCTGGATCTTCTCCAGCAGCTGGCGGGCGGCATCGGCGCGGTGCGCCTGGGTGAGGCCAAAGGTGGCCTTCTCCGAGGCCTGAGCTACAGCGCGGAAACAGTATTCCGTCTCCAAGATGCACCCTACGACAAAGAGTTTGCGCCGGTGCTCGGGCGTGGCCTCCGGGTTGGTCTTTTTACCCGTGCGCGGAATGGTGTGCCGGACTTCACCCTGGGACCAGGTGAGCAGGTTGAAGCCGGCGCTGCCGGCGATGTGGCCGCCCACGTTGACGATCTTCTCATCAGCCAGGAGGTGACACTCGTAACATGCCTGCCCCAACGTGTAGAGCTGGGTCGGATCGATCAGCCCGTTGGCGGCGGCCTGCGCGCGTCGCGCGTCCCGGTGGGCCGCGGACTCGGTCGCCTGCGTGACCCCTTGGCCGTAATCGCCGTGCGTCTTCACCCAATCATTGGCCGCGCCGTGGCAGGATTCGCAGGCGATGCCGGCCACGTTTTGGTATTCGTCGTCGACGATCTTGCCCAGAAAATGGCAGTCTTGGCACTGCCGCTCGGCGGTCACCTTGCCCAGGCCCAGCCGGCGAAGCATCTCCGCGGTCTCGGGCCGGCGCGGCAGCTCGCGAAAGGTCTTGTTGTGCACCGTCCGTTTCCAGGCCTCGATCTCCTCCACGTGGCACTCCACGCAGGCCTCGGGCCCCGTCACCTTGGCGGCCGGCGGCGGGGCCGCCCGAACCCTCCCCGGCAGCGCGAGGGAAACCAGCACGCCGGCGAACAACCAGCGGAAGCTGCCGGGCAGCGAATCCTTCAGGGTCATGGGAGGGAGCGTGGGGGCCGACCCGGGCAAGATGGCTTGGTCATAGTGTCACTGCCGGCGCGGAATGAAATGGACCTGGCACCATGCCGCGAAGATTGAGGCGCGGTTTTCCTGAGCAAGCCGATTCTCCACATATTCAGTTTGTCTGTCACCGGGTGCTCCCCGATATTGGCGCGCACCTCCGGCCGGCCCGGATCTTTTCTCAACCCTCCACCCAAGAATTTCCTCCATGCTCTGGACCTGGATCGGTCTCACCATCCTCGGGCTGGTCGTCAGCCGGCTTCTGTTGAACCTGTTCGCCGCGATCCAGCGGATCCGCGGCGAGGCCGTGCGGCGCACCCTGGATGTGGCACGCCTGCAGGAGGAGCTGGCCGCCGCGCGCGAGTTGCGCCGCCGGGCGGCCGAGGAACCCCTGTCCTGGAATGGTTTTCGGAAATTCGTCGTGCGCCGCAAGGTGGTGGAAAGCCCCTCGGTCTGCACCTTCTATCTCAAGCCGAACGACGCCAAGCCGCTCCCGGATTTCAAGCCCGGCCAGTATCTGACGTTCCGCCTGCCCAGCACGCACGGGAGCACCCAGCTGATCCGCTGCTACAGCCTGAGCGACCGGCCACACCAGAGCCACTACCGCGTCAGCATCAAGCGGGCGCTGGCCCCGGACGGAGGGCCCGCCGGCGTTTCCTCCGGGATGTTCCATGACGTCATCCAGGAGGGCGACATCCTCGACCTGCGGGCCCCCGCGGGCAATTTCTGGCTGGAGCCCAATGAGTCCGACCCGGTGGTGCTGATCGGCAGCGGCATCGGCATCACCCCGGTTTTCAGCATGCTGGCCACCCTGGTGCACCAGCGGAGCCGGCGCACCATCTGGTTGTTCTATGGCCTGCGCAGCCGCCGCGAGCAGCTGTTCGCGACCGAGCTGGCGGACATGATGCGCGACCTCCCGCATATCAACGTGCGCCTCTGCTGCTCCCAACCGGATCCGGGCGACCGGCTGGGCGAGGACTATCACATCCACGGCCGGATCACCCTGGAGGTGTTGCAGCGGGAACTGCCCTCCAGCAACTTCCGTTTCTATTTCTGCGGGCCGGGACCGATGATGGAGGCGCTGTCAAGCGGCCTGCGCCGCTGGGGGGTGCCCGAGTCGCACCTGCACTTCGAGACCTTTGGCCCGATGAGTGTCAAGCGGGTTAGCCAGGCCCCCGGCGCCAGCCCGGTTCCGGCCAAGACTCATCTGGTGACTTTCCGCAAGAGCGCCCGCTCTCTGCAGTGGGACGGCGTCCACGCCACGCTGCTCGATCTCGCCGAACATGCCGGGATCACGTTGCCTTCGGGTTGCCGCGCGGGCAATTGCGGCACCTGCACCGTCGCGCTGCAGTGGGGCGAGGTTTCCTACGTGCAACCGCCGGGCTTTCCCCCGGAGGCGCGCACCTGCTTGACCTGCATCGCGCAGCCCAAGGGTGACATCGTGCTGGAGGCCTGACGTGGCCCGGGCCGGTCGCCTTACTTTTTCACCGCTTCCGGAACGGCCAGCGATACGCGGAGCACGCCACGATATTCCTGCCGGCTGTAATCGATGGCCTTGTCCCCGGGGTACAGGCGGTCGAGCACTTCCTTCACTCCGGGCTTGAAGTTCGCCGGGTCGCCGTGGCAGGCCAGACAGGACTGCGTCGTGGCAATCGGGCGGTAAACCCGCCATTCCACCGGCTGATTGGGTTGCTGGATTTTCTGCACGATGATCTTGTCCGGTGGCTCGTTGTTCGCGAGCTGCTCATAGACCCGGTCCAAGGCCGCCTGGTCGGCAGCGTCCGGTGCATTCTTGGGATCCCGCAGCAACGAACTCGTCCGCTTGATAGCCGTGACCACCGGCTGGCCGGGCTCGGACTTCGGCAGCTTCAGGTCCCTGAGGTGCATGACTTGGATCGAATCACTGATCTCGGTCGTGGCCAGTGTGCGGTTGATCTCCGTGACCAGCATGTAGCCGATGTGCTCGATCGTCTTGGAACCGAATTGGGCGATGGGCGCGGCCTGCGGGTCGTCGACGCTGACAAAGGTGCCGGAAGCGGGGTCGTGCCTGCTCGTGCTCTTGGTCGAGAGGTCCACGAGGTAGGTCATCGTATTAACCGACTTGTCCTCCGCGGCGGACAGCCCCGTCCACAGCAAGCTCCCAACCAGACCGGTGACCGTGAGAATTTTTGTCGGTTTCATGCGCGAAACACCATCCGGCGGGGCGGAGATTGCAAGCCTGCTTTGCCTGCATCCCGGCGGATTTTCACCCCCGCCCGCCGCGGAGCACGACCACGTTGGCCAGGTCGTTTTTTTCAAATTCCTTCCAGTAGCGTTCCTCGATCTTCTTGATTCTTTCGTCGCTGGTCGGTGGTGGCTCGACTCCCGGTGTATCCATGGCGCGCTTGGCGTGCTCGCCCGCCGCATCGCGGTCCGCCAGCCGGGCCACCAGCTCGTGCCAGAAGACATCATTTTGAAACTCGTTCTGGACTTCGCGCACCCGGTCGTCCTCCGACAGCTTGGCCGAGGGTTGCAACGATCCGTCCTCCCGTTCCTCGATCAGGTCGGCACAGCCCAGCTCGGTCGCCAGGCCGAGCAGCTTCTGGTCGAAGGCAAAGTAGCGCTTCGCGACCGCCGTGTCCTCGCCTTGGTAGCCCGTGACGGACCACATGCCCAGATGCACGAGTTCGAGGAGCTGGCGGTATTCCTTCGTGGTAAAGGTCACTTTCATGACCGTCCACGGTTGCCCGCCCCTTCCCGCCCGCAAGCGCGAAGTGCGCCGCGGGCCTGTCTCCGGCCTACTTCCTCTCCGCCGGCGGGGTCGCGGGAGCGGGCTCGATCGGGGCCAGCGTGGTGGACGGTGTGACGGGCTTGGTCTGGTGCACCACCGTAAAATTGCCGAGGCTCGGCCGCGGGGCGAGGCGCCAGGACCAGTCGGCGGCCAGCACATCGGTTTCAAAACAGATCGACATCCGCCAGCGGGACGCGATGGGGCTGCCTTCCTTCACCGCCGGGACAAAGGTCCATTGCGACACGGCGTCCATGGCCGCCTTCTCGAAGACCGGGCCGGAGCCCCGCAGCACTTTCAGGTCCGAACCCTTGCCGTCTGCGCCGACCATTATTTCGAGGATGACAGCCCCGACCTCGCCTTTCGCCGCCGCTTCCGCCGGGTAGACCGGCCGGTTGGCGTTGAGTATCTTGGGTTTGATCACGGTGGGATCTTCCGGGCCCTCGTCGCCCTCGACGGCAAAGAAGTACGGCACCCGGGCAGCGAATTTGACGGCCTTGCCGTCCTTGAGGTGCGGCGGTAGCTTAAGGTCATGGGCGCTGCGGAATGCGTTCCGCTCCAGCAAGCGATCGAGCGACGTATCGTCGGAGCTGATCACCTTCGCGCCCTCGGCGGTGCCGTTTTCATCCATCTGTACCTCCATCAGGACCGTGTAGCCGTTCTTGGGTTTGGCCGGGGCGTCGGCCGCGGACAAGGCGGGTGCGGAGCCCAGGGCAATGAGGGCGAAGGAAAAGAGCAGGCGGTGGGTGGTGTTCATGGAGCGCAGCAAGAAGGTTGAACCGGGCACATTGACGGCCCGGGCGCCGGCGACAAGCCTGCATCGTGGGTCACCGGCATCCTCTCGCACATCGGTTATTTCGACTCGTCCACCACGACGTAGCGGCGGACGCCGTCGCGCCAGAACAGCACGAGGACCTTGGGCCCCTTGATTTCGGCGCTGAGCTTCACCGCCTCGGCCGCGTCGCCCACTTTCTTCCGGTCGAGTTCGAGGATGACATCGCCCTCGCGCAGCCCGGCGCGAGCCGAGGCGCTGTCGGGATCAACCTGGGTGACGATGGCGCCCTTCAGGTCGGCTGGACCGCGCACCTGGGCGCGGCTTTCCGCCGTGAGGTCCGAGACGCCGACGCCGTTCAGCACGCCCTCATCCTTCCCGGCGTCCGCGGTATTGCCTCCGGCGAGGGACTGCGTGGCCTGGCGGCCGAGCTTGGCTTTCACCGAGGCCTTCTTGCCATCGCGCACATATTGGATGGTCACCTCGGTGTCCGGCGGCTGCCGGCTGATCGCCAGCGCCAGGGCGCGCGGGTCGTTGATGTCGGTGTCGTTGACGCGCGTAATGATGTCGCCCCGCTGCAGACCCGCCTTTTGCGCAGCGCTGTCGGGACTGATGTCGGTGATGAGAGCCCCGTGCTCGACCTCGAATTGTTTCGCCAGATCGGCGGTCAGGACCTGCGTGGTCACGCCGAGGAATCCGCGATTGACGCGGCCGGTGCCGATGAGCTGGTCCGCGATGGACCGGGCCAGGTTGATGGGAATGGCGAACCCGATGCCGTTGGATCCTCCCGTGCGGCTGAGAATGGCGGTGTTGATACCGATGAGCCGGCCCTGGGTGTCGAGCAGCGCTCCACCGGAATTACCCGGGTTGATCGGCGCGTCGGTCTGGATGAAGTCCTCGTAATCCTCGATGCCAAGGCCGCCGCGGCCGAGCGCGCTGACAATGCCGTGCGTCACGGTCATGCCGACGCCAAAGGGATTGCCGATGGTGAGCACGGTGTCGCCGACCTCGAGCTGGTCGCTGTCGCCCAGCGTCACGGCCGGCAGCCCCGTGGCGTCGATCTTGAGGATGGCGACGTCGGCCTTCTCGTCGCGGCCGGTGACGGTGGCGATGAATTCCTTGCGCGGTTCGCCGAACGCCACCTTGACCTCGTCGGCTCCGTCAACGACGTGGTTGTTCGTCAGGATGTAACCGTCGGCGGTGATGATGACGCCGGAGCCGAGACCCTGCTGGACGGAATCGCGCGGACCGCGCCCCTGGTCGGGGTTGCCAAAATAGCGGCGGAACATCGGATCGTTGAAGAATGGGGTTTCCCTTTCCGGCCGGCGGACTTTCCTGCTGGTAAAAACGTAGACCACGCTGGGTGAGGTCTTTTTCACCACGTTGGCGTAGCTCACCCGGACGGAGCCCTCGCGGTCGATGGCCTTCGTGTCGACCTGCAGTTTCAGCGGCGGCCGGGCGGCTGGCTTGTCGGCAGCCCAGAGAGCCAGTCCGCCAGCCGCGAGGACGGCCAGCACCGTCGTCCCGAGTGTTTTGCACGATGGAATGATAGTCTTCATAAAACGTAAATATATCCAATCTGCGCCCCCGGGCCAGCCGGGTGGCAAGAATACTGGACGCTTCGACCTTTGCCCGTCCACCGGGTTCCGTCGGCGGTGGTGACAAACCCCGGCATTGACCACCCCGAGGGGCGTGGCAACGGTTTCCCCTCCCATGTCCAGCACCGCCGAACCCGCCAACCTCATGGAAGCCGTCGTCTCGCTCGCGAAGCGCCGCGGCTTCATCT
>CAZZDB010000189.1:0-7270 GCA_964652485.1 uncultured Oleiharenicola sp.
GGCTCGCAAAGGGACTCTGGAAGGCATGGCCGGAGATCCCGTGGCCTAGGTGGGGCACGGCGTTTAGCAGGAAAATCCCCGCGAAGAAATAGGACACAGGGTGATACCAACGCATGGCGACGACCTTGTCGGCGGAACGCAGGCCGCGGTCAATCCCGCATCAGCGGCGTGCGGCCGTTGATCGCCCGGATTGGCCCGTGAACCGGCCGTTCCTGTGGGCCACCATTCGTGTCCGGCGGAGCAACCTAGGCCGGCCGTCGTATCATCCCATTCCCGAACCAGGCGATCCGGTCCGTTTTCGTGGTCAACCTTCTCGTCAAGCGGCCGGCACACCATTTTGTCCGGCACCACACTCCACCTTAGAACAGCTCCGTTTGTCCGCTGTAGCGCTGCTTCGCCTCGGTGAGGCTCGATTTCATGTCGAGTAATTCCAGCAACGCGAAAATCCTGGCCGCTGCCGGTTCGCCCGGGCCCACGTGCGGCAGGGGCGACTCGGTCCGCAGCGTCGTCAGCTTCAGGTTCCGCCGCAGCGTGTCCGCCTGCCCCGCCACCGCCTCGCGGAACCGCTCGGGTTTGAGGAGCGCCGCGTGGGCGATGATCCCCTCCAGGGACTTGAACTCCGTGAACCACTTCTCCGCGGTCTTCGGGCCGACCCCGGTGATTCCGGGAATGTTGTCCGATGTGTCGCCGATCAGCGCGAGATATTCGGCGATCAAGGCCGGCGGCACGCCGAATTTCTCCAGGACGCCGGCGGCGTCCAGCACGCGCCAGCCGAGCTTCGGATTTGCCGTGGGTGGCGGCAGCAGGATCTTGATCCGCTCGTCCACGCACTGTGCGAAATCCTTGTCGGCGCTGACAATCAGCACCTCGTGGCCGGCGTTCGCGAGCGCCCGCGCCTGCGATGCCACCAGGTCGTCCGATTCCACCCCGTCGAGTTCGACGCCCACCAGGCCCATTGCCCGGGTCAGCTCCTTGATGAGTGGTATCTGCTTCTCCAGCGGCTCGGGCGTGTCCTTGCGCTGCGCCTTGTATTCCGGATGGAGTGCCAGCCGGTCCTGCGAGCCGCCGAGGTCGAAGAACACCAGCATTGCGTCGGGTTTCTCCTGGTCCTGCAGCCGCCACATCGTCTTCACCCACCCGTGCAGCGCGCCGGTGGGAAACCCATCGGCACGGGTCAGCTCCGGCATTCCATAAAAGGCACGGAACGCCATGTTGTAGCCGTCAACGAGGAGCCACTTGGACATGCCGGTGAGCGAAACGGAAACCCGCCCCGCGTAAACCAATTTCGCCCTGCGTCAGAGCGAGGGAAACTTCACCCACTTCGCCCCGCCTTTCGAACTCTTCACCACCGTCTCGATGAACGCCAGGCCGGCGACCCCGTCGTCGACCGTGGGAAAATCATAGCCCTCCTTGGGTGCCTTGCGTCCGGCCGCCGCATCGGCGATCGCGGTGGCCGCCGACCGGTAGACGTTGGCGAAGGCCTCGATGAAGCCTTCGGGATGGGCGAACGGCGTGCGGGTGGCCCCCTGCGCGGCGGCACCGAGGTAGCCGTTGCCGCGCCGGTAGGTCTGGGCGGGGGCGTCGGCCTTCTTGAAGTAGAGCTCATTCGGGCTCTCCTGGAACCACTGCAGCGAACCCTTCGTGCCGAACACCCGGATGTTGAGGTTGTTTTCTTCGCCGCTCGAAACCTGCGAGGCATAGAGGATGCCGCGAGCGCCGCCGCCAAAGCGGATGAGGCAGTTGCCGTCGTCGTCGAGCGGACGGCCGGGGATGAACGTCGAGAGCTCGGCGCAGATCTCCTCAATCTCCAGGCCGGTGATGTAGCGCACAAGGTTGTGCGCATGGGTGCCGATATCGCCCATGCAGTTGGAAACGCCGGCAACGGTCGGGTCCATCCGCCAGTTGGATATCTTGGTGTCCGCCGCCGTCTCCAGGGCGGAGATGGCGTACCCCTGCGGATACTCGGCGACGACCTTGAGAATGCGGCCCAGCTTCCCGGCGCGCACCCACTCGCGGGCCTCTTTCACCATCGGGTACCCCGTGTAGTTGTGCGTCAGGGCGAAAACCAGGCCGCTCTTCCGCACGATCTCGCGGAGCTTGCGCCCCTCGGCGAGGGTGAAGCACAGCGGCTTGTCGCACACGATGTGGAAGCCCGCCTCGAGGCAGGCCTTGGCCACGGCGAAATGCGTGTTGTTGCGCGTCACGATCGAGACGAAGTCGATGCGTTGGTCCGCCGGCAACGCGGACTCCTTGCGCACCATCTCCTGATACGTGGTGTAGACCCGGGCCGGATCGAGGAAGAAGTCGGCGCCGGAGGCCTTGGATTTCTCGGGGTCGGCGGAGAAGCAGCCGGCGACCAGTTCGATCTCGCCGTCAAGCCGGGCCGCCATGCGGTGCACCGAACCGATGAAGGCGCCCCGGCCGCCACCGACCATGCCCATGCGGAGTTTGCGGTTAAGTTTCATAAGGGAAAATCGTCAGCATTTCACCGGCTGGCCGGTGACGGCCGAGGCGTAGGCGGCATCGATGATGCGCATCAAGGCGACCGCCTGGTCGGGGGTGTTGAGCGGAGCTTCGCTGCCTTCGAGGGTCTTGACGAAGTTCGCCGCCGAACGCGTGCGCCCCATGGTCTCGTCGGGCGGCACCAGGATGGCCCGGTTCACGGAATGACCGTTCTCCTGCACGTAGAGCTCACAGACATCGGTCGCCGTGCTGTCGATGCCGTCGATCCCGAAGAGACGCTGAACCAGGCCGCCCGCCTTGGTGCCCTGGAAGGCGACGGAGACTTCCTCCCGCTTCACCATCTCCGCCCAGGAAATCTGCAGCGAGATGATCTGGCCCGTCTTGCACTTCACCATGCCGTGGCAGGCGCTCTCAACGTCGGTCACGCCCTTGGCGACATCGGGAATGCCCCACGGTCCCTTGAAGTTCTTGTCCGTGATGAAGTCGTTGAACGTCTGCGCCATCACCCACTCGGGCTCGGGATAACCCATGAAATAGAGCGCGAGATCGAGCATGTGTACGAGGTCGATAAGCGGCCCGCCGCCGGAAAGCGCCTTGGTGGTGAACCAGCCGCCGAGCCCGGGGATGCCGGTGCGCCGGATCCATTTCGCCTGCGCTGAGTTGATGCGGCCGACCTGGCCCTGCCGGACATACTCCATCATCGCGAACGACTCCGGCCGGGCGCGGTTGTTGAAGTTGAACATGAGGGTCCGCTTCTTCTTCCGGGCAAGGGCCGCCATCTCGCCCGCCTCCTTCGCGCTCATCGCGGGCGGCTTTTCGCAGAACACGTGCTTGCCCGCCGCCATGGCTTGCAGGGCGACGGGCGCGTGAAACTTGTTGGGCACGATGACCGAAACGGCGTCGATCTCCGGGGTTTCGCGCAGCATCTGGCCGACGTCACCAAAGGCCCGCGCGATGCCCTCCCGCGCGGCGACCTTCTGGGCCGCGGCCAGGTTGACGTCGGCGACCGCGACGATTTCCGCTCCGGCGGACCGGAAGCCCGCCGCGTGATAGCGCAGCATGCCGCCGGCGCCGATGATACCGATCTTGATGCTCATGGATTGGGCGGAGCCGCGATCTTACTGGTTTCCCTTGTCGAAGGCCGCATCAAAGGCGATGGCGCTGCGGGCAAAGTCCAGCTTGCGCAGGAAGGCGCACGACTCGGCCGCCCCGTGCTCGCGGTCCATGCGGATGTCCTCCCACTCGACGGAGAGCGGGCCGGCGTAACCGATGTCATTCAACGCGACGATGATCTCCTCGAAGTTGATGTCCCCGCGGCCGACGGACCGGAAGTCCCAGAAGCGCCGGGCATCGCCGAAGTCCGTATGGCCGCCGAAGACGCCGACGGAGCCGTCCCCGTGGCCCCACCACACGTCCTTCATGTGCGCATGAAAGATGCGCGGGCCGAAGGTACGGATGAACTTCACGTAGTCCACGCCCTGGTAGCCGAGGTGCGAGGGATCGTAGTTGAAGCCAAAACGCTTGTGCCCCTTCACCGCCGCCACCGCCCGCGCCGCGCTGGCGAGGTCGAAGGCGATCTCGGTCGGATGCACCTCGAGCGCGAAGTTGGCATTCTGTTTCTCGAATTCCTCGAGGATCGGCCCGAATCGCTTGCCAAAATCCTGAAAGCCCTTCTCCCAATAAGCCTGCGAGGTCGGCGGAAACGCGTAGATCGAGTGCCAGATCGAAGAACCGGTGAAACCGTTGACGGTGACCGGCCCCTTCTTGTCCTTGGCGCCCGGCTTGGCGTCGAAGAAGCGCCGGCCGGCCTTGGCGGTCAGCGCCATCTTCTTTGCCGCCCGCTTGCGCACGCCCTCGGGGTCGCCGTCACCCCAGACATCGGGCGGCAGGATCGACTTGTGCCGCTCGTCGATCAAGTCGCAGATGGCCTGACCGACAAGGTGGCTCGAGACGGCGAAGCAGGTGAGGCCATTGTCCTTCAGTAGCTCCCACTTATCTTTGATGTACTTGTCCGAAGTGGCGGCCGCATCGACATCGAAGTGGTCGCCCCAGCAGGCGAGTTCAACGCCATCGTAGCCCAGCTTCTTGACAAGCGGGGCCAGTTTGGCGAGTGGCAGATCGGCCCATTGGCCGGTGAACAGGGTGATCGAGCGGGGCATGAGAGAAAGAATGAGAGGTCGGAAGACAGTTGGCCGAGGACGGATAAATACTGAGGTCAGGCGGCGGCCGCTTGCGGCTTCTTCCGCAGGATGGCAATGGCGACGAAGATCACCGTGAGCGCCGCGGGCAGGACGGCAACGTTGCCCAGCGCGTGCAGACCGGCCGCCGCCTGGATGTCCGCCAGCTGGCCGGCGGAAGGCGTGACCCCGGCAGGGGTGCGTAGGGCGATGCCGGTGTCATACCACTTGCCGATGATGGGGAGCACGAAACTGACACTCAGCATCCCGCAGCCACCCATGATGGCGAGGCCGAGCGCGCCGGTCTTCTTGAAGTTCTCGGCCACGAAACCAATCATGGTCGGCCAGAAGAAACACACGCCGAACGCGAAGACGGTCGCCGCCCCGAAGAGCATGTAGCCGCTGGCATGGCTCATGGCGTAGAGGCCGAGGGTCGAGAGGATGGCGCTCATGACCAGCATGCCGATGGGCGAGAGCTTGTGGACGAAGGGACCGGCGAACATACGGCCGACGGCCATGAGGCCGTTGATCCAGACGAGGACCAGGATGCCCGAAACCCCGGCGTGCGACAGGATGTTGGGGATCCACTGGCCGGAGCCGAGTTCGGTGGAGGCCGTCATGAGCATGCAGCCGACCATGAGGATGAAGCCTGGGGCGAGGCAGGCCTTGAACATTGAGCCGGTGCTCTCGCCGCGTTGCACGCGCTCGGTCTTGGGCATTTCCTGATGCTGGCCGAAGAACATGGACCCGTAGGCGGCGAGCGGGATGAGCATGGTGGCGAACTGGGCCTTCCAACCGAGCCCGGCTTTCGCCAGGACGAAAGCGGCCAAACCGCCAATCACGATGCCACCCGGGAACCACACATGGAAATGGTTGAGCTTGGTCGTCTGGTCCTTCGGGAAGAGCGTTGCGACGAGCGGGTTGCAGGCGGCCTCCACCGACCCGTTGGCGATGCCGAAGAGCAGCGTGCCGCAGAACAGGCTCTTGAAATCCCAGGCGAAGATCGTCAGCAGGATGCCGGCGAGATGGCCGAAAAAGGCGATGCTGAGGATGCGTTTGAAACCGAGGGTGTCGACGAGCGGACCGCCGAACATCATCGCCAGGGTGAAACCCCAGAAGGCAGTGCCGTTGACCCAGCCGGCCTGCTCATTGGTCAAGTTGAACTGGGTGATCCAGTCTCCGGTGGCGCCGCCACGAATGGCGAAGCTCATGGCGGTGGTGATCAGAGCGACGCAGCTCGCACGAAACAGACGGGAGGGATTCATAGGGTAGTTATGGGGTTGGGGTGGCGGTGAAATTCTTAGGCTTTGTCCCTGCCTCGAAGCAAGCCACGAACAGGGCTGGCCGAAGCGCGCTCATCGGCTTCTAGGTCAGGCCCAGCTTCGCGAGCACCTCCGGCGGCGGACCCTTGAACTCGGCGAGCGGCATGTTGCCCACATACCCGAGGTCCTTCATGCCTTCCGGCGTCGTGAAGAACCCGCTGGCGGTCAGGTCGCGGAACTTTGCAAAGAACCTCGCTCCCTCCGCGTGCGCGGGCTTGGCATCCGGTGCGTGGCAGAGGTCGTCGCAGACGGTCTTGGTCTGATGCTGGTCGAGCGCGGCAAAATCCTTCCCAAAACGCCGCTGCGTCTCCTCGTTGATCCAGCCGAGTCCCTTGAGGACGATGTCGCGATCGCCCTTTTGGTCCGGATACGGCGAACTGATCCACTCGTCGATGAAGTCGTGCACCAGGAGGTCCGCGGCGCTGGGCACGCTGCCCTCGGCCGGAATGATCACGGCGCACAGGGCGGCGGCGGTGCGGCGCTGGGCGTCGGTCATGGTCAGGGGCCAGAAATCGCCGGGCTTGTATTCCTTGTTGAGCAACGGGTCCGTGCCATAGCCCTTCGTCGCGGGGGCGGCGGCCTGCGGCTGGCCGGCGAACAACATGGGGCGGTCGGTGATGGCCACCACCGCCGTGGCAGTGAGCATCCACTTGATGGCGGCGCGGCGGTCGAGGCGGGGATATTCGCGTGGGCTCATCCTAGAAACTCCCTTTTTTCATCTCGGCGAGCATGTGGTCACCGGCGCGCCACGCCAAGGCCATGATGGTTTGCGTCGGGTTCTTGTCCGCGTTGCCCGGGAACGGCGCCCCGTCGGTCAGGTAGAGGTTAGGTACGTCCCATGTCTGGCACCATTGGTTGGTGACGGACTTCCCTGGGTCGGCGCCCATGATCGCACCGCCGACCTCGTGGATGATGCGGCCGCCCTTCTCGATCGGCGAGTCCGCGCCGGCGCGCTTGCGGTTGGCGGCGCGTCCGAGAACCCGGCCGCCCATGGCGGTGACGATGTCGGCGAAGGTTTTTTCCATGTGCTCGGCCTGCTTCAACTCGTGCTCCGACCACTGCCAGGTGAAGCGCAGCACGGGGATGCCCCACTTGTCCTTCACCACCGGGTCGAGTTCGCAGAACGAATGCTCGTTCGCGATCATCTCGCCGCGACCGGAGAAATACATGAACGAGCCGTAGTAGCGGCGGGCATCCTCCTTCAACTTGAGGCCGTAGCTGCCGCGGGTAAAATTCTGCAGGCCGGCCCCGGCGCCCATGCCGGGCATGCCGCGCCCGCCGCCGAACTCGATGTGGTAGCCGCGGGCG
>CAZZDB010000190.1:0-7192 GCA_964652485.1 uncultured Oleiharenicola sp.
TGAAGTCGATGTTGAGCGAGCGCTCGTGCGCCTCGTCCACGATGATGGTGTCGTATTCACGCATTTCCGGGTCGGCCTGGAGCTCGGCGAGCAGCATGCCGTCGGTCATGAACTTGATGACCGTGTCGGACGATGTCTGGTCGGCGAAACGGATCTTGCAGCCGACCTCGCGGCCGAACGTTACGTTCAGCTCCTCGGCGACACGGCGCGCGACGGAGGTGGCGGCGACGCGGCGCGGCTGCGTGCAGGCGATCCTGCCGCGTTCACCGCGGCCGGCGACGAGGCACATCTTGGGAATCTGGGTGGTCTTGCCCGAACCCGTCTCGCCCGCAAGGATCAGCACCTGGTGCTCGCGGATGGTCGCGATGATCTCGTCCACCCGCGCACTGATCGGTAGCTCGGGCGGATACTCGATCCGGTAGGGCCAGGGTCTGGGAGGGCGGGAAGACATGCGATGAAACATCTTTTGAATGAGCCACCACGCCTCAGCGCGAGTCTTTAACACGTCTCCCGGCATTCGTTGTGCTATCCGGGGGATGTGAACAACCCGACTGCTTCGCAACCCAAGGAAGCCTACCGACTGACCAAGATCGTCTTCACCCTTGGACCTTCCTCGGCGGACGAGCACATGCTGGAGCGCCTCATCCTTGCGGGGGTCGATGTCTGCCGGCTCAACATGGCGCACGCCGATCACGCCTGGACCCGCGCCATGATTCATCGCGTGCGCGACGTATGCCAGCGGACGGGACGGCAGATTGCGCTGATGATGGACGTGAAGGGACCGGAGATCCGTACGGGCGACCTGCCCGCGCCGGTCGATCTGGCGGCGGGGCAACTCATCGACCTCCTGCCCCAAGGCGGCGGCGCGCAGGACGGCGCGCTCGCCGTGCCGGTCAACTATCCCGGACTCGGTCGCGACGTGCCCGTTGGCAGCACAGTGCTGGTGGACAGCGGGCTCATCCAGCTCGTGGTCTTGAGTGCCGCACCGGACCGGGTGCGCTGCCGCGTGGTCGTCCCGGCCAGGCTGGGCAACCGGCGGCATATCAACCTGCCCGGCGTCAAGGTCCGCCTGCCGGCGCTCACCGCCAAGGACCGGGCCGACATCGCCGTGGGCGTCGAGGAACAGGTCGACTACTTTGCGCTGTCCTTTGTGCGCGAGGCGGACGACATCGACATCCTGCGCCGGTTGCTCTCCGAATTGTCGAGCCCTGCCCACATCATCGCCAAGATCGAGGATCAATCGGCCATTGCCAATCTCGACGAGATCATCGCCGCCGCCGACGCCGTGATGGTGGCACGCGGCGACCTCGGCATCGAAGTGCCAATGGAGGATCTGCCGCTGATCCAGAAGCGCGCCGTCGATGCCTGCATCCGACTGCGCAAGCCCGTGATTGTGGCCACGCACCTGTTGGAATCCATGATCCTCTCCCCCGTGCCCACCCGGGCCGAAGTCAGTGACATCGCCAGTGCGGTGTGGTCCACCGCCGATGCCATCATGCTTTCCGGCGAGACAACCACCGGCCGGTATCCGCTCGAATGCGTCCAGTTCATGAAGCGCGTGGCCGGCCGCATCGAGGGCAACGCCACGAAGGGCTATAACACGACGCTTCCGCTCAAGACCCACAAGGACCGCCTGCTTCGCTCGGCCGTCACGCTCGCCCAGGAGATCGGCGAGGCCGGCATCGTGGTCTTCACCCGCAGCGGCGACCTGCCCCGGACCCTTTCCGCCCTGCGCGGATCGCGCTGCCCCATCTATGCATTCACGGACGAACCGCGCGTCTTCCGGCACATGCTGCTGGTGTGGGGGGTTGAGCCCTTCCTGCTGGGATTTTCCGAAAAGCCGGAGCAGACTATTCGCGATGCCTTCGCCTATCTGCTCCGTCGCGGTTGGGTCAAGCCCGGTGACTGGATGGTGGTGGTCACCAACGTGCTCGCCGGCGAAAGGGTTATCGACACAATCCAGATGCGCCCGGTCGAATAAGGCGCCCGGGACCGGCGCGGAAGATTCTCGCGCGACAGGGATGACCGGGTAAGTTTGCGAGGCATGACTATCCCTGCGCCCACGCCGTCGGATAAAGCCCTCCAGCGGGTCCTGACCATCTCCCGGCTCAATGGCTGGAGCGTGATCGTGGTCGCCGGTCTGGGTGTCTTGCTTGCGCTGGCGCTCGGCGATCTCTCCAGCGTGGCCATCGGTCTGCTGGGCGTGGCTTCGGGAGTGATGGAGGTCCGCGGCCACAAAAAGCTCAAGCGTCGCGATCCCACCGGCATGAAGCTGCTGGTGCGCTCCCAATTGTTTCTTCTGGCCATCATCCTCGTGTATTGCGCGAGCCGACTCGGCAGTTTCGACGCTGATACCGTGATGGGCAACCTCACGCCCGACATGGAAGCGATCTTGAAGGAAGGCGGCATCGAAAAGGCCGAGATCCTGCCGCTCGTGCGCATGATGTTCCTCACGATCTACTGCACCGTGGCCGTCACCTGCCTGATCTACCAGGGTGGACTCGCGCTTTGGTATCGGCGCAAGACCGGACTCGTGACCGAGGCGCTGACCACCCCACAGGTGCCGCCGGCGCACACCCCGCTTGCCTAACGCGTGGCCAGCGCTAGTGTCCCTCTATCCATGTCGAAGGAGCGCTACATCGCGGCCAAGCAAAAGTGGGCCGAAAAACGGCTCGCCCAGGGCTTCAAGCCCCGCGACACGGCGGCAACCGACCGTCTGCCCCCCGGCCAGAAGCTCACCACCGGCTTTCCCGTGCTCGACCTTGGCGTGCAACCGGAAATTCCGCTTAACGAGTGGACCCTCACGCTCGACGGTCTCGTGGAGAAGCCCGTCGTCCTCACCTGGGAACAGTTCAACGCTATGCCGCAGGTGACCGACATCAGTGACTTTCACTGCGTGACCTCCTGGAGCAAATACGACTGCCAGTGGAGCGGCGTGGCCTTCACTACGCTCTTCGAGCTGGCGCAGCCCAAGCCCGGCGCGAAATTTGTCTATTTCACCAGCTACGACGGCTACTCGGTCAATGTGCCGCTCGCGCGCTGCCTCGACGATGATGTGCTCGTGGCGACGCAGTTCGGCTCCGCCCCGGTCACGCGCGAGCACGGCGGCCCGGCGCGCATCATCATCCCCAAGCTCTATGCGTGGAAGGGCGCCAAGTTTGTCAAGACGGTCACCTTTCTTGCCGAGGACCGCCTCGGTTTCTGGGAGGTGCGCGGCTACCACAACGAGGGCGACCCGTGGAAGGAAGAGCGCTACGCCTGATCAGTCTTCCCTGCCATGAGCACCTCCTTCTTTCCCCAGGACATCATCATCAAGAAACGCGACGGCGGCGCGTTGACCCAGGACGAGATCCGGTTCTTCGCGCGCGGCGTGACCGATGGCCGGTTTGCCGACTATCAGGCGACCGCGTTGCTCATGGCCATCTTCTGGCGCGGCATGACCGCGCAGGAGACCGCGTGGCTGACCGACGCCATGATGCGCTCCGGCGAGGTCATCGATCTGCATGACATCCCCGGCGCCAAGGTTGACAAGCACTCCACCGGCGGCGTGGGCGACAAGGTCTCGCTCATCCTCGCCCCGCTCGCGGCCGCCTGCGGCCTGAAGGTTCCGATGATGAGCGGCCGCGGCCTCGGCCACACCGGCGGCACGCTCGACAAGCTCGAGGCCATCCCGGGATTCAAGGTCATGCTCAGCGTGCCCGAGTTCCGCGCCATTCTCCTGAAGGTCGGCTGCGCCATGATCGGCCAGACCCCGCAGGTCGTACCCGCCGACCGCAAGCTCTACTCGCTCCGCGACGTCACCGGCACCGTTGAGTGCATCCCGCTCATCTGCGCCAGCATCATGAGCAAGAAACTCGCCGAGGGCATCGACTCGCTCGTGCTCGACGTGAAGTTCGGCAAGGGCGCCTTCATGAAAAAGAAGGAGGACGCGCTCGCGCTGGCGCGCGCCATGGTCGATGTCGGCAAGGCCGGCGGCAAACCGGTGTGGGCCCAGCTCACCGCGATGAACCAGCCGCTCGGCCACGCGGCGGGCCACACCACCGAGGTCATCGAGTCCATCGAATGCCTCAAGGGGCGCGGACCGGCCGACTTGATGGAAGTCACCTTCGCGCTTACCGGCCACATGCTCGTCCTCGGCGGCGCAGCGCAAGACATGGCCGGGGCCCGCAAGCTGATGGACACCGCGATCGCCAACGGCACGGCCCTTGAGAAGTTCCATCAGATGTGTGTCGCGCAGGGCGGCGACCCGAAAGTCGTCGACGACTACAGGATTCTCCCGACAGCCAGAAAACTGCTCGCCGTCAAGGCGCCGGCCGACGCGAAGGGCTTCGTCAGCGAGGTCGACGCCCTCAAGTGCGGCCATGCCATCATGGCGCTCGGCGGCGGCCGCGCCGCCGTCACGGACAAGGTCGACCACGCCGTCGGCATCGCCGACCTCATCAAGATCGGCGAACCCGTCGGTCCGGGCACGCGGCTCTGCACGCTGCACATCAATGACGATACCAAGGGGGCCCGCGCCGAGGCCCTCATACGCGAAGCCGTCAGGTTCCTCCCCGGCGCGCCGCAGCCCGAGCCCTTGATCCAGGACCTGATCCAGTAAGCCGCCCATCATGTCCCCGGCCGGTGAATTGAGCCCAAAGGCGATGGTGCTGCGCTACGCCGTGGTGGCTGCGATCGTCGGATTCTGGATGGCGTTGGGGTGGATTTTTCATCTGGACGGAAATACCTACCTGCTGATCGGCGTGCCGCTGCTCTGGTTTTTCCAGCGTCTGGTCGCACGGCGGCCGCTCCGCGAACTGTGGTTTGCCGAACCGGTTCGCTTTGCGCTGCCCTGGTGGGGTTGGCTCGTCGCCGCGGGATTCATGGCGCATCCCCTGCATGCCCTTTGCACGTGGCAGAAACCCGGTTGGCCGACCCGGCTCTGGTTGGTCTGCTCCGTGGCGGGTTGCTTGCCGCTGGCCCTCTCCCTGACACAGCTGAACCGCAGCCGGCTGCGCTGGTTCGGATTCTGCCTGATCACCGCGGGCACGGTGGGGATGCTGAGCCCTGTGCTGGGGTTTCTCATCCACGGTGCCTCCGGCGTATCCGGCCAGCACCGCCTGCAGGAGGGGCTGACCTCGTTTCTGCGGTATGCCCCGGTCTGCTTTGTGCTCGAGGAGGTGTTCTTCCGGGGCGGACTGGATTCCTATTTGAGCCGGCCGGACGATCGCTGGCCGTGGGCGTCCGCCTTCTTCGTTTCGGCGGTTTGGGGCTGGTGGCACCTGCCGCTGGTGCATTTGAAAGAGGGCAACCAGGCAATCCAGCTCCTGCCCCTGCTCGTCCTGCTTCCCATGGTGCACATGGGGGTCGGCGTCTTCTTTTCCCTCTGCTGGCGGCGGAGCGGGCTGCTGTTGGTGCCGGCCGTGGTCCACGCCTTCATCGACGCCATGCGGAACGCCCTGCAATGACGGACGGGCGAAGCAATTGTTAGCGCGGCGGTGCACGCGGAATGGCTTGAGACGCCCGGCGGATTGTCCAACTCTCCCGCCTCCCAACGTCAATCACCCCGCCCAACCATGAGCCTCTATATCGGTATCGACAGTGGAACCCAAAGCACCAAGGCCGTCGTCCTTGACCTCGAGACCGGCCGCGTCGTCGCCGAGGCGCGCGCTCCACACTCCCTGATCGCCGGCCTGCCGCCCGGCCACATGGAGCAGCAGCCCCAACACTGGACCGAGGCGCTCGACACCGTGATCGCCGAGGTGGCGGCCAAGATCGACCGCCGCCGGGTGCGCGGCATCGGCGTCTCCGGCCAGCAGCACGGCTTCGTGCCGCTCGACGAGCGCGGCGAGGTCATCCGCCCCGCCAAGCTCTGGTGCGACACGTCCACCGTCGCCGAATGCGCGCTGCTCACGAAGAAGCTCGGCGGCACCAAGGCGGTCATCCGCCAGGCCGGCCTGCCCTTCCTCCCCGGCTACACCGCGCCGAAGATCCTGTGGCTGAAGCGCCATGAGCCCGCAAATTTCAAGCGGCTGCGCCACGTCCTGCTGCCACACGATTACCTGAATTTCCACCTGACGGGAAATTACTTCATGGAGCCGGGTGACGCTTCCGGCACGGCGCTGCTCGATGTGCGCAAGCGCCAGTGGTCACCCGCCGCACTCAACGCCATCGACAAAAGCCTCGGCGACTGGCTGCCGCCGCTCTCGCGCTCGTCGGATGCCGCCGGCACGCTGCGGCCGGCGCTGGCCCAGATGTATGGCTTCTCGCCGGAAGTCGTTGTCAGCGCCGGCGGCGGCGACAACATGATGGGCGCCATCGGCACGGGCAACGTCGCGCCCGGGGTCGTCACGGCCAGTCTGGGCACGAGCGGCACGATCTACGCCTTCAGCAAGCAGCCGGTGGTGGACCCCAACGGCGAGATCGCCGCATTCTGCTCGTCCACCGGCGGCTGGCTGCCGCTGCTTTGCACGATGAATCTTACCTTGGTCACCGAGCAGTTCCGCACGATCTTCGGCTGGGACCATGCCGCGCTCGAGCAGGCCGTGGCGGCCACGGCCGCCGGAGCAGATGGTCTGACCCTCGTTCCTTATTTCGATGGCGAGCGCACCCCCAATGTGCCGAAGGGCACGGGCGTGCTTTACGGACTCAACCGCCGCACGCTGACGCCCGGCCATCTCGCCCGGGCCGCGATGGAAGGTGTCACTCTCGGCCTGAACTACGGTCTGCGCCGGCTCGCGGCCCTCGGTGTCAAGCCGAAGGAAATCCGCCTCACGGGAGGCGGGGCGAAGTCGGCCGCGTGGCGCCAGATTATGGCGGACATCTTCGGCGTGCCCGTGGTCGCCATGGTACAGGACGAGGGCGCGGCTCTCGGCGGCGCGTTGCAGGCGGCATGGTGCGACGGCCTGCGTCAGGGCCAGAAGACCGATCTGGCCGCGCTGGCGGCGCGCTCGGTGGCGCTGAATGATTCGACCCGCTGCGCCCCGGAGAAGAAACGCCTGGCCCTTTATCGCAAACGGCAGTCACAGCAGGACGGGCTGAGCCTGACCCTGCGGGAGACCTTCGAACGACTGGGCTCGGGCTGACCTTCGGAGGCCGTTTAACTTCGTCGTGGCCTTCGCTCTACGAGCCACGGCGGGACAACTTTCTTTCGGTGCTCGAAAGAAAGTTGGTGCCCGAGGCGAGACTCGAACTCGCATGCTGTTAGGCACAG
>CAZZDB010000191.1:0-7138 GCA_964652485.1 uncultured Oleiharenicola sp.
CCAGGTTGGTCTGGCCGGCGGCTGAGATGGTGGAGACCCACGCGATCGGCCGCGGGTTGATGGCGTTGATCAACCACGGGTAGGATTCGCGGGGGGAGAGTTTTTCGAAATCGAGGAGCATGGTTTAGACAAAATAGACAGAGTTTTCCGAATACGATCCATCCATCCTGTTCATTTTTCTAATCCTGTCTAATGCTTACCCGAGCCAGCTCAGCGGGTAGTTCGGATCGTCCATGGCGAGCGCTTCCGCGGTCAGCTCGAGCGGGAACTGCGTGTCGAACATCACGGCCAGCTCCTCGGTGCGCGTGGCGTTCATGCTGGCGAGCGTCGTACCGGGGTGCGGGCCATGCGGGATGCCCTGCGGGTGGAGCGTGAACGAGCCGGGCTCGACCCCTTTGCGCGATCCGAAGTTGCCGCGCACATAGAAGAGCACCTCGTCGGCCTCGGTGTTGTCGTGCGCCCACGGCACCTTGACCGCCTCCGGGTGGTGGTCGAGCCAGCGCGGCGCGAAGGTGCACATGACGAAGCCGTGCATCTCGAAGGTCTGGTGCACCGGCGGCGGCAGGTGCACGGTGCCGGTGAGCGGCTCAAAATCATTCGCGTTGAACGTGAACGGGTAGAGGTAGCCGTCCCACCCCACGACGTCGTGCGGGTGGCCGGCGAGGACGTTCCGCGTGAAGCGGGTCCGGTCCTTGGTCAGCACGGCAAAGTCGCCCTCCTGGTCCACGGTCAGGATTTCGCGCGGCCCGTGAAAATCGCGCTCACTGTAGGGCGCGCCCATCCGGATCTGGCCCTCCTTGTGCAAATAGCGTTCGGGGATCCGCACCGGGTAGGTCGATTCGATGACGAGATAGTCCTCTTTCGAGATGTCGTCGGGCACAAGCCGGTAGATGGTGCCGCGTGGGACGACGACGTAGTCGTCCTGCTTGTAGCGCAGCCGGCCGTATTGCGATTCGAGCCAGCCGCCGCCGGCCCAGACGAAAATGACGTCGTCGCTCTGCCCGTTGCGGTAGAAGTCATAGCCGGCCGCCATCGCCGTCACCGGCCGGCAACGGTAGCATCGGATGTCGGCGTTGAACATGAGCGGCACCCGACCGGTGTAGGGATCGCCCGCGCGGGCCATGCCGGCGGACTTGAGGTGGTGGTGTCGCAGCGGGGTGTGGCCGGCGGGCTTCAGGGCGAACTCACGGAACAGCTCGACACTCTTCACGCGCGTCGGCGGCTTCAGGTGATAGACGATGCTGTAGGCCCGGTCGAAGCCCTCGGTCGTGACGACGTGTTCGTAATGCAGGCCCTCGCCCTTGTAGCTGGCGGCGATTTCCCGCGGAAACCTGAGGTGATGCTTGCGGGGGATCGTCCCGAGTCGGAGGTAGTGGGGCATGGGATGGAAAGGAGACGGGGGCGGAAGGCAGGGATGGCCGCAGGGGAAGCCGGCCGCGTGGCCCGCCTTCCACCCCCGGAAGTCAGAGCGTACCGCGCCGGGCCTGTTCGCGCTCGATCGCCTCGAAGAGTGCGCGGAAGTTGCCCTCGCCGAAGCCGCGGGCGCGGCCGCGGCGCTGGATGACCTCGAAGAACAGCGTGGGGCGGGTGAAGACGCACTTGGTGAAGAGCTGCAGCAGGTAGCCGTCATCGCCGAGGTCGCGGTCCGCCAGGATGCCGAGGGACCGGAGCATGTCCTTGTCTTCGGTGATCGCGCCGACCCGCTGGTCAAACTCCGCGCCGTAGTAGGTATCAGGCACCTCGAGAAAATCCTGCCCCATGCGACGCATCTCCGCGACGGTGCTGACGATGTCGGGCGTCAGCAGCGCGATGTGTTGCACGCCGGGCCCGCGGTATTGGTCGAGGAATTCCTGGATCTGCGAGTTGGCGGACGAGGGCTCGTTGATTGGCATCTTCACCCAACCGTCGGTCGAACTGACAACCTTCGACATGAGGGCGGAGCGGCCGGTGTTGATGTCGAAGTGCATGAAGAGGTCGAAGCCGAACACCTCCTGGTAATATTTCACCCAAGGCTCCATGTGCTCCACGTTGGCGACCACATGGTCGATCATCGCGAAGTTGATGTCACGGTCCTCGATGCCACCCGGCTGGTTGACGTAGCCCGGCGCGAATTCGCCGGATTTGCGCCGCTCGACGAAGCTGTGGATCGTGTCGCCGTAGGCCGCGATGGCACCGTGGGCGATGGTGTCGTCCTCGAAGAGATTGCGCACCGGCGTCGCGCCGCGGCGCAGGGCCTCGCCAACCGCGTGCTTGGCGTCCTTCACCTTGAAGGCCACATCGCGCACGCCGCAGCCATGCCGGTCGAGGTGCCAGCGCATCAAGTCCGACCCCGGGCCCGAGCCCTGCGGCTCGGCCACGAGGAAGTTCACCCGCCCCTGCCCCACCACGAACGCCCGCCGGCCCTCCAACCCGGTCGCGTTGTCGCCGTAGGCCCGCACGGTCATGCCGTATTTGTTGACGAAGAAGTCGCGCCACTGGTCGGCGCGGTCGACGATGAACTCGATGTGGTCGACCCCCTTGAGGCCGAGGGGATTGGTCGCAGCCTTTTTGTCTGTGGGCGTGTCGAAGTAGGTCGTGCTCATGCGTGGAGGGGTGGGCGGCCGGCACTCTACCCTGCGCCCCCCGTCGGGTCCATAGGCCAAAGGGAGTAATCGCCCTTGTGCCGCCGCCCGCGACCGTCCAAGCTGCCCGTATGCCCACGTCCGATCGCGCCGCCCTGCTGGTTCATTACGCCGCCATGATGGAAGAGGTGCCCGTCGGCCTGCTCCTGCTCGACTGGGAGCTGCAGCCGGTCTGGTTCAACGCCGAGGCCGCGCGGGCCTGCGCCGTCTGGAACCACGGTGAGCGGCGCGCCGCCGCCCTGCGCGCCCGCAGCGCCTTCCGCCTGCCCGGGCCGCTGGCCGAGGCCTGCCACGCCATCCGGGAGACGTGGCCGGCCGGGGAAACCTCCGGGCATCCGCAGGTCGTGAGCGAGCACACCCGCGGCCTGCACGCCCGCATCAAGCTGCATGTGCCGGCCGGCGGCCAGCCTCCGGCCTTCCACGTCCAGCTCGACTACCGCCGCCCGCGCGGGGACCGGGAGCGGCCGCTCTCGCCCGGCGCCGTCGCCCTGCTCGCGCGCCTGACCGAGCGTGAGCGCGAGGTGGCCATGCGGGTGCGCGAGGGCCTCCGCACGACGGAGATCGCCGCGGAGTTGCGCCGCAGCCCGCTCACCATCAAGACCCAGCTCGCCGCCGTCTTCGGCAAGCTTGGCGTGCGGGGCCGCACCCGGGTCGCCGCCCTCCTCAACCGCTAGCCGCGTCAGGCGTGACAACCGGCCCCGACCCTGCTTCAGTCGCCCTCCACATGAGAGCGCTCAAGTCGACTGGCATTTCCGAGGAAAAATTCCGGCCTTGGCTGCGCCGCCAGACGACCCGCGCGCTCAAGCTGGGCCTGGTGCTGCTGGTGGGCGGCGGCGCCCTGATCTGGGGCCTGACCGCCGTGTCACCCGGCTTGGTCGACAGCTGGACGCGGTTCAACTACGAGTTGTCCAGCGTGGCCCTCGACCAGCACCCGCTGGCCCTCGCCCGTCTCTTCGCCAGCCGCCTCCGCGAGTCGGAATACGGCTGGGTCCCGCTCGACTTCGCCACCCCCTTCAACGTCACCGCGGCGCGCGCCAGCCTGCGGCGCGACTACCCGGAAGTGACCGGCGTGTTCAACGGCGTGCCGCAGGTCCCGCGCGGCCCCAAGCTCAAGGCCGCCAATCCGGCCCGCTACGAGCAGCGCATCGCCGATTACCTTCTGCGCCACCAGCGGATCGAGGCCGGCCGTTTCACCTCGCTCTACGACCGCGACGACATGTTCTCGCCGCCCAATGCCAACGTGAAGCTCGGCCTCTTTGTCACGAAACTCTTCGGTCTGCCCGACGCGCTGCTTTTCACCGCCGGCACCATCCTGGCCAGCGGGCCGGCCGGTGTCGTGCTGTTTGGCGCCGTGCTGGCGCTTTCGGCCCTGCCGCTCTGGCGGTCCCGCCGCCCCGCGCGCACCTGGCTGAAGATCGTCGCCTGGCCCACCCTCGCCAGCACGCTCATCTGGGCCGCCATCCTGGTCATGGCTGTCTCCGCGGCGTTGTTCGGCGGCATAACGCCGAACACCTCCGCTCTCGCGCTGTTCGCCGCGCTGCCGCTGCTGTCCGTGCTCGCCCAGCTGCCGTTGCATCTCGCCGAGACCCTCGTGAACCGGACGCCGCCCCCCGCCAGGTGGGACGGCATCGACCGCCGCAAACCCCGCCCACCCGAGCCCAAGCCCGGCGAGACCACGCCCCCGATCGGCGGGGCCTGAGGCCGGCCGGTGCGGTTCGCCCCGGGGCGCGGCTTCGCACAAGGTTCCGCTCACCCTTTCGGAGTAATTGGCTGGATTCCGTTCGATTCACGGGCGGTTCCGCGCAAACTGGCGGCATGCAGAACACCCACGCTCCGTCAGTCACCCCGAACACCGGCGCGGACGACCCGCGCTGCATCCCGCACAAGCTCACGGCGCCGCTTCCCATCGGCGCCGAGTGCCGGTATCCGGCCTACACCGCCGACGAACACGACGTCTGGCGCACGCTTCACGACCGCATGGAATCGCTGCTGCCCAGCCGCGCCGCCGATGAATTTCTCGTCGGCCTGCTGGCGCTTGAGCTGGGCAAGGACCGCATCCCCGCGCTGGCCGACGTCTCCCGCAAGCTGCAGCGCGCGACCAACTGGCAGATCGCCCGCACGCCCGGACTGCTCGACGCACATGATTTCTTCTCCTACCTGGCCCGCCGGATCTTTCCGTGCACCGACTACATCCGCAGCCGCGCGGAACTCGACTACACGCCGGCGCCCGATTGCTTCCACGACATCTTCGGCCACACGCCGATGATCATGCACCCGCGCTTCGCCAACTTCTACCAGAAGATCGGCCAGGCCGCGCTGAACTGCACCGACCCGGCGGTCGAGGAGGGCCTGACACGCATCTACTGGTTCACGGTCGAGTTCGGCCTCATCAAGGGCGCCGAAGGCCCGCGCATCTACGGCAACGGCATCATCTCCTCCTCCGGCGAGACGCTGCACAGCCTGACCGACGCGGTGAAGAAGGCGCCCTACCGTCCCGAGACGCTGGCCGCACAGCCCTACGACATCTGGCATTTCCAGGAGACGTTGTTCGTCATCGAGTCGTTCGACCAACTCGAGCAGGAATTCATCCGCTGGGCCCGCGACCACCGGCTGCTGTGAACCGCGGCGCGCCCCGCGCCGATGTCACCTCCCAAAGGAGCACCGCCGGACGGAGGGATCAGCCGACGTGGTGGGTTGCCGGCTTCCTCGACTGGAACACGCCTTCGAGCGACTCGATGTCACGCCGGGCGATCTTGTGCATGATGTGCCGGAGATGCGTCACGTCGGCATCCCGCTCCTTGGGATCAAGCCCGGTCGCGCCGGCCTGGACTAGAATCAGCGCCTCAAGCAAAGCCTGTTCGCCCGCGAGGAAGTAGGCGTAGAGCGGGTTCTTATCCCGGGCCGGCGGCGGCGGCGGGGCCGGTCGGACAGGATTGCGTTCGCCCAAGGCGTGAAAGACCTCGTTCAGCGTCTGGTCAAAAAGGTAGACCAGCGTGTCGGGATTGGCGAGCGGCGTGTTGACCTTCTCAATGCGCAGGAAGGTCTCCCACCGGGCACGGATCGGCGCGCGGCGTTCTTCTAATGCGCGAATGAAGGCCTCTTGCATTGCGCCGCCAGTATGGGCATGCGGCCGGGCCTCCGCTCCGCATCCGTTGAGAAAGCTTGGGCATTAATTGCTTATGGCAGCCATTAAGTCAGCTCGCACGCGCCGCCGGCACACGCCACGACGTCCTTCAGGGCCGTCTCATCGGATTTTTCCACCAGCGTGGTATAGTCCACCGGGGCGTGGGCCAACCGGTTCCACTTGGCGATGTCGTCCGCGGTGGTCACGGCCTCCCGCGGCGCCTGCGGGTAGCGCTTGTCCCCATCGTGCCCGAGCAGCGCCACGCCGGTGAAATGCTCGCGGTGGCGCCAGATGAACTCGGCCACCGCGTCCCACTCGTTCGCCTTGACCGTGCAGGTATTCGAGACGTTGTGGTGCAGGCCGGGTGAGCGCGACGACTCGGCCTCGCCGTTGAGCACCCAGTGCTGCTGGGCCAGCTGGACGAAGTGGAGGAAATCCACGGCGTTGATGTCCTCGCGCAGGATCGCGTGGGCCGGCGCCTCGACGGCGAAGGTGATGACGTCGTCCGTGTTGGGCCGGTAGACGGAGGCCTCGGTCTGGTGCGGATTGACGGCGTGGAAATGCTGGAAGACGGGATCGCGGCGGTTGGCCTGCACGCGCCGGAAATAGTGGCGGGCATGGTGCGGGTGGATGCCCGAGGCCGCGCCGAGCAGCAGCGAGGCCGTGCCCTCGGGCTTCACGCAGGTGACGCGCGCCGCCGGCCGGATGCCGAGCACGCCGGCGACGATGCGGTTCGCCGCGCGGCAGAGTTTCGCACCGCGCTCGAGCACCGCCGGATTGAAGAGGATTTCCGGGTTGTCCATGAACCCGCAGATGGAAACCCCGAGCAGCGCATCGCGCTCGTTGAGGTAGCGGGTGACGGGGCCCAAGTAGGGTATCTCGGTGTAGGCCGCCTGGAGCGTGCCGATGACGGCGGCGTGGATGCACGCGACCAGGAAGTCGTCCACCGTCTGGATGATGGCGCCGTTGATCGTCGTGAGGTTGCACATCTGCCAGCCGCTCAGCCGCGTGCCGGCCTCGACCGGGCCGGTGTAGCCGAGGAGCCGGAGCTTCGCGACCTCCGCCTCGTCGTCCAGTTCGCCCCCGACGACAGGATGCAGGCCGATCTCGCAGCAAGGGTTGCAGCCGTAGTCGGGATTCTCGGCGAAATAGAAGCCCGGCTCGCCAAATTCTTTCTGCGCCGCGAACAGCCGCCGGAAGAGCGTGTCGTCGGGCTCCGCACGGGAGACGACGGCCGAGTTGTTGGAGGCGGAGCGCTGCGGGTGCTTTTCGAACCAGTTGCCGGTCTTGGCCGCCATCATCTCCAGGTCGTCCGGCGAGAAGAGGCAGATCGTGGCCGAGCGGCGGATGCCGCCGCTGAGCACGGAGCGGGCGGCGAACATGCAGATGTCGT
>CAZZDB010000192.1:0-7086 GCA_964652485.1 uncultured Oleiharenicola sp.
GCACGAGCAGGTAGTAGGTGACGCGCACGGTGTCGGCCCAGAAGTTGCCGATGGTTTGCGCGGTCTGGCGGGCAATGCCGCGGACGAGGGCGGCCGCGATGGCGATGCCTGAGGCGGCGGAGGTGAAGTTGTGGATAGCCAGTGCGACCATCTGCGAGAAATAAGACATGGTCGACTCGCCGCTGTAGCTCTGCCAGTTGGTGTTGGTCGTGAAACTGGCCGCCGTGTTAAAGGCCAGGTGCGGGGCCAGGCCCGGGAGGTTTTGCGGGTTCAGCGGCAGGCGATCCTGGTAACGGAGGATGAAATAGGTGAACAGCATACCGACCAGGCTGAAGGCCAGCAGTGCGGCCGCGTAGCCGGTCCAGCTCTGCTCCTTTTCCGGGTCGATGCCGCAGAGCCGGTAGGTCAGGCGTTCGACGGGTCGGACGACCGGATCGAGCCAGGTCTTGCCCCGGGCGTCGAGCACCTGCACGAGATAGAGCCCGAGCGGCTTCGTCAGCAGCACGAGGGCGCCGACATAGAGCGCGAATTGGAGCCAGGCGTTGGGATTGTTCATGACGGATGGTGGTCAGAATTTCTCCGGGCGCAGCACGGCCACGACGAGATAGACGAGGAGTGCGAGGGAGATGAGACCGATGAGGATGTTTTCCATGGTGAAAGCGGATGGCGGGCGGCGTGGTTCAGCGCACCTTTTCGCAGAATCCGGCGTAAGCGACGCACAGGACGAAGAAGGCGATGGACGCGGTGACAAAGATGAGGTCGAGCATGATGGCTGGTGGTTTCGACCCAACGCTATCACGGACGGGGAGCCCCGGCTAATTAAGAGCCCGGCGTAAGTCGTTAAGAAAACGCTAAGGGCGGCCTGGTGTGACGCCGGCGTCGTAGAACCGGGGTTCTTTACCAATGCGCACTTTGTTCTCTCTTTTTCGGGGTGGCGGGGCCACGCTGCCGGTATGGAAAAACGTCCGTTCAGTGAACTCGGCCTTTCGCCGGAGATTTTGAAGGCAGTCGACAAGATGGGCTTCGAGGAAGCCTCGCCCATCCAGACCGCCGTCATCCCCTTTGGCATGGCCGGGCGTGATGTCGTGGGCCAGTCGGCCACGGGCTCGGGTAAGACGGCGGCGTTCGCCATCCCGGCCATCGAGAAGGTCGATGTCCGCCTGCGCAAGGTGCAGGTGCTGGTGCTGTGCCCGACGCGCGAACTGGCGGTGCAGGTGTCGGAGGAGTTCGGCAAGCTGGCCTTCTTCAAGAAGGGCCTGATGGAGGTGCCGATCTACGGTGGTCAGAGCTACGAGCGGCAGTTCCGCGCCCTCGATGCCGGCGCCCAGGTGGTCATCGGCACGCCGGGCCGGGTGATGGACCACATGGAACGGGGCACGCTGCGGCTCGACGCGCTCAAGGTCGTGGTCCTCGACGAGGCCGACCGGATGCTCGACATGGGGTTTCGCGACGACATCGAGCACATCCTCAAGTCGGTGCCGGAGCAGCGGCAGATGTTTTTCTTCTCGGCAACGATGCCGCGGGTCATCCAGGAACTGATCAAGCGCTACACGCGCGACCCGGAGTGGGTGCGCATCGAGGCGTATGCGCAGAACGCCCCGCAGGTGGAGCAGGTCTACTTCGAGGTGGACCGGCGGTCGAAGATCGAGCTGCTCACGCGGCTGATCGACCTGCACGACTTCCGGTTCGGCATCGTTTTTTGCAGCACCAAGATCATGGTGGACGAACTAGACGAGCACCTGCACGCGCGTGGCTATTCGACCGACCGGCTGCATGGTGACATCACGCAGGCACAGCGTACGCGCGTGATGGACAAATTCCGCCGGCGTGGCTTTGAATTTCTCATCGCGACCGATGTCGCCGCGCGCGGGCTCGACGTGGACGACCTCGAAGTGGTGTTCAATTTCGACCTGCCGAACGATGCCGAGGACTACACGCACCGCATCGGTCGCACGGGCCGCGCCGGCAAGAAAGGCATGGCCTTCACCTTCGTGGCGGGGCGCGAGCTCTACAAGCTCCAGAACATGATCCACTATGGCCGCCTGAAGATGCGGCGCGAGCGCGTGCCGTCGATGGACGAGGTCGAGGAGGCCAAGGGCAATGTGTTCGCCGAGAAACTGCGGGCCACGCTCGACGAGAAGAAATACAAGACGCAGGACCAGCTGGTCGACCGGTTGCTGGAACAGGGTTACACCAGCACCGACATCGTGTCGGCGTTGATCCATCTGCTGCAGGGCGACACGGTCGAGCCCGCCAAGAAGACCGCGAAGCCGAAGGCGGAGCGCATCGCAGCCAACGAGGCCCCGCGAGCCGTCGCGCCACCCCGGGATCCGGGCATCACTACCGCACCATTCCTGGTCCGGCCGCCAAGCGGCGACAAGTTTGCCGCCCAGAAGCGCGGCGGCTACGAGCGCAAACCCCGCACGGGCCGGGAGCCAGGGTTTTCGACGATCTCGTTCAACGTCGGGCGCGCGCAGCTGGTCACGCCCGCCGACCTGGTCGGCAAGATCGCTGGCGTCACCCGGCTGCCCGCCAACATTGTCGGTGCGATCGACATTCACGAGGAACATACGAAGGTCGACGTGCTGACGGAGCACGCGGAGCAGGTCGTGGCGAAGCTCGCCGGCATCCGGGTGAAAAACCAGTCGCTGAAGCCGGTGATCGTGCCGCCGGGCGCGGCCTAGCAGGTCATGGCCGGGCGCGCGCTGACACCGGAACATTATACCGCCGGGGAGATCGTGCGGCTGCTCCAGCTCGAGCCGTTGGAGCAGGAGGGCGGCTTTTTCCGCCGGACGGCGGAATCGACCGGGATCGATCCGGTCAGCGGCCGGCGGGAGTGGTCGGTGATCTACTCCCTGATCACCCCCGAGGGATTTTCCGCCCTGCACCGGCTGGCGGCGGACGAGATCTGGTGCTTTCACGCGGGCGATACCTTGGAGTCGCTGCGGTTGCCGCTGCACGGCCCCGGCGGGTGGGTGAAACTTGGGCTGAATCCGGCCGCCGGCGAGCGTTTGCAGGATGTTGTTCCGGCCCGGGTCTGGCAGGGCACGCGCCTGGTGCCGGGCGGACGCTGGGCACTGGTGTCGTGCATGGTGACCCCGGGGTTCAGATGGGAGGACTTTGAACTCGGGACGGGTGCCGAACTGCAGATGGCGCATCCGGAATTTGTGAACGAGATCCAGACCCTGATCCGTCCGCAGCCCGCTGCTTGACAGGGGCTTGGCCCGGAGGTATCCCCAAGGCCTGTCGTCCATGGAAGCCGCCCTTGATCAACCTGTGCTGGTGTTGAACCGCCTCTGGCAGGCGGTGAACATCATCGGGGCGCGCCGGGCCTTCGCGCTGCTGGCCCGGGAGCATGCGCAGGTCGTCCACCAGACCGAGGATGCGTTCCGCACGTACTCGCTCATGGATTGGATCGATTTTTCGGCCTACAACCCCCCCCTCGAGGCACTGGAGACGGTGCGTACCATCAACCGTCGCATCCGCCTGCCGCGCGTGATCCTGCTGACCTACTTTGACAAGTTGCCCTGCAAGGAGCTGAAACTGACGCGCAGCAACGTCTTCGAGCGCGACGACGACCACTGCCAGTACTGCGGTCACACCTTCCCACGCGAGCAGCTCAACCTCGACCACGTCATTCCGCGCCATTATGGCGGCAAGACCACGTGGGAGAACATCGTGTGCTCGTGCATCAAGTGCAATTCGCGCAAGGCGAACCGCCTGCCGCACGAGGCGCACATGCGGCTGGTGCGCAAGCCCGCGCGCCCGAAGTGGCGTCCGGTGATCTCGCTGGTGCTCGGCAACCACGGCCACGAGAAATGGAAGGACTTCCTCGACGTTGCCTATTGGAACGTCGAGCTCGAGGAGTGAGCCCGGTCCCCGGGAACGGCCCCGCCTGATGAGGATGCGTGCAAATCTGCTCCGGTTGGTCCTCGCGGCCCTGCTGTGTGCCACCGCCTGGGCGCGGGACGAGCAGCGCATCGCCAAGCTCACCGAGGCCATCAAGTCGCTCGAGGCCGTGATGGCCGACAGCAACCTGCCCGCGACGGAGCGGCCGCGACTGCAGCACAAGCTGGATGCGTTCAAGCAGGAGCTGAGCATCATGCAGCAGCGCGAGGCCATCGAGAACCGCGAGCGCAATCTCAAGGCCCAGGTGCACGCCCAGACCCGTGAACTGTTGCGCGACCGGCTGCAGATGATCGGGTCGGATCCCGCCGCCGTGGACGCCCGCCTGCGCGAGCTGGAGACCAGGCGGCTGAAGGCCACGGCCGAGCGCGCCGCGCTCAACAACCAGAAGGAGGATGCGGCCGCCACCCCGGGCGACAACCGCACGGCGGAGATCGACGAGCTGCTCTTCTCGAAGAACGAGGAAATCCGCTCCATCGCGCTCCAGCAGGAAGCCGCCGACTACGAGTCGATGCTGGTCCGCCAGGCGCAGAAACTGCGGGAGGACCTGCGGGCGGCCGAGACCAACCCCCCCCGCCCGTCGCTGCGGGCCTGGTTTGACAAGCGCCGGGAATTGCAGGGAGACACGACGCGCGACCAGCAGCTCGCCGCCGTGGCCGCCAACGTGGCGGAGAATCTCCGGGTGAGCGAAGCCGGGCTGGCCATGGCCCGCCAGAAGCTGGCCAAGTTCGATGAGGAACTCCAGTTGCTGGAAAGGCAGACGAATTTCCTGCGCCGCAACTCGCAGCTCGACCAGCTGCTCGCCACGCAGCGAGCCCAGAAGCAGCTGCTGGGGTTGCGGGTGCCGTTCATCGCCGAGCAGGTGGAGGCGCTGCGGGATGCGCGTGATTTCCTGGCAAGCCACCGTGACCTGTTGGCGCTCGAGCAGCGCCTGCTGACCGAGCAGGCCGACGAGCTGGGCGCCGCGTATTTCAACCGGCTGCTCTGGCCGCTCGTGAGCTCCGCGGTCATCCTCGCCGTCTATCTCGCCCTCAGCCGGATGGTGCTGCCCCGACGCTACAAGAAGGAGGAGCTCTTCCTCGCCCGTCGCCTCGGACGATATGCCACGGCCCTCTTGATCAGCGTGGTGGTTGCGCTTTACCTGCTCGATGACCTGCGGGTGATCGCCACCACCCTTGGCTTGGTGAGCGCGGCGGTCGTCATCTCGCTGCAGGACGTGTGCGCGTCTTTCTGCGGGTGGTTCGTCATCATGATCGGACAGAAGTTCACGATCGGCGACCGGCTGGAGATCGATGGCGTGCGCGGCGACGTCCTGGACATCCAGCTGCTCCGCACGACGTTGCTGGAATTGAACAACTGGCTCGGTGTCGACCAGCCGACAGGCCGGGTCATCATCGTGCCGAACAACTTCATCTTCAAGACCAAGGTGTTCAGCTTCACACACGGCCATCCCTTCATCTGGGGCAAGATCGAGGTGACGGTGACCTACGGCACGCCCACGGCCAGCGCGACAGCCCTGTTCCAGAAGGTGCTTGATGAGGAGACGCGCGAGGACTTCGCCGAGGCCCGGCGGGTATCGGCCGAGATGGAGCGGCGCTACGGCGTGGAGGATGCGGATTACCGGCCGAAGATCTACACCCGTATCGCGGACAGCGGCGTGACCTTCAGCCTGATCTACGTGAGCCATTACCGCAATACCTCGAGCACACGCAACCGGATCAACCGCCGGCTGATTTCCGAGCTGGAAACGCATCCGCACATCCAACTCGCCTACAATACGCTCAATGTCCTCGCCAACGTGGCGCCGACCGGCGGGCCGTCGGCCATCCTCGGGCCCGATGTCACGCAGGCGCCGTTTCCCGCCCGCGCGAAGAACTGACCCCGCTCAGCGGTAGTCCTCGCGGACGGGCGAGAACAGGTCGATCACACGGCAGGCGGTCAGGGTCTTGCCGCCGTGCGCGACACCGCCGGGGATCAACGCGACCATCCCGGGTTCGAGGATCGTGGTTTCCTCGCCGACCGTGAATTCAAAGCGGCCGTAGATGACGTAAGTGACCTGCTCGTGCGGGTGGTGGTGCATCGGCAGCGCGACGCCGGGTGCAAGTTCGACCTCGCCGATGGTCATGCGTTCCAGGTGCGCGTAGTGGCCGCGGATGGTGCCGCCGAAGATTTCCTTGGAGGGAAGGGAGGCGAGGGTGGCGAAGGGCATGGGGATTGGCTCAGATCAGAGGCAGGGTGATGCGCATGGTGGTGCCGCGGGCCCCGGTGCTCAGGACAGCGAGTCCACCGTGGTGCTCCTTCATGATGCGCTGGGCGATGGCGAGGCCCAGGCCAGTGCCGTCGGCGCGGCCCGAGAGGAAGGATTCGAAGATACGCGGCCGAATGGACTCGGGGATGCCGCTGCCCGTGTCAGAGAGATCCACGTGCACCGAGCCGCCGCCCGGCCTGCCCTCCACGGTGCAGTGCACCGTGAGTTCGCCCCCGTGTGGCATGGCGTGCAGGGCATTGAGGGCGAGATTGAGCACGACCTGCTGCAACTGGCCCTTGTTGGCGTCCACCAGCAGGGCGCGATCCGGTGGGGCGTAATGCAGCTGCACCGCGGCCTGGGTGAGTTTGGCGCGCAGCAGCACCAGGGTGTCGTCGAGGATTTCCGCCAGCGACCAGCGTGAGTGGAGGGAAGATGGGGCGCGGCCGAAGGAGAGCACGCGCGACACGATGACCTCGAGCTGCTCGATCTTTTCGGTGATGACCTGCAGGTCGCGCCGGCGGGGATCGTCAGAGGCGAAATCCGCACCCAGCGTGCCATGCAGGAGTTTGATGACCGTGAGCGGGTTCCGGATCTCGTGGGCGATCTCGGCGGCCAGCATGCCCAGGGTGGTGAGGGTCTCGTTCTTGCGGAGCACCTCCTCCGACTGGAAGATGCGCGCGTAGAGCCGAGCGTTTTGCAGCGCGACGGCGGCGAAGCTGCCCAGGGCCGTGAACAGACGCTTCTCGTCGTCGCTGAAACGGTGCGGCACGCCATAGAAGACCGACAGCACGCCCGCCGGCACACCCTCGAGGATGAGCGGAGCCGCGAGGGCGGAGCGGAGCGAACGGTCGCGCGGCAGGTCGGCGGCGTCGCTGTAGCCCGGGCCGTCGATGTTCTGGAACTCGGTGGACTTGCCGGAGCGGATGACGGCG
>CAZZDB010000193.1:0-7060 GCA_964652485.1 uncultured Oleiharenicola sp.
CGTCGGCATCGACGAGCGTTCCGGCAAGGTCCGCCTCAGCCGCAAGGCCGCGATGGCCGAGCTCGAGGCGCAGAAGCAGGCGGGCGGCGCCCCCGCCCCGGCCGCCGAGGCCACTCCTGCCGCCCAGTCGTAAACACCGATCCAACCGATCCCCGCAAGGCCGCGAGAAACATCTCGCGGCTTTTTTCTTTCCGTTGCGGCAAAGGTATCTACTTTCAGCGGCTCGTGAAGTCCATTGCCCACAAGGCCCTCCGCCCCATCGCCGCCTTTGAAGCCCTGAAAGGCGCCGGCGGCCTGATTGTCGGCTTGGTGGCCCTGGGCTTCATGGATCGCGACAATGAGGTCTTTGCCGAGCAGATCATCCGCCATCTGCACATCGATCCGACCTGGCGCTATGCCCAATGGTTTGTCAAACTCGTGGCGGAAGCCAGCGACTCGCAGATCATGGTCGTGGCGGTATTTTTCGCGTTTTATGCCTTCGTTCGCTTCGCCGAGGCCTACGGCCTCTGGTTTGAACGCCGCTGGGCCGAGTGGCTGGCGGCGCTCAGCGGCGGCATCTACGTGCCGATTGAAATCTACGAGCTTTTCCGTCGCGTCACGTGGATCAAGGTTGCCGCCCTGATAATCAACCTGGCCATCGTGGCCTACATGGCCTGGCTGCTCAGCGAGACGCAGCGCAGGCAGGCCGCCGCGGAAAAGAAGCTGACAGAGCCCGGCTGATAGCTGTTAGCTGGGGGCTTCCCATGAAGCTTCTGGTCACGAACGATGATGGCATCAACTCGCTCTTCCTGCACGAGCTCATCGCGGCGCTGAAGGCCGCGGGACACGAACTCTACGTCGTCGCGCCGGCGAAGGAGCAGAGCTGGACAGGGGCCTCCAAGACCCGCAGCCGCCCCGTCAAGTCCACGGCGGTGGACCGCGGGTTCGGCTGTCCGACCTGGATCGTCGACGGCACGCCGTCCGATTGCGTCAACATTGCGATCGCCCACCTGCTGCCTGAGAAGGTCGAGGGCGTGGTCAGCGGCATCAACATGGGTTTCAACTGCTCGCTCGGTTTCATTCTCGCGAGCGGCACGGTGGCCGGCGCCTGGGAAGGCGCCCTGCACGGCCTGCCCGCGATGGCGCTGTCGCAAGACATCGCCGAGGAGGTCTACGCCCAGCTCAAGGACCACGGCGGCGAGCCGGACGGCGCCCTGCGGGCCACGCTGAAGATTTCCGCGACCCGGGCCGCGGCGATGGCCGCCCCGCTTTTTGCCGCCACCCCAGTCAACAGCTTCACGGTGCACAACCTGAACTTTCCGTTCCCGTGCCGGCCCGACACGGCCGTGCAGCGCACCGTGCCGGCGCACGTGCATGCACCCGGCCTGTTCACACCGGCCGCCAGCGACAGTTCACACCGGTTGATCTGGGGTAACATCATCGACGTCACGCCCGAGGGGCCGTTGACCGATATCAAATGCCTCGAACAGGGCTGCATCAGCCACTGCGTCCTCGATTACCGCCGCCTGGGGCATTGACCCCCCCGGCCCCGCATGCCCTCCGACCCCAAGCAAGGTGAACGCGACTACTACGCCCGGCTCGGCGCGGAGGGTATCGCGCATTCCGTGGGCAAGCCCTTCACGGATGACTGCTGCCCGCAATACCTCGCGGCCATGACTGCACTCTTCAGCCTGATGGCTCCGCCGCCGCGGCGCGTCGTGGAGTTCGGCTGCGGCACCGGCTGGCTTTCGCTCTACCTCGCCCAGCGCGGCTACGAGGTGCTGGGGGTCGACATTTCCGATGACGCTGTCGAGCACGCGCGGGCCGCCGCCGCCACGCGCGGCCTCGCCACGGCCCGGTTTACCGCCTGCGACTATGAGACGTTTGCCGGCCAGGCGTGCTTCGATTACGCCATCTTCCACGACTCGTTGCATCACGCAGAATCCGAGTTGGCGGCGCTGCGCTGCGCCCATGCCGCCTTGGTGCCAGGCGGCTGCGTCATCACCCTCGAGCCCGGCTCCGCCCATGATGCGGCGGCCTCCTCGCGCCAAGCGGTCGCCGAGTTCCAGGTGCATGAAAAAAACATGCCGCCATCACACATCATCCGGGTCGGCCGCCAGGCCGGCTTCCTGCGCCACCTTGTGCTGCCCCACCCGCATCAGCACAACCGGCTGCTCTACCGCCGCGCCTACCACCAGACGGCCTCGAAGCTGGATCTGGCCGGCCTCCGCCTCCTGAGCGTCCTGCGCTCGCTGCGAAGCCTCCTCCGCTGGCGCCAGGACCCCGGGCTGGTGGTGATGTGGAAGTGACGACCGCGAACCGGGCCCGGTCTCGCGATTTCCACAGGAGACCGGATCGCCACGCCGTGCCTCAGTCGCGCCGCGCCTCGTTGATCGCCCGGAACAGGTCGGGCATGTCGTAAGGTTTGGGCAGGCAGCTGCGGAAGCCGAAGGTCGCCGGGTTCGCCATCACCGGATCATTGGAATAACCGCTTGAGGCCACGCCGCGCACGCCGGGATCGCTCCGGAGGATTTCCTGCAGCGCATCCTTACCCCCCATGCCGCCGGGCACAGTCAGGTCGAAAATCACCAGATCGAAAGGCTGCCCGGAACTTCGCGCCGCGAGGTAGGTGCGCACGGCCTCGGCCCCGTCCGGCGCGAACGCCACCTGGTGCCCTGCCAGTGAGAGCATCCGGCCCGCCACCCGGCGGATCACCTCCTCGTCGTCCATCACGAGAACCCGCGCCGGACCGGTGACCGCGGGACGGGCCGCCGGCAGCAGCGCGGACGGCTGGGCGGGACGGGCCGCCGGCAGCCAAAGCCGGAAGGTCGTGCCCCGGCCGACGTGCGACTCCGCCTCGATGTGGCCGAGATGTTTCTTCACGATCGAACGCACCGTGGCCAGACCCAACCCGTTGTTCTTGGATTTCGTTGAAAAATAGGGATCGAAGATCCGGGCCAGGTTCTCGGGCGGGATGCCCACGCCCGTGTCGGAAACGGTCAGCCGCAGATAGCGGCCCTCCGGTAATCGGTCCACCTCATCGGCGCCAAGGTCGACCGCCACCAACGCGCAGCTGACGACGCCGCCCTCGGGCATGGCCTGCACCGCGTTGATCACGAGGTTGTGGATCACCCGCGAGATCTGTCCGGCGTCGACGTCGCCCGGCGGCAGGTCCGGCGGAAAGTCGAAGTCCAGCCGCACGTTCGAGCCGTGCCGCGCGAAATTCGCCGCCTCGGTGATGATTTCCGGCAGCGATACGGTCGTGCGGATGGGATCGCCGCCCTTCGCGAAGGTGAGCAGCTGCTGCGTGATGTCACGGGCGCGTTTGGCGCCCCGCTCGGCCTCGGAGATGCAATCGCCCGCCGCCGCCATCACGCGCTCGTCCATGGCCGCGAGCCCGAGGTTACCGAGGATGGTGGTGAGCAGGTTGTTGAAATCATGCGCGATGCCGCCAGCGAGCACGCCGAGCGACTCCAGCCGGGAGGAGCGCTCCAGCTCGGCCTGCAGGCGTGCCTCGTTCTCCAGCTGCCGCCGGATCTGCTCGGTCTGCGCCCGCACCTGCCGGCGCAGCCCAACGCTCCAGCCGGAGATCAGCAGCATGCAGGCCACCAGGCCACCGACCCCGTAGAGTGTCCGCCGCATCGTCCACCACGGAGGTGCTTCACGCACCACGATGTCCGCCGGCGAGCGCAGCTCGAGGCCAAAGCCGCGGGGCCGCCGATATTCGTCGAATTCCAGCACGTACACGCCGGTCACCTCAAGCAGGCTGCCCGGCTCGGGCACGGACCAAGCAGTCGTCCCGGGCAGCCGGGCCTCGGTGATCATGTCCCCTGCCTGCAAGGTCAACCTGATCTCATCGCCGCCGTTCACCACCTGCCGAAGATGGGCTTGTAAGCGCACGAGGCGGGTGTCTGCCTCCGGGACCAGCACACCGGGGTTGGCGAGGGCCAATGGCGCGATCTCAGGCCTAGGCTCGATGGTGCGCCAGACCGCTTCCCGCAGGACCAGCCGGCTGCCCGCGCGGCCGGGGAACCCCGCCAGCTCGACCCACTTGCCGGCCTGGAGTGGCTTCGTTTCCCGCGTCAGCACGAAGACACCACCGGTGTCATCCTGCAGGTAAAGGTAGCGCCCGGGCATGTGCAGTTGCACCTGTCCGGCGAGACGGATGCGGTGGTTGACGGACTCCGCGACTGGCTGCTGGCGCAGGCTGGCCACCGTCTGGATCGGAGCGGTGAAAACGTCAGCCGGACGCGGCTCATCGATCAATATGCTTTCGCGGTTCGGCACCCACAGGCGCACGGCGGCCAGTTCCCGGCTGGCCCCTTTCAACGTGGCGCAGACCCCGCGCACGCGCACCAGCGCCCCCTGTAGGGATTGCAGCGATTCGTCTGCTGCCAAGTAAGCGGTCAGTTCGCCGGAGGCGGTAGTAAGGTCCAGCCGGGTCCAGTCACCGTCCTTCGCTACCTGGCGCACATAGCCGCGCATTTCCACCCGCCGACATTCCTCCGCACCGGACAGAGCCTGCTCCAGGGTGATGTTGCGGGCCGGCGGCAGCATCACGGTGCCCTGGTAATTCGCCCCCGCCAGCTCGACCTCGGGCACCACCGACCCGTGCGCAGTCACCCCGGTGATTGTAAGCGCGGAACCCACGGCCATGATTCCTCCCTTGGGCGGCTTCTGGCGGATGCACACGCCCCCGCTGGCGTCCTGCAGATAGAAGTAAGGGGCCCGCTCGTCCGACCACGTCACCACACCCCGCAGCGTCACCGGATAATGTTTGTCCGCTTCTTCGGGCGGTAACTGGACGATTTGCTCGGCCAGCCGGAGTCGCAGGGGCGCCTGTTCGGCCCCACCCAAGCCGCGCCCCCTTTGGGAGGCGGATCGTCCCGCCTTGCGAAAGATGGGGTCCGCCAGCGTCCAGGCTCCGTCGTGTTCCACGGGATGGCCAATGATCTCCACCTCGGTGTGTTCCGGCAGCACTTCTGGCTGCACGGTCGTGACGAGCATCTGCCCGGACTCGTCCCGCAAGGAGATTGTTTTTCCGGGATCGTGCGCCCGCACCTCACCGAGCACGCGTACCCATTCCTTCCCCGCGGCTTTGTCGAGGTCCACGATGGCAGTCCGGTCGAGCTTGAACCGGTTGTCATCATCCAGCCAGCCCAGCACCTCGATATCCGAGCGGCGAGAGGTCCAACAATTGATTTCCTGCAGGCCGCCGCCCGAATCGCGCGTGGCGATATACACCGCCCGGGCATTGATCCGCGCTCCGACCAGTTGCGGCACCGGATCGGTCCCGCTGGTTTGCAGGCGGAAGTTCACCAGGTGGTTTTCCACCATCACCTGGAAAAGCAGATGATTGGCATCGGCCTCGACTTGGGAGCATATGTAGCCCTCGAATTCCACCCACTGGGTGTCGAGCTGGTTGTAGTCGCCTATCCGGGCGGTCGCGTGAATCGGCACGGGCAGGGCGTCGCGATCCAGGATCGTGACCTTGATCTGCTCGCCGTCAAAACCCAACGCCGGGACCAATGTGCCCTCGAGTAGCACGCGCTGGCCGCTCTGGATCGCGAGGGGCCCGCGCACGGGCAGGTAGCAACCCTTGCCGTCGCTTTGCCCCCACAGCACATTCCACATGGCGTCGAAGTAAAAGACCGTGAGCTCGATCCGCACGGGATGCGGCTTTTGCCGGTCCGCTGCGGGAACATCCCAGAAGGCTGCCGCCGTGGTGATAAGCCCTGCCGGCGCCGCGTCCGCCGCCTGGGCGCGGAGGGGCGACCCGGCCAACACGCAGCCGAAGAGGAGCGCCAGCCCGGCACAGGTTGCCCATACTCCGCCCCGCCGTCCGCGCCCGGCGTTCGGCCAGACAACTCGGTGTGCATGGGAAAGTGGGTAGAGATGACGTTCTATACGGCTATGAATCGGCGGGCGGAACACGTTACTTAAGCCCAAACCCGTTCCGCCGGGCACGCAAGCCCCGCGCGGGAGTTGCCAAGGAGCGCCGGGAAGTGCCGCCCGCTGGCCGCCGGAGGTTGTAGGGTTGCCTCTTATGGTTCCTATCTCCTGCATTCCTGCCCGATGATTGAAGTAGAAAATCTCACCCGCGTCTTCCGCACCTACAAGAAGCAGCCCGGCTTCTGGGGTGGAGTAAAAGGCCTGTTCAAGCGCGACTTCGAGGAGACCCGCGCCGCCGACAACGTCAGCTTCAGCATCAAGGAGGGCGAACTGGTCGGATTTCTCGGGCCGAATGGCGCGGGCAAGACCACGACCCTCAAGATGCTTTCCGGCCTCATCTATCCGACTTCCGGCTCGGCGCGCGTCGCGGGCTTCGACCCGACGAAGCGCGAGAACGAATATCGCCGGCTGTTCGCCCTCGTCCTCGGCCAGAAGAACCAGCTGTGGTGGGACCTGCCCGCCATCGAGTCCTTCCACCTGCTGCGCGCCATCTATGGCCTGCCGCCCGACCAGTTCCAGGCCACGCTCGACGAGCTGGTGACGCTGCTCGACGTCGCCCCGAAGCTAAACGTGATGGTCCGCGAACTCTCCCTGGGCGAACGAATGAAGATGGAATTGATCGCCGCTTTGCTGCACCGCCCGCGCGTGCTCTTCCTCGACGAACCGACCATCGGGCTCGACGTGGTCTCGCAGAAGAATGTCCGCGAGTTCCTGCGCAACTACAACCGCCGCTACAAGACCACCATCCTGCTCACCAGCCATTACATGGCCGACATCTCCTCGCTCTGTGAGCGGGTGATCGTCATCGACCACGGCAAGAAGATCTACGACGGCGATCTCGACCGCATCGCCGGCGCCGGCGCCCGGCAGCGCATCATCCGTTTCAAGCCCCGCGACGGCGCCTTTCCGGCCGGCTGGCAGCCGGCGCACGGTACCGCCAAGCTCGCCGAGGATGGCGAGTGCCTCCTCCATGTCCCCAGCGAACACGTCACCGAGGTCTGCCAGCAGATCCTCAACCAGGGCGCGGTCGACGACATTACGATCCAGGACGTCCCCCTGGAAGACATCATCACCGAGCTGTTCTCGCGCGGGGTGGTCTAAAACCTCTTCGTGTATGATTCGGACACTA
>CAZZDB010000194.1:0-7060 GCA_964652485.1 uncultured Oleiharenicola sp.
CGTGAAACCGCGGGCGAGCCGGATGGCGGACATGGTCGCCTCGGTGCCGCTGCTGCACATGCGGATCTTCTGGATGGACGGAAAGAATGTCACGATCAGCTCGGCCATCTCGACTTCGTAGGGATTCGGCGTGCCGAACGAAGTGCCGTTCTCCAGCGCCGCGATGATGGCGGCCTTGATGCGCGGGTGGTTGTGGCCATGGATGGCCGGGCCCCAAGTGCAGACGAAGTCGATCAGTTCGCGGCCGTCGGCGGTGGTGAGAGTGGCGCCCTTGGCCGACTTGGTGAAGAACGGCGTGCCACCGACGGAGCGGAACGCCCGGACGGGGGAGTTCACGCCCCCGGGGATGAGCTTCTTGGCGCGTTCGAAAAGTTCTTCGGAAATATGCATGCGAATATCAGCTGACGTATTTCTGGACAATCGGGATCCGGCGGCCGACGCCGAAGGCGAGGGGCGTGATCTTCAGGCCGGGGGCGGCCTGCTTGCGCTTGTATTCGTTCAGATCGACCTTGCGGATGACGTCGTCGACAACGGCCTGCTTGAACCCGGCCGCCACGAGGTCGGCGCGCGAGTGGCCTTCCTCGACGTAGCCCTTCAAGATGGCGTCCAGCACCTCGTAGGGCGGCAGGCTGTCCTGGTCGGTCTGGTTCGGACGCAGCTCAGCGCTCGGGGCCTTGTCGATGCTGGAGCGCGGGATGATCTCCTTCTCGCGGTTGATCCAGCGGGCAAGGGCATAGACCTGCATCTTGAACACGTCGCTGATGACCGCGAGACCACCGCACATGTCGCCGTAGAGCGTGCAGTAGCCGACGGCGAGCTCGCTCTTGTTGCCGGTGGTGAGGAGCAGGGCACCGAACTTGTTGGAGATTGCCATGAGCAGCAGCCCGCGGGCGCGGGCCTGGATGTTCTCCTCCGCGATGTCGCGCGGCCGGCCGGCGAAGATGGGCCCGAGCGAGGACTCGGCGGCCGCCACGGTGTCAGCAATGGAAATGGTATGGTAGACGAGACCGAGGTTGCGTGCGACGATGGCGGCGTCGTCCTTGCTGTGCTGGCTGGAGATGATCGACGGCAGGCTGACGCCGATGACGTTCTGCGGGCCGAGTGCCTCGGCCGCGATGACGGCGGTGAGGGCGGAGTCGATGCCGCCGGAGAGGCCGAGCAGGGCCTTCTTGAAACCGGTCTTGCTGGCGTAGTCGCGGACGCCGAGCACGAGGGCGTCAAACAGGTCGCGCATCTCGTCCTGGGCGAAAGTGGCGGCGATGGCCGGCGCGGCCGAGGTGTCGACGATGCGGAGTTCCTCCCGGAAGGCCGCGAGCCCGGCGATGAGCCGGCCCGAGGCATCGCTGACCATGGTGCGGCCGTCGAAGACCAGTTCGTCGTTACCCCCGACCGAGTTGCAGTACGCGACGGGGCAACCGCAGGCCTTGGCGGCGTCCTGCACGAGGGTGATGCGGATATTCTCCTTGGTGCTATGCCAGGGACTCGCGGAGAGGTTGAGCACCAGGTCGAGCTTTTCGCTGCTCAGGGCCTTGACCGGATCGACGTCGTAGAAGCGCCGCGTGGGCACGATCTCGTGCGTCCAGATGTCTTCGCAGATGGTGAGGCCGATGCGGCGGCCGTTGAACTCGACAATGGTGGGCTCAGGGGCGGGCTCGAAGTAGCGATCGTCATCAAAAACGTCGTAGGCCGGAAGCAGACACTTGCGGGCGGAAACCAGGATCCTGCCCTCGTGGCAGAAGGCGGCGGCGTTGAACGCGGCCCGGCCGGTGCCGGTGGTGTTGGGTTCGGTGTAGCCGATGACCGCGGGCACGGCGCCAATCCGTCCCGCGAGCGCGCGCGTGGCCTGATCGACGTCCGACACAAAGCGCTTCCTGAACATCAGATCGCGGGGTGGGTAGCCGCACACGACCAGCTCGGGAAAGAGCACGAGTTCCGCGCCTTGCGCGACCAGCGCGCCGTAAGCCTCGATGATGCGCCGGCTGTTGCCGGCGAGGTCGCCAACGATGGTGTTGATCTGGGCCAGACCGATGCGCATATGGGAGAGGCCAACTTGAGGGCAAAGCGCTGGACTGCAACCCCAAGCCGCAAATTCCCGCTAGCTTCCGCGGGGGAAAGCCGCCTACTGTGCCGCCCCAATGCCTTCCGTGCCCGTCTTCCGTCTGATCCTCGCCTCGGCCTCGCCGCGGCGGAGGGAGCTGCTGGCGCAGCTTGGCCTGCCGTTTGAGGTCATCCACGCCCAAGTCACTGAAAACGAGGCGCCGGACGCCGACCCACGCGAGATGGTGCGGCATAACGCCGCGCTCAAGGCCGACTGGGTGGCGGCGCGCCACCCCGACGCCACGGTGGTCGGAGCGGACACGACAGTGTTCATCGACCGCACGGTGCTCAACAAGCCCCGGGACGCCGCCGAGGCCCGGGCCATGCTCCGGCTGCTCCGCGGCCGTACCCACACGGTGTTCACCGGGCTGGCCCTCCGCCGGGTGCGCGACGGGCTGAAGCTCGAGCAGGGCGCGGCAAGCGACGTGACTTTCAAGGCCTTCGACGACGCCACGCTCGAACTCTACCTGAGCCGGGTGTACACGCTGGACAAGGCCGGCGGCTACGCTATCCAGGAGCAGGGGGAGCTCATCGTCGCGGGCTATACGGGCTCGCTGACGAATATTGTGGGGCTGCCGCTCGAAGAAATGAAACAAATTTTGACTCAGGCGGGTCAGACACGTTGAATTTACCCGTGCTAGCCCAGTCACCAGAGTTAACTCCGCGTCCCATGGATCTGGAGGAGGACGACAACACCAGTCGTTCCATCCTCATCGGCATCATTTGTACGCTGCTGTTCCACGTATTCGTCATGCTGTTGTCGCCCGAGTTCTCCTTCAACAGGTTCACCGGCGTGCACAGCGGCATCCACGTCACGAGCGCCAACAAGGGCAAGACCTTCGACTTTGAGCTGGCCCAGGTGCCCGAGAAGGAGGAGAGGAACCAGCTTAACTTCGTCGAAACCAACTCCGCCGCACCGGAGAACACCCCGGACAAGACCAACAATTTCAGTAACCGGAACCAGCAGGCCGCGCAGGAGGTGGCCGCCAAGGAAATGGACCCGTTGCACCGGGCGAGCGTCAAGGGTCAGGACAAGATCCAGAACGAGTCAGCCATCGTGTCTGGCGACATGGCCAAGCCGCAGACCGGCAGCCCGCCGGTGCCCAATGCCGACAAGGCTGACGCGACAACCCAGGCGGAGCAGAAGGCGCGGGCCGAGCAGGTGCCCTTGAACGGCTTCGAAAAAAGCGAGGGCAAGTCAGAGGACGGCATCGCGATGAACGTCGGCAAGAGCAAGAGCAAGGACCCCACGACCCGCGCCGACAAGGCTGTCGAGGGTGCGCACGACGGCACCGAGACCGACAGCGGGCTCGTCAATCTCCCGAACGTCAGCAAGGCCCACCCCAAGGAGCGCCCGCGGCTTGCGTCCGCCTCGTTGAACCGCTCCTCGATCCTGACCACTCGCGCGGCCGGCACGGCCAACATCGGCATCGCAGCGAGTGACGCCTTCAAGAGCGAGTATGGCGAATACCTGCAGGAGCTGATCGAAATCATCCAGCAGTCCTGGTGGAACATCATTGAGGAAAGCCGCGTTTCGCCCCCGCACGGCTCCCACGTCGTGATCACCTTCAAGCTCAATTCCAAGGGCGAGACGGAGATCGTCAAGGTCGAGGACGCGGACGCCGGCAAGCAGGGCGTGTGGCTTTGCCAGAGCGCAATTCAAGACCGCCAGCCCTACCGGAAATGGACCGAGCAGATGATCACCCTGCTTGGGGATGAGCAGACCCTCACTTTCGCGTTCTACTATCAGTGAGCGCCTTGGCGGGAGACTTCTGGGAGACGCTGCCGTTGGGCAACGGGGTCCGGCTGCTCCACCGTGATGGGCACGGCCTCGCAGCCTTCGACAAACCGTTCGGCGTCCTCTCCCATCCGAATGCCTCGCAGGACGAGCCGCGCGCGCTGCTGACCTGCCGTTATGACAAGGAGGCGCAGTGTTTCCGCTGGAAGGCGGCTGACGGCACCGACCGCCAGCTCTGGCTGCTCAACCGGCTCGATTCCGCCACTTCCGGTGTGATCCTCACCGCCGCTTCCGAGAAACTGGCCGAGGCCGTCCGCGAGCACTACGCCAAGAAGCAGGTCAACAAGACCTACCAGGCGCTGGTCTTCGGCCAGCCGCACATGCACTACGAATTCTGGCACGACATGCTCGCGGTGAAGAACGTCCGTGGGCAGATCCGCACCTCGCTGATCGGCAACGTGCCGGCGGAAACGCGCTTCTTCCTGATCAAGCACACGCAGAAGGCTTTTTCGACCTCGCTGATCAAGCTCGAGCCACGCACCGGCCGCAGCCACCAGCTGCGCGTGCAGTGCGCCAAGCGCCACCTGCCCATCGTCGGCGACCAGACCTACGGCGACTTCGCCCTCAACCGCTCCTTCGCCAAGGTGACGAAAAACAAGCGCCTGTTCCTGCACTCGTTCGAGACCAGCTTCACCTACGACTTCGCCGGCCAGGCCAACGCCTTCAAGGCCAGCGCACCGCTCCCGCGGGATTTCCAGCAGATGTATTAGAGCAGGCTCAGCTGCGAATCGTCCGCCGGGTTGACGGAGATTTTCTTCTTCGGGCGGACTTGGGGGGAGGGGAGCGAGACCGACGTGTCGTCTGATTCAAGCTTTTCCAGAATGGTCTTGGCGCGCTCGATCACGCTCAATGGCAGGCCGGCGAGCCGGGCGACCTGGATGCCGTAGCTGCGGTCGGCGGCCCCGGGCACGACGCGGCGGACAAACACGATGTCGTCATTCCATTCCTTCACGGCGACGGAGTAGTTCTTCAACCGCTGCAGGTGCTTCTCGAGCTGGGTGAGCTCTTGATAGTGCGTTGCGAACAAGGTGCGCGGTCCGCGCTCGGGCGAACGATGCAGGTGCTCGACGACCGCCCACGCGATGCTCAGGCCGTCGTAGGTCGAGGTGCCGCGGCCGATCTCGTCGAGGATGATGAGCGAGCGGTCGGTCGCGTTGTTGAGGATGTTGGCGGTCTCGTTCATCTCGACCATGAAGGTCGAGTTGCCGCGGGCGAGGTCGTCGCTGGCCCCGACGCGCGAGAAGATGCGGTCGACCAGGCCGAGCCGGCAGGACTTGGCGGGGACCCAGCAGCCGATCTGCGCCATCAACGTGATGAGCGCCACCTGTCGGATGTAGGTGGACTTGCCGGCCATGTTGGGACCGGTGAGCAACAAGACCTGCGCAGCGGTGGCGGACAACGCCGTGTCGTTCGGCACAAAGGTGTAGCTGCCCGCGAGCCCGAGCCGCTCTTGCTTCATCATTTGTTCGACGACGGGATGGCGGCCGTCAGCGATACCCAAGGCATCGCTTTCATCGAGTTGCGGCTGGCAGTAATTCCACTCGCGGGCCAGCACCGCCCAGCCGGCCAGCACATCGAGTTCTGCCAGGGCATCGGCCGTGCGGGTGAGGGTTGCGGCCTCAGCCAGCGCGCAGCCGACCAGATAGCCGAAAAGCTCGTGTTCCCGGGCGAGCGACTTTTCCTCGGCCGAGAAGATCTCCTTCTCCTTCACCTTGAGTTCCTCGGTCACGTAGCGCTCGCCGCCGACCGTCGTCTGCTTGCGGATGTAGTCGGCCGGCACGTTGGCCAGGTTGGCCTTGGTGATCTCGATGTAGTAGCCGAAGACGGAGGTGAAGCGGACCTTGAGGCTCTTGATACCCGAGCGCTCCTGCTCCTTGCGTTCCAGCTCCGCGAGCCACGATTTGTTGTCGGTGGTCAGGCTCCGCAGGCGGTCGAGCTCGGCGTCGTAGCCCGCGCGAACATAGTTCCCGTCCTGCAGATCGTTGGGCAGTTCGTCCGCCAGGGCCTTGGCGAGCAGTTCGCGCAGCGCGGGCAGGTCGGCCAGCCGCTGTCGCATGGCGGCGATCTCGCCGTCGTGGCGGCCGACGAGGTGCGAGTCGAGCAGGTCGAGGCAGGCCGTGATGGCTGGGATCTGCGCGAGGGTGTCCTTCACACCGCCGAGTTCGCGCGGATTGCGTAGGCGGTTCTGGAGCCGGCCGAGGATGCGTGGAATATCGCGCACCTTGTTGAGCAACTCGCGCAGCTGGGCCAGATCGCTCGGCTGGGCGATGAGCTCGCCGACGACGGTCTGGCGGCGGCTGATCTCCGGCAAATCGAGCGTCGGGGCGGCGAGCCAGCGCTCGAGGAGGCGCGAACCCGCGGCGGTGGTGCTGCGGTCGATGGCCCCGAGCAGCGAGGCCTCGCGCGTGCCCCGGGTCGATTGGAAGATTTCGAGATTGCGCAGCGTGGCCGGGTCGAGCAGGAGCGTGCGCGTACTGCGGTATTCCTGCAGCGAGCGGAGATTCCCCGGCTTGGCGCAGAGATTTTCCGTCGCGTAATAAACCACGGCGCCGGCCGCGCCGAGCGCGGGATGCAGGTTGGAAAGGCCGAAGCCCTGCAGGTTGAGCACGCCGAGTGCGTCCATGACCGCCTTGGCGCCGCCGGCGACCTCGAAGTGGTAACCCGGCAGCTCGGAACACAGGCGCGGCGCGCAGAACTGGTGCAGGGAGTGAATCGCGTGCGCCTCGTGCGGCGCGGCCTGCCAGCGGGCGAGGTCACCCTCGATGAGCACGAGTTCGGCGGGGTCGAGCGCCGTCAAAACCGGCAGAAGGTTCTCGGGGTGCGGATCGCTGGCGAGGCGGAATTCACCGGTGGATAGATCGAGCCACGCGGCGTGGAGGCCGGCTTTGTCGAGGGCCAGGGCGCAAAGATAGTGGTTCTTCGTGGCGTCGAGCTGGTTGGCGGAAAGCGTGGTGCCGGGCGAAAGGATGCGCGTGAGCTGGCGCTTGACGAGCTTGCCGGCCTGCGCGGCCTCCGACTGGTCGCAGATGGCGACCTTCTTGCCGGCAGCGAGCAGCTTCGCCACGTAATTGTCGGCGGCGTGATGCGGGATGCCGGCCATCGGCGTGGCTTGGCGCTTGGTGAGGGTGATGCCGAGCAGGCGCGCCCCGACCTCGGCATCCTCGA
>CAZZDB010000195.1:0-7045 GCA_964652485.1 uncultured Oleiharenicola sp.
TCATGTCCTTCGCCGCCATCGCGCGCTGGATGACGAGGAAGTCCGTGCACCAGTAGCCGAACGAGAGCACAAAGCCGAGGCCGGCCACCAGGCCGAACCACTCGATGCCGATCGGGTTGGCCGCCGCTGTACCCATGTGCGCCCACGACGAGCTCCACGCACCCGGCATGCCCTTGGTGACGGAGTAGGCGTCAAGATTCTTCATCAGTCCCGCCCAGCCGCCGATGTCCTGCAGGCCGAGGATGACGAGGGGCAGGAATCCCAGCACGATGAGGAAGAACTGCAGCACCTCGTTGTAGATGGCGGAGGTCAGGCCGCCCGAGTAGATGTAGATCAGCACGATCAGGCTGGAGATGATGATGCAACCGTCAAAATTCCAGCCGAGGATCGCGTTGAGCAGCTTGGCCAGGGCGAACATCGAGATGCCCGAGGAGAACACCGTCATCACCGCAAACGACAGCGCGTTGAAGGTGCGGGTCTTTTCGTCAAAGCGCAGCTTCAGATATTCGGGCACCGAACGCGCCTTCGACCCGTAGTAGAACGGCATCATGAAGAGGCCGACGAAGACCATGGCCGGGATGGCCCCGACCCAGTAGAAATGGCTGGTGGCGATGCCATATTTCGCACCGGACGCGGCCATGCCCACGACTTCCTGCGCGCCGAGGTTGGCGCCGATGAAGCCCAGCGCGCAGATCCAGGCGGGCAGCGAACGGCCCGACTCGAAAAAATCCTTGCTCGTCTTCATCTGCCGGCGGATCACCCAGCCGATGCCGATGACAAAGGCGAAATACGAGCCGAGGATGAGGTAGTCGACCGGGGCCAGTTGCAGGATGATCTGGCTGCCGGTCGCGGATGCGCCGGCGGCGCCGGTCACGGCGAACAGTGGAACGAGCGGGAGGACATGCATAGGGAAAAGGGGTGCAGCCTGGGCCGGAGTGAGCGGGGCGGCTCTCGAACGGACAGACGAATTCACTGTCCCACCGCCCATGACGCAAGCCGCAAAGCCAAAAACCCGCCGCGACCGGCAGGGTAATGGTTGACGAACCTGCTCCGGAACGGTGCATTCTCGATGGAATATCCCTGCGATTAGTCCCCCTCATGTCGTTCCTCCGATCACTACTGAAATTCCAGGAAAGCGGCCTGCTGCTCGTCATCGTCGGCCTGGGTCTGCTGCTTACGATCTTTAGCGGCACGGTGCGTATCCCGAGTTTTGAGCGCACGGCGGACGGCGGACGGCGGCGCGTCTTCACCGTCAACGCCGGGGGCGAGCGCGTGCCGGCGTTCGTCGAGAAGAACAAGTTCTTCAACATTCAGAACCTCGCCCAGCTCGCCAAGGACACCAGTTTCATCGCCATCATGGCCGTCGGCATGGCGGTCGTCATCATCGCCGGCGGCATCGACCTCTCGGTGGGGTCGATCTACGCACTCGCCTCCGTGGTCGGCGCGCTTGTGCTGCATCATTACGGACCCGACGGAGCCGCCGCCACCACCGAGCCCTGGCTCGGCGTTTTGCTGGGCGTCGGGGCTTGCGTCGGCACCGCCGCCCTGTGCGGGCTCGCCAACGGCGGCCTGATTGTCGCGCTCCGCGTGCACCCATTCATCATCACGCTCGGGGCCATGGCGATTTTGCGCGGCATCGCCTTTGTCATCACCAAGGGACAGTCGGTCGGCGGCTTCCCGCCGGATTTCCGCGAACTGGTCCGCAAGGAGGTCGGCGACGGCCTCAGCGTGGTGCCGCTGCTGGTCATGCTCCTGGTGCTCGTGGCGGGCTGGATCTTCCTCTCGCGCCTCGCCGCCGGCCGGCGCGTCTATGCCGTCGGCGGCAACGAGCTCGCCGCCCGCTTCAGCGGCATCCGGGTGGAGCGGGTCAAGCTCGGCGTCTATCTCCTTTCCGGCCTCGCCGCCGGCATCGCGGCGATGCTGTCCATCGGCTACTACGGCGCAGCCACCTCGGGGGACGGCCAGGGCTACGAGCTCAACGTCATCGCCGCGGCGGTGGTCGGCGGCGCCAGCCTGACCGGCGGCCGCGGCTCGGCCCTCGGAGTCGTACTGGGCGCGCTCATCATCCAGATGATCAGCAGCGGCATTGTGATTCTCGGCATTGATCAGAACTACAGCCAGATCATCATCGGCTCGGTGGTGATCGCGGCCGTCGTACTCGACAATTTCAACACCTGGCTCTCCAAGCGCCGTCTCACCCGAGCCGCCCCCTGACCCTTTGCTCCCAAAACCCATGAAAAAAATCCTATCCCTCCTTGCCGCCGGCCTGGCCGGCGCCGTGCTCGCGTCCGCCGCGCCCCGCACCATCACCATCGGCCTCGTCGCCAAGTCCCAGGGCAATCCCGTGTTCCAGGCCGCCCGCGTCGGCGCCATGGACGCCGCCAAGGAACTCAGCGCCCAACGCGGCTTGAACATCAAGATCGACTGGCGCACCCCCAACGAGGAGGACGCCCAGAAGCAGGCCGAGGCCATTGAGCAGCTGGTGCTGGCCGGCGCCGAGGGCATCTCGGTCAGCTGCTCCGACGCCAACAAGCTCACCGATGCGATCAACCACGCCGTCGACAACGGCGTGCCGGTCGCAACCTTCGACTCCGATGCCCCCGCGTCCAAGCGCTTCGTCACCTACGGGGTCGACGACATCGAGTGCGGCAAACAGACCATGACCGAGCTCGCAAAGGTCCTGCACGGGAAGGGTGTGGTCGCGGTCCTGGCGGGCAACCCGAACGCTCCGAACCTCCAGCGGCGCGTGCAGGGCGTGAAGGAGGTCGCCGCGCAGTTCCCCGGCATCACGATCCGCGACGTCTACTACCACAAGGAGACGCCGCAGGACGCCGCCGCCAAGATCGAACAGGTCATGCAGGCCAACCCGGACATCACCGGCTGGGCCTTCATCGGCGGCTGGCCCCTGTTCACCGAAAACGCGCTCAAGTGGCAGCCCGGCACGGTGCAATGCGTCTCGGTCGACGCCCTGCCCGCCCAGCTCGCCTATATCCGCAGCGGCCACGTGCCCGTGCTCCTCGGCCAGCAATGCTATGAGTGGGGCCACCGCACGGTCGAGCTTCTCATCGAGAAGATCGTCGACCACAAGGACCCGCCTGCGGTGAAGGAAGTCAGCGCCCTGATCCCCGTCACCAAGGAAAATGTCGAGGCCTACTCGAAGAACTGGGCCAAGTGGCTGCCGAACTGAGCCGATAGGGCGAATTCTCCGGATGAGCCGTGGCTCGTCGGGGATGAATCGCCCTGCCCCCGAAGATGTCCTTCCTCGAGTTCCACGGCATCACCAAGCGCTTCCCTGGCGTGCTCGCGCTCGACGGAGTCGGCTTCGCCGTGGAACGCGGCACGTGCCACGCGTTGATCGGCGAGAACGGCGCGGGCAAGAGCACGCTCGGCAAGATCCTCGCCGGCGTGCACACCGCCGACGGTGGCGAAATCCGGCTGGACGGCCGCGCCATCGCCCCGGCCAGCCCGCTCGCGGCGCGCGAGCTGGGCATCGCCATGGTGCATCAGGAGCTCGCGTTCTGCCCGAACCTCAGTGTCGCGGAAAACCTCTGCCTCGGCGACCTGCCGCGCCGCGCCGGCTTTGTCGACCGGGCGGTGCTCCGCGCGCGCGCCAAGGCCATGCTCGCCACGATCGGCGCCGACCTCGATCCCGACGTCATCATCGGCACCCTTTCCACCGGCCGCGAGCAGCTCGTGCAGATCGCCGCCGCCGTCGGCACCGGGGCCAGGGTCATCGTGATGGACGAGCCGTCCAGCTCCCTGTCTGCCGCCGAGACCAGCGAGCTCTTCCGCCTCGTGCGCGAGCTCAAGGGCCGTGGCCTCACCCTCATCTACGTCTCCCACCGACTCGAGGAGCTCTTCGCCCTCTGCGACAACATCACCGTACTCCGCGACGGCCGGCATGTCGTCACCGAGAAGGTCGCCGCGACCAATCCGCACCGGGTCGTCACCCAGATGATCGGCCGCGAGCTGCTCATCCAGACCCCGGCCCACCTCGGTCACGAACCCGGCCCCTGCCGGCTGGCCGTGCAGGGACTCACCTCCGGGAAATTGTTTCGCGATATCAGCCTGGAGGTCCGCGCGGGTGAAATCGTCGGTGTCGCTGGCATCGTCGGGGCCGGCCGCAGTGAGGTGGCGCAGGCCATCTTTGGGCTCGATCCGGAGGCCACGGGCCGCGTCACCGTCGGCGGCAAGGCCCTGCCGCTTGGTTCGATCGATGCCGCCCTGGCCGCCGGCCTAGGCCTCGTGCCGGAGGACCGCAAGCGCCAGGGCCTGGTGCTCGGGCTCAACTGCCGCGAGAACACCGTGCTCGCCGCGCTGCCGGGAATCTCCCGCCTGGGCTGGGTGCAGCGCGCGGCCGAGCGGGCGCTGGCCCAGCGTTACGTCAGCCGCCTTCGCGTGAAAACGCCCTCGCTCGACACCATCACGGCCGGACTCAGTGGTGGCAACCAGCAGAAGATCGCCCTCGCCAAGTGGCTCGCCCGTTCTTGCGACGTGCTCATCATCGACGAACCGACGCGCGGAGTGGACGTCGGCGCGAAGGCTGAGATCTACCAGTTGCTCGACGAACTTGCCTGTGAAGGCAAGGCGTTGCTCGTGGTTTCCTCCGAACTGCCCGAATTGATCGGCCTGTGCCGGCGCATCCTGGTGATGCGCAACGGCCGGCTCGCCGGTGAGGTCGCCCGGGCGGATTTCAGCGAAGCGACGCTGATGAGACTGATGGCAGGAGTTGCCGCTGCCTGAGAGGCTGCGGTCCCGGCCCGGGTTGCCATCGCGCCGCCGCACCCTCCGGGCCGGGTGACACGGGGAAGATCACACCTTACTTGACCGTGAGACAAACCGGTTCCTATGCTGACCACCCCGCCATGACCCGGATCACCATGAGCACGATCGCCGCCGCTGCCGGCTGTTCGAAGAACACCGTGTCGCTGGCCTTGCGGGACAGCCCGCAGATCCCGGAACCCACCCGGGAAAAGATCCGCAAGGTTGCCGACCGGCTCGGTTACCGGCCCAACGCCATCGTCTCCCATTTGATGGCGCAGCTGCGGTCCAGCCAGACAGCCCGGTTCCAAGCCAAGCTGGCGCTGGTGAACGCCCATCGCGATCCCAGGGCCTTTCGCACCCATGCGACCATCCCGGCCTACGTGGAGGGTTGTGAACGCCGGGCCGATCGCCTCGGCTATTCTTTCGACTATTTCTGGCTGCACGACCCCAAGCTGAAGGCGGAAAGCTGGATCAGGGTCCTGCGCACCCGGGCCATCAAGGGGATTGTTGTCGTGGGCATGATGGATCAGAATCAGCTTCCACCGCACCTGCTCCCGGTCTGGGAGAATTTTCCCTGCGTGGTCACGGGCGTCCGCACGCGTGATCCGGCGCTCTCCTTCAGCTGCGTCGATCATCACGACCTCGTCATCCAGGCCTTCGAGCGCGCGCTGTCGCTCGGCTACCAGCGGCCCGCGCTCGTCGTCGAGGAGCGCATCGACCGGCTGGTCGAATGGCGTTTCTCCGGGGCCATGCTCACCGCCCAGCAGACCCTGCCCCAGGTTCGTCGCGTGCCGGCGTTCACCCAGATCGACCGGGCCCGGACCGAGCCCGACCTGTTTCAGCGCTGGTTCGACCGCCACCAACCCGACGTGCTGCTCTCACTCTATAACGTCGTCTTCCCTTGGCTCAAAGCCCGCGGGCTGCGCGTCCCGCGAGATGTGGGTGTCATCCAGCTCGAATGGCGCGCGAGCCACGCGGAGATCACCGGGATGAACCAGCACAACGACACCGTCGGCGAGGCCGCGGTGGACCTGGTCGTCGGCCAGATCCACCGCAACGAGGCCGGGATTCCGGACTTCCCGCGTGCCACCCTCATCGGCGCCAGTTGGGTGGATGGCGAATCGGTGCGGCCGCAGCACGCGCGCAAGACGAAGGCCGGCGACCGGGCTTAAGTGGCGGCGAAGAGGCTGCGGAGGGCTTTGGCGGTCGGCGCGGTTTGGGCCGCGCTCAACACCCAGGTCTCGCGCAACCCGAGCGACTGGCCGGGCTTGAGCGTGACCGAAGGCCCCATCGCCTCCATCTCGACCATGAAATTCTTCGGACCGACATAGAGGGCGAGGTTCGTGCCGAGCGGATAGCTGGCGTCGGGCTGGTAGGCGACGTGCTTGGCCAACACCAACCGCCGGACCGGATCGTGCATCGCGATGATGCCGGCGTCGGCCTTGAGCATGCGCTTGTTCTCGCGCCCGGAGGGCTGCACGACCATCGCGTCGTCCGTGAACCCGAACTGCGGATCGTTGAAACCCACGCCGCCATGGCCACCACCCCAGGTGCGGAAGGCGATGACGGTCGCGTAATCCCACGCTGAGCCGTCGCCCAGCGGCACGGTGTAGGTGGCGCCCTTCGCGGGCAGCGTGCAGGTCAGGGTCCAGAGTCCGCCACTCCAGAGCATGTCGCTCTCGTTGCGGACGAAGTGATCCAGCGCCACGCGGTCGGAGGCAAGAAGCGTGACGCGAACCCCACGGCGCGTGCGATGCACGGGATCGGCGGCCGCGGTCAGCGTGAAACCGTCGGCCCGCGTGTCCAGATGACAGGGCTGGTTGTCGGCGGCGTAGGTTTCCTCCGCTTCGTCAGCGCCGGGCCGGGCCACCCAGAGCCGGTGACCGCCCATCAGATCCCAATCGCCACGCCGGTATTTACCCGGCGTCCACATCAACAAGTTGTCGCCGCCCGGCGGACCGACGAAGGCGATGCGCGGCCCCATGGCCGTGAGCGCCACGAGGCGGAGGGTCGGCGTGAGCAGTTCGACCGCTTCAAAGCCCTGGAATTTGACGCGCTTGACGGATGTGCCTGCTTTCATGGAACGGAAGGAAATGATTGGGGGCTCCCGGCGGTTCATGCAAATAGGTATTCCTCAGATTCTAGAGCCACGCGCGGGCTGGGCATGGGGAACCGACATAAAAACCCGTTGACAGGCACCGCCCGTGCGCGCACTTATGCACCTCCCTTGATGCAGGGTGGAGCAGCCTGGTAGCTCGTCAGGCTCATAACCTGAAGGTCG
>CAZZDB010000196.1:0-5255 GCA_964652485.1 uncultured Oleiharenicola sp.
TAGTTCTTTAGATATACATTTACGTCTAGGTGGTCTTTACCCTCGCGGCCGCCTTTCAGTTCTATCCTATGACTTCCAAGACCGCTGATGTAGGTGCGGTCTAGGTCGGCGCGTTCGGCGGGTAGTTCTTGGGAGAGGTCCTGCGCCTCCCGGCGCGAGCGGACGTTGTCTCCAAACTTTCTGAGGGCGCCGCGTATAGCCTGCGGCACGCGGTTGGAGGGAGTGGGGTGGGTGGCTGGCACCCGCAGACCTTAGCCGAATGTGGACTATCAGACCACGGACGATGAGTCACAATTGCCGGGGAATGGGCTGAATGGACCTGATGAACGAAATGGACCCGACTGACGAAATCAGGGCTTGGCGCGGTGCGGCTCAGGAGTAGGTTCGCGAGAACGGGCCGCCAGTTGTTGTCATGGCTATGCCCAAAATTCAAGAAACCGAGGAATCGTTGATTCCGGTGCACGGAGGCTACCGGCACCTGAAGAGTTTTCAAGTGGCGCAACTGGCGTTCGATGTGACCGTGCGGTTCTGTGACCGCTACATCAGTCCCCGCAGCCGGACGCACGACCAGATGGTGCAGGCGGCGCGGAGTGGGGTGCAGAACATCGCCGAGGGGAGCAAGGCGAGCGGCACGTCAAAGAAGATGGAGTTGAAGCTGACCAACGTGGCCCGCGCCAGTCTGGAGGAACTGAAATTGGACTATGAAGATTTTCTGCGGCAGCGCGGGCTGCCGCTCTGGCCAGAGGAAGACACACGCCGGAAAGCACTGGTGGCCCGGCGGTGCAGCACGGCCGAGGAGGTGGCCGCGTGGGTGAAGGAGGTGAGAGATGCCCCGAGAAATCCAAAAGGACAGGGCTCGGCGTCCATGCCGTTCATGGGGTCCATGAAGTCCAGTTATGCCGCGGTCGCCGCGAATGCAGCGCATGTCTTGGTCGGGGTGGCCTGTGCGCTGCTCGACCGCCAGATCGAGCGATTGGCCGCCGACTTCGAACGGGAGGGCGGCTTCACGGAGCGGCTGTATCGGATCAGGTCGGGAAAGAGATGATGCGCGGTGGTGGATCTGGAGGGACTCGAACCCCCGGCCCCTTGGTTCGAAGCCAAGTGCTCTATCCAACTGAGCTACAGATCCGTGCCGGCAGGCTACGAGCTACGCCGTTGCTGGCTCCACTGCCAGCCCGGTGTTTGTCCGGGCCGGGCCGCCCGGCAAAAGAGCATGGAGCAAAGGGCAGGGAGACAAGCTGAGAAAGCTGAAAACTGAAGACCAAGGCGCGGCTGAGCAGGGGGCGAGATGAGAAGGCTGAAGGTTGAGGCCAAGCGAAGCCTCAAGCGAGGCGCGAGCTGACCGGCTGGGCGCGGCCGACCAGCCGGGGTAACGCGCGATCGCGGCGGCGGCCGTTGAGCAGGGCTCCGAGCCAGGTCGAGCGGACGAAGAGGTCGTAGCTGAGGAGCCCGAGGGCGATCGTGAGGGTGGAGATGCCCGCGAGCTTTAGGGACCAGTGCAGGGGAAGGTCGGCGACGGCCACTTGCAGCCAGACGACAATGGGCAGGTGCACGAGATAGAGCCAGTAGGACGAGTCGGCGACGTAGCGGACGACAGGCTGGGGCCGGGCGCAGAAGGTTTTGAAGACGCCGATGGTCAGGAAGACGAGCGTCCACATGGTCAGCGCGTAGCCTGTTACGTAAGCGGCGTGCAGCGCGTGGTAATACGGATGGCCGGGATCGAGTTGGAACCGGCCCAGATACTGGATGGAGGCGATGCCGACCGCGGCGCAGATCCAGCGCCGGAGTGTCAGGCGGGCGAATGGCGCGATCAGCTCGCGCTGGCGGCCGAGCAGCCAGCCGAGGACGAAGAAGCCGCCATAAACGCTGAGGGCCGGCAGGTGGGGGCGCAGCGTCTGGTCGGGCGTGTCCATGCCCCAATAGTTCATGAACCACAACGCGACGGCGGTCGGCACAACGAGCACCGGAATGGAGAAGGGGGAATGCGCCAGCCACGCCACGAGGGCGTCGGCGCGACGCTCCAGCGCGGCGTGCCACGGAACGGCCGACTTGACCAATCCACGGAGGACCAGCGTCAGGCCGGTGATCATCGCCAGGTAGTAGAGGAACCACAGGTGGCTGCCGGTGAGGATCCCGGCCGGCAGGCTATTCAGGCTTTGAAAACCACCGCGGAGCCCTGCCCAGAAACTGTAGTCCCCGCGCAGACTGGCCGCCCCCATGATCCAGCCGGACACCAGCAACGGGCGCAGGATGAACCAGCCGGTGACAAACGGCACCACGATCCGGAGAAAACGCGAGCGCACGAAGGCGCCGGCGCCTTTGCGGTGAAAGGTCACATGGCCGAGAAAGCCCGCGAGCAGGAAGAAAGTCTCCATGCGGAAGGCGTGGGTCACGGTGAAGAGCATCGCGACCAACGAACTGGTCGAGACATCCTGCACCGCCCAGCCGATGAATGTCGGCATGAACGACAGGCTCGCGTGAAACAAGATCCCGAGCAGGAGCGCGAAGGCCCGGGTCGCATCGAGGTAGTCCAGGCGGGAGCTTTCGGGCGGCGGTTGCACGAGGGAGGGGGAGGTGGATAGGTTCATGGCGGGGTGGAGAGATGAGGACGGTGGACTTTGGAGGTGCTTCCTTCAGACCCGAGCGACACACCCCGCCTTGCGGGCACCCCTCTTGATAGAGGGGATCTAAGACGGTGCGGCTGAAGATTGGATCCCTTCTTTGAAGAGGGGTGGCGCGAAGCGACGGGGTGTGTCGTAGCGTGGCCTGCCTGCCGGCCCGTTCGACGGGCTCAGGACCCGGGGCTTGTCGGGGCGAGGCAGGCCGACAAATCCCGGGGGAATCCTCAATAGAATCCGATTTCCTGCACCTCGTACGCGAAGGCGTCCTTGGCCAGGCCGAAGGAGACGAGGTTGACGCTCGTGACGGTTTTCAGGTTGAGCACGGTCTGCTCCGACCAGGCGCGCTTCATGTCCTTGAAAGGCAGCCGGATTTCCTGGAACTCGCCGCGTCTGGTCGCGATCGGGGCGCTGGTATGATAGTCGAAGTTCTGGATCTCGGTGCTGCCGACCTGGACGGAAAGCAGGCCCTTGGTGTTCTTCACGCGGATCCGCACGCCCTCGTAGCCGGTGAGGTCCTGCGGCTTGGCGTCGGGCGACAGGAGCGATACCACGCTGATGAAGGCGGGGACGCCGCGTCCGGGCACCAGCTCGCCCTCGACCTTGAGGACGCCGCCTTCACATTTCTGCGTCGCATGGGACTGGCTGCCGGCGCCCTTGTCGTCGATGATGAGCCGGTCGACGCCGTGGGCGTTGTGCTTGGGATCGGAGAAGTCGTCGAGCAAGGCGGGGGTGGTCGCGGCGCGGACCGCGACGGGGCCCAGCGTGAAGGTCAGGAGGACCAACACGGAGGCCACCAGGAATTGGCGGCAATCGGAGGCACGGAAGAACAGGTTCATTTTGATGGGTGGTTGAGTTGGTTGAAGTGAGGATTCGCCGGTAAGGGCCAGAAAAGGCACACCCGGTGACAAAGTATTTTGGGAAACGGAACAGTCCGGGTCCGGGGTCGGCGATCCCGGCTGCATACCAGCGGTCCGTCACGCGGAGGAAAGGGCTGCGGGACGGCGCGTTAGGGATAACGCGTCGGACCTGTTCCGGGCGTCACCAGGCGTGGCAGAGAATATTTTGGCGATCGGCAAAATACCTTGTCACCGGTTCAGGCTTTTCGGGCACGTACAGGGAGCGCATCATGAACCCCTCGGAAAACATGCCTTCCATCGAAGTAGCCAGCGACGCGGAGTTGGTGGCGGCCTGCCTGGCCGGCGAGCGCGCGGCGTTCGGCCGGATCGTGGAGCGGTACCAGCGGCTGCTGTGTTCGCTGGCGTATTCCACGACCGGCCAGCTGAGCCAGAGCGAGGACCTCGCGCAGGAGGCGTTTGTCGAGGCCTGGCGCCAGCTGGGAACGTTGCGTGAGCCGGAAAAGCTGCGCTCGTGGCTGTGTGGGATCCTGCGGCACAAGGTCGGGCGTTTGCGCCGGACCGAAGGCAGGGAGCCGGTGCGGCGGGCGGAATCGATCGAGGACGCCGGCGAACTGGTGTCGGCCGAGACGGCCGTGGCGGATGTCGCGATGGAAAAGGAGGAGCAGGCGATCCTGTGGAGCGCGCTGGAGCGCGTGCCCGAGCTGTACCGGGAGGCGCTGGTCCTGTACTACCGCGAGCACCGCTCGGTGGAACACGTGGCCGACGCGCTTGACCTGACGGAGGACGCGGTGAAGCAGCGATTGGCGCGCGGTCGGAAGATCCTGCAGGAACAGGTGCTGGCCTTCGTGGAAGGTGCGCTCGTGCGGAGCACGCCCGGCAATGTCTTTACGCTCGGCGTGCTCGCGGCCTTGCCGGAGTTCGGGGCGCCGGCGAAGGCGGCCGGGCTCGGCGCGGCGGCGGCGCACGGCGGCATGCTGGCCAAGCTCACCGGCGTCGTCGCGGCGGTGGCCTCGATCAGCAGCGTCGTCCAGCTTGTCCTGACGCTGCGCGCCAATCTCGACCAGGCCCGGACGCCGGGGGAGCGCCGGGCGGTGGTGAAGATCACGCTGGCCTGCTTTCTCGGTAGCATCGGATTTCTCGCCGCCCTGTACGGTCTGCGCACCGCCGCATTCCGCTGGCCGGAAAGCCGGGTCCTCCTGGCCGCGATCGCCCAGTTGCTGGTGCTGGCGTTCATCGTGGGCTGGCCGGTGTCGCTGCTGCGGGTGATGCGCGCAATGCGCGTGTTTCGCTCGGCGGAGCGACGGGAGCGTCCCGAGTATTTCAGGGATCCCAGGGATCAAATCGGATCCTCGGCCCGGGAATACCGGAGCCGGGCGGCGTTGTTTGGCGTGCCGCTCGTGCACCTGCGCTTTTCCTCACCGGACGAGGGCGAGGGGCCCGTGTTCGGTTGGATCGCCGGCGGGGACCGGGCTTATGGCCTCCTGTTTGCGTGGGGCGCCTGCGCAGTGGCCCCGATCAGCATCGGAGCGGTTTCGGTGGGGATTTTTTCTGTCGGCGCCTTGGGCTGCGGCGTGATCGGGCTTGGCACGGTGGGTGTCGGGGTGCTCGCCATCGGCTGCGTCACCGTGGGCGTGAAGGCGTACGCCTGGCTATCCGCCCTTGGCTGGAGCACGGCGCAGAGCGGCGGATTTGCGCTGGCGCGAATTGCGGCGGAGGGGCCAGTGGCGCTGGCGCAGCATGCCAATGATCCCGTTGCGCGGGAAATTCTGGCCAATCC
>CAZZDB010000196.1:5355-6947 GCA_964652485.1 uncultured Oleiharenicola sp.
ACCGTTGCGGCGTGCTCGCCGCGCGGTGTTTGTCCGGAGTTCTGCGCCAGCCGCCCTGTCGCGCTATACGCTGGCGGCCCTGATGGCGCAAACACCGGCAAAGGTGCGCGGACCTCGGGCCAATAGCCCTCAACTCTAAACCAACAACTGCGGTGCGAAGGCACCGCCCATCCTGACTATCTGGATGGCGGACATCCACTGGCTGACTTCCTCGAGGATTTTCTCACGGTCACCGCGGAGCAGGCACATCAGCTGCTGGCTGAAGCCAGAATTGGTTTGAATTGACGGCCACCGAGCCGGAGCTTGACCGGTGATAGCATTGATAGCAACGTGTGGGCATGCCGCAACTGCTTGTCCGTGATATCGAATCCTCCGTCGTGAAGAAGCTGCGCCGCCGCGCCGCCGCGCAGGGCATTTCCGTGGAGGAAGCCCATCGTCAGTTGTTGCGGAGCGCCCTCGTGGGGAACCAGGCGGGTCCGCAAGAGGACTTTCTCGCCTACCTGCGCAGTATTCCGGCTGGCGGGGCCATCGACTTCCCCCGTGCGGCCGACCGTCCCCGGCGGAACAAATTCTGATGGGCTACCTGCTGGATACCTGCGTGCTCTCCGAGCTGCGCAAGCCGAAGGCCGATCCCGGAGTGGCGGCTTGGATGGCGGGCATCCAGCCTGAGGAAGCGTTTCTGAGCGTGCTTACGCTGGGCGAGATCCGCCGGGGCATCGAACTGCGCCGGGCCAGGGATTCGGCGGCGGCGCGGGCCTTGGAACGCTGGTTGCTCGGACTGGAGGCGCATTATGCCGACCGGATATTGCCAGTGACGGCGGTCATTGCGGACCGCTGGGGCCGGCTGTCGCCGAACCAGCCGTTGCCGGTGACTGATGGGTTGATTGCGGCCACCGCGTTGGAGCACAAGCTGACGGTGGTGACGCGCAACACAGAGGACTTCGCGCGATCGGGAGTGAGCCTGCTGGATCCGTTCGAGGAGTAACCGACGGGCGCGACCAGATCGCTGGCCTACTTCAGCGCGAGGTCGTTGATCTTCACTTCCTTCACTGCCCTGCTGAGCTTGGAGCTGGGAGCCAGAAGTTAGGCCAGGGACAAGTCGTTTGGTTTGACATCCTTGATAGCCCATTTCGTCACTGTCAGTCCTTTCGAAATTCTCGTTGAGACCGGCACCGGGGTTAAGTCGAAATCGAATTCCCGAACGCGAGCCTTGCTCCGGCCGTCCAAAGAAATGTGCACGCTCTTCGGCATATCCTTCTCCTTTTCCTTGATATCGAGCCAGAGCAGCTTTGAGCCTTCCGATTTCGCGAGCGGATAGAGTTTGTCGCGGGAGAGGCCGCCGATCTGGAACTTCTTGGCGAAGGCCTTTCCGGTGGCGCCGTCCTGGTAGACCATAGTGTAGAACCTGGTGTCGCCGTCCTTGGGCCACACGGCGACGTGCCGGATGTCGAGGCCCATGAAAACCTTGTCGGTGACCTTCGTGACCTTGAGCGTGGCGTCGCCCATGATCGTGAGGGCGCTGTCGAGGATGGTGCATTCGGTGACGAATTCGTGCTGGCGCCAGTTGAGGCCGATGAAGCCGTCCTCGCGGT